>NZ_AEWG01000062.1 GCF_000190375.1 Rubrivivax benzoatilyticus JA2 = ATCC BAA-35
GCCATCAGCCCCAGCGTGCGCCGCAGCGCCAGCAGCGTCGTGAAGCGGCCGGACGCGAGCAGGGCCTGCGCCGCGGCCGGCACCGGCTCGTCGCCCGGGCCTTCGGGCAGCGCGAAGGCCGCCAGCGCCGTGCGGCCCTGGGCGAGCGCGTGCACGGCGTCGGCGCCGGCGCAGGGCTGCAGCACGAGGTTCAGGCCGTGGCGCTCGGCCGCCACCTCGCGCAGCAGGGCCAGCGCCGGATCGGGCACCGCGGGCAGCTCCAGCCGCAGCGTCTCGTCGCCGGCGGCGAACTCGAACAGGCGCTCGAGCTCGGCACGCAGCGCCGCGATCTGCGGCGCATGGCGGGCGCGCAGCAGGCGCTCCTCGGCCAGCAGCGCCTGCGCGTGCGGCGTCAGCCGCGCCGGGTGGCCCTGGGTCCAGACGACGAGCGGCCGGCCCAGCCCGGACTCCCAGCGCTTCAGCGAAGCCCAGACCTGGCGGTAGGACCCGCCCAGCGCGGCCGCTGCACGCTGGATCGAACCCGAGGCCTGCACCGCCGCCAGCAGTTCGAACAGCGGATGGCCGAGCTCGCCGCCGTGCTGGCGGCCACTCTGCAGCGCGTGGTGGAGGTGGACGCCCTGGGCTCGCATGGTTCAGCCCACCTTAACCCGCGTCGGGCGCCTCGTCCCGTCGGGGGATGGGCGCTCCCTAGCTTGCTTGAGGGTGCCGGGTCAACGCAGCGAAGCCGCGTGGCGGCGAACCCGTCTCGCCGCGCTCAGTTGGAGACCGCGCGCACTTCCTCGAGCGTCGTCACGCCGGCCAGCACCTTCTCGATGCCGTCCTGACGCAGCGTGCGCATGCCCTCGGACAGGCCGCAGCGCTGCAGCTCCTCGGCGCGTGCGCCGGTCTGGATCAGCTGGCGCATGCGGCGCGAGACGGTCATCAGCTCGTGGATCGCGGCGCGGCCGCGGAAGCCGCTGCCGTCGCACTTGGGGCAGCCGGCCGGGCGGTAGAGCTTGTAGCGGCCGTCGGGCGTGGCCAGGCGGCGGCGCCAGTCGGCCAGCACCTCGGCCTCGCCCGGCACGTTCTCGGCGTCGCCCATCGCGTGGCGGTAGTCGGCCAGCAGCTCGGCGAGCTCGGCCTCGCCGGCGTCGTAGGGCTGGCGGCAGTCGGGGCACAGCCGGCGCACCAGGCGCTGGGCCAGCACGGCGAGCAGCGCATCGGCGAAGTTGAACGGGTCCATGCCCATGTCCAGCAGCCGGGTCACGGTCTCCGGGGCGCTGTTGGTGTGCAGCGTGGACAGCACCAGGTGGCCGGTCAGCGAGGCCTCGATCGCCACCTGCGAGGTCTCCTGGTCGCGGATCTCGCCGACCATGATGACGTCCGGGTCGGCACGCAGGAAGGCGCGCAGCGCCTTGGCGAAGGTCCAGTCGATGCGCGGGTTGACCTGCACCTGGCGCAGCCCGGCCTGGGTGATCTCGATCGGGTCCTCGGCCGTCCAGATCTTGCGGTCGGGGGTGTTGATGTAGCCCAGCGCCGAGTGCAGCGTCGTCGTCTTGCCCGAGCCGGTGGGGCCGACGCACAGCACCATGCCGTAGGGGCGTGCGACGACGGCCTTGAAGCGCTCGAAGTTGTTCGCGCTGAGCCCCAGCTTGT
Source organism: Rubrivivax benzoatilyticus JA2 = ATCC BAA-35 (assembly GCF_000190375.1). Lineage (GTDB taxonomy): Bacteria > Pseudomonadota > Gammaproteobacteria > Burkholderiales > Burkholderiaceae_C > Rubrivivax > Rubrivivax benzoatilyticus. The sequence continues at coordinate 1,636 of NZ_AEWG01000062.1, forward strand.
CCAGCGGCAGCGGCTTGGCGCTGGCCAGCAGGCGCAGCACCGCGTCCTCGAGGCCGCTGTGCGTGGGGATCGTCGCCACGCGCAGCTCCAGGCGCTGGCCGGGCACGAAGCGGCCGAAGTTGATCTTGCCGTCCTGCGGCTTGCGGCGCTCGCTGATGTCGAGGTCGCACATGATCTTCAGCCGCGCCAGCAGCGCGTTGCGGTAGGTGGGCGGCAGCTCCAGGTAGGGGCGCAGCTGGCCGTCCTTGCGGAAGCGGATGCGCACCTTCTCGCGCCCGGGCTGGGTCTCGACGTGGATGTCGCTGACCCCCTGGGCCTGGGCCTCGAGGATCATCGTGTTGATCAGCCGCACCAGCGAGTTGTCGCTCTGCTCGATGCTCGGGCCGTCGTCCTCGGCACCCTTGACCTCGGGCGTCTGCTCCAGCGACGCCAGCAGCTTGCCGGCGTCCTCGGGCTCGAACTCGGTCGCCGCGCCGCCGTCGCCCAGGCGGCGCAGCGACAGGTCGACGGCGCCGATCTTGTCGTAGGCGGCGTGCAGCGCCGCGGCCAGCGTGCCGGCGCGGGCCAGCACCGGCACCACCTTGCATTGCGAGGCGAACTCGATCTCGTCGATCGTCAGGCGTTGCGACGGATCTTCCAGCGCGACGACGAGGCGGCCGCCGTGCAGGATCAGCGGCAGCGCCGTCAGCCGCGAGGCGATCGCGTAGGGCAGGCGCTGCAGCGCGCGGGCCTCGATCGGGAAGCTCCCCGCGTCGACCACCGGGTAGCGCATCTTGCGCGCCAGCGCGGTCTGCAGGTTCTCCTGCGAGACGACGCCCTGGCGCACCAGCAGCTGGCCCAGCGCGACGCCGCGTTCGTTCTTCTGCTGCTCCAGCGCGCCGTCGAGCTCGCGCGGGGTGATGAAGCCCAGCGCGATCAGCGCCTCGCCGATGCGCACCATCGGCATGCGTGCCTGGTCGTCGATGGCCTGGGTGAGGTCCTCGATCGTCGCCACCGGGCGCACGCCCAGCGTCTGGCAGACCGCTGGGGGCGCGGCCGGCGTCGCGGGCGGCGGGGCCTCGTCGAGCGCGACGGCGTCGGTCTCGGCCCAGGCGCTGCCGCCCAGCGAGGCGCGGCGGTAGCTGGCGCTCGGGAAGAAGCTGCGCCGCACCGAGCCGGCCAGGTCCAGCGGCTCGAAGACGAACAGGCCGTGCTCGGTCTCCTCGTGGCCCATCGTCAGGCCCTCGACCGTCGTGCCGTCCTTGAACAGCAGCGCGAACGGCTCGGCCGGGCGCGCGTCGCTGCCGTCGGCCACGGTGTCGGCGTCGGCATCGGCCGGCACCGGCGCCAGCGGATGCAGCAGGCGCAGCCGGCGGAACTGGTCGAAACGCAGCGTCACCGTCATGCGCGAGGCGGCCACACGCAGCTTCAGCAGGCCGTCGGCAGGATGGAAGTACATCAGCCGGCCGACCATCACCTTGCCGTTGTGGCCCTCGACCTCGCAGGCCTCGGGCTGCGTCGCGCGCGCCGGCGGCGGGTAGCCGGGCAGCGGCGGCGTCGGCCAGGCGAAAGCCTCGTGGCGCGCGCCGGGCGTGGGCTCGCCGCCGATGGAGTCGCCGGGATAGGAGTGCGGGGGAAGGGACAGGTCGGTCATGGCGGAGGCTCGGTGGGTTCTCCGGGCGGCCGGGCGCCTGCCCGGTCCATTGCGCCGTGCGTCGATGCTAGGCGCGCGGGCCGGCGCCGAAACCTCGAACTGGTCAGGGAAAGCGGCCCAGATGCGGCATGTGCCGCACCGGCCGCAGGGTCGGCCCCCGAGGCGCGCCGGCGCCGGCGCTTCTAGACTCGGCCGGGCCGCGATCGGCGGCGTCGAGGAGCAAGGCGTGACGAAGAGGCTCTGGCAGTTCTGGATCGACCGTGGCGGCACCTTCACCGACGTCGTCGGCCGCGACCCGGCGGGTGCGCTGCACACGCTGAAGCTGCTGTCCGTGAACCCGGAGCACTACGAGGACGCCGCCGTCGAGGGCATCCGCCGCCTGCTCGGCCTGGCGCCGGGGCAGGCGATCACGCCGGAGCTCGTCGACTGCGTGAAGATGGGCACGACGGTGGCCACCAACGCGCTGCTCGAGCGCCAGGGCGAGCCGACGCTGCTGGTGACGACCCGCGGTTTCCGCGACGCCTTGCGCATTGCCTGGCAGGCGCGGCCGCGGCTCTTCGACCGCCACATCGTGCTGCCCGAGCGGCTCTACACGCGCGTCGTCGAAGCCGACGAACGCGTGCAGGACGACGGCACGGTGCTGCAGCCGCTGGACGAGGCGGCGCTGGCCGCCGAACTGGCGGCGGCGCGCGAAGCGGGGTTCAAGTCCTGCGCCATCGTCTTCCTGCACGGCTGGCGCCACACGGCGCACGAGGCGGCCGCGGCGCGGCTGGCGCAGGCCGCCGGCTTCAGCCAGGTCAGCGCCTCGCACCAGACCAGCCCGCTGATGAAGTTCGTGCCGCGCGGCGACACGACGGTCGTCGACGCCTACCTGTCGCCGATCCTGCGCCGCTACGTCGACCGTGTCGGCGCGCAGATGCCCGGCGTGCGGCTGCTGTTCATGCAGAGCTCGGGCGGGCTGACCGAGGCGACACGCTTCCAGGGCAAGGACGCCATCCTCTCCGGCCCGGCCGGCGGCATCGTCGGCATGGTGCGCACCGCGGCCGCCGCCGGCCGCCGCCGGCTGATCGGCTTCGACATGGGCGGCACCAGCACCGACGTCAGCCACTGGGCCGGCGAGTTCGAGCGCGCCTTCGAGACCCAGGTCGCCGGCGTGCGCATGCGCGCGCCGATGATGAGCATCCACACCGTGGCCGCCGGCGGCGGCTCGATCCTGGCCTTCGACGGCGCGCGGCTGCGCGTCGGCCCCGAGAGCGCCGGTGCCCATCCGGGCCCGGCCTGTTACCGCCGCGGCGGCCCGCTGGCGACGACCGACGCCAACGTGCTGCTCGGGCGTGTGCAGCCGGCCTGGTTCCCGAAGGTCTTCGGCCCCGGTGCCGACGAGCCGCTGGACGCCGACGGCGTCGCCGCACGCTTCGCCGCGCTGGCCGCCGAGGTCCAGGCCGCGACCGGCCGGCCGACGACGCCCGAGGCGCTGGCCGAAGGGTTCCTCGCCATCGCGGTGCAGAACATGGCCAACGCGATCAAGCGCATCTCGGTGGCGCGCGGTTACGACGTCACCGGCTACACGCTGCAGTGTTTCGGCGGTGCCGGCGGCCAGCACGCCTGCGCGGTGGCCGACGCGCTCGGCATGGGCCGCGTCTTCGTGCACCCGCTGGCCGGCGTGCTGTCGGCCTACGGCATGGGGCTGGCCGACCGCATCGTGATGCGCGAGGCCTCGCTCGAAGCGCCGCTGGACGCCGCCGGCCTGGCCGCCGCGCGCGCCCGGCTGGACGAGCTGGCCGCCACCGCCGCCGACGAGCTGGCTTCGCAAGGCGTCGCGCCCGAATCGATCGACTGCCGCGAGCGCTTGCACCTGCGCTACGCCGGCACCGACACCGCGCTGGAGCTGGCCTGGAACGCCGACGCCGAGGCGCTGGCCGCGGCTTTCGAAGCCGCCTATCGCCGCCGATTCGCGTTCACGATGCCGGGGCGCGCGCTGGTCGTCGAGGCGGTCGGCGTCGAGGCGGTCGCCGCCGGCGAAGCCTTCGGCGTCGCCGACAGCGTGTCCGAGCCGGCACCGTTCACGCCCGAGCCGGCGGCGCGCGTGCGCCTGTATCACGGTGGCTGGCACGACGCCGCCTTGCACGTGCGCGAGACGCTCGCCGTCGGCGCCACGGTCGACGGCCCGGCGATCGTCGCCGAGCGCAACGCGACGACGGTCGTCGAACCCGGCTGGCGCGCGCGTGTGCGGCTCGACGGCGCGATGGAGCTGGAACGTGTCGCGCCGCGCGCCGCCGCGCACGCCGTCGGCACCGACGCCGACCCGGTGCTGCTGGAGGTCTTCAACAACCTCTTCATGAGCATCGCCGAGCAGATGGGCTCGCGGCTGCAGAACACCGCCTACTCGGTGAACATCAAGGAGCGGCTGGACTTCTCCTGCGCGCTGTTCGACGCCGAGGGCCGGCTGATCGCCAACGCGCCGCACATGCCGGTGCACCTGGGCTCGATGAGCGAGAGCATCGCCAGCGTCATCGCGCGCAACCCCGAGATGAAGCCGGGCGACGTCTACGTGCTCAACGACCCCTACCACGGCGGCACGCATCTGCCCGACGTCACCGTCGTCACGCCGGTCTACCTGGCCGACGCGGATGCGAAGCCGGCGTTCTTCGTCGCCAGCCGCGGCCACCATGCCGACATCGGCGGCATCACGCCGGGCTCGATGCCGCCGTTCTCGACCTCGATCGCCGAGGAAGGCGTGCTGCTGGACAACGTGCTGCTCGTCGAAGGCGGGCGGCTGCGCGAAGCCGAGATGCGGGCGCTGCTGACCTCCGGCGCGCACCCGGCGCGCAACCCCGAGCAGAACCTCGCCGACCTGCGCGCGCAGATCGCCGCCAACGAGAAGGGCGTGCACGAGCTGCGCGCGATGGTCGCCCAGTACGGCCGCGAGACGGTCGCCGCCTACATGGGCCACGTGCAGGACAACGCCGAGGAGTCGGTGCGCCGCGTCATCGGGGCGCTGAAGAACGGCTCGTTCGAGCTGCCGCTGGACAACGGCGCCGTGATCCGCGTGAAGGTCAGCGTCGACGCCGCGTCACGCGAGGCGACGATCGACTTCAGCGGCACCAGCGAGCAGCTGGCGAACAACTTCAACGCCCCGAAGGCGGTGACGATGGCCGCGGTGCTCTACGTCTTCCGCACCCTGGTCGACGCCGACATCCCGCTCAACGCCGGCTGCCTGAAGCCGCTGAAGGTGATCGTGCCGGCGGGCTCGATGCTCAACCCGCGGCCGCCGGCGGCGGTGGTGGCGGGCAACGTCGAGACCTCGATGTGCGTCACCAACGCGCTCTACGGCGCGCTCGGCGTCATGGCCTCGGGGCCGTGCACGATGAGCAACTTCACCTTCGGCAACGAGCGCCACCAGTACTACGAGACGATCTCCGGCGGCTCGGGTGCCGGCCCAGGCTTCGACGGCACGGCGGTCGTGCAGACGCACATGACGAACTCGCGCCTCACCGACCCCGAGGTGCTGGAGCACCGTTTCCCGGTGCTGCTGGAGAGCTACGCGCTGCGCGCCGGTTCGGGCGGTACCGGCCGCTGGCGCGGCGGCGACGGCGGCGTGCGCCGCGTGCGTTTCCTCGAGGCGATGACCGCGTCCATCCTCAGCAACGGCCGCGAGGTGCCGGCTTTCGGGCTGGCCGGCGGCCGGCCGGGGGCGCTGGGCGTCAACCGCGTCGAGCGCGCCGACGGCGGCGTCGAGCCGCTGGGCCACATCGGTTCGGTGGCGATGGCGCCGGGCGACGTCTTCGTCGTCGCGACGCCCGGCGGCGGCGGCTACGGCGAGCCGGTGTAGGCCGGCTGCAGGGCGGGGCGCGGCGCCGTCGCCGCGGCCATCGCCCAGCACAGCCAGGCCGCCCAGAGCACGTGGCTGAGGTAGTGCGCGCCGCGCAGCATCTGCGCGGCGCCGAGCAGCGCGGTCAGCGCCAGCGTCGCCGCCAGCCAGCGGCGTGCGCCGCGCGGGTGGCGTCGGCGCAGCGCGAACCAGCCGGTGAAGAAGGCCGCCGCCGCGGTGGCGTGGCCCGAGGGGAAGCAGCGGCCCGGGCCGCCGTCGCCGACGCCCCAGCGCCAGTGCGACACGTAGGACGCGCTGCCGCCGAACTCGGCCAGCGACCACGGGCAGCTGGTCGCGCTGCCGTCCTTGACCAGCGGCACGACGGCGAACACCGCCAGCGTCACCAGCAGCCAGCGCAGCCGCTCGCCCCGCGTCAGGCGGCAGCCCAGCAGCGGGCGCAGCACGTTGAGCGCCAGCAGCGCGACGGCCACCCAGGCCAGCGCCCGCCCGCCCTGGTGCAGCACGGTGCTGGTCAGCCAGTGCGAGCGCCAGGCGAATCCCTCGGGCCCGCCGAGCAGGCGCTCGAGCGGCAGGTCCAGTCCACCGGCGTCCCAGGCGAGAACGGGCAGCAGCGCGGCCAGCACGACGCCGAGGTCGCGTCGGAGCATCGTCGGCGCCATCAGGGTGTGGTGTCGCGCCGGCAGCCGTGGCTGGGATCCATCGCCGGCTCGTACAGCGAGGTCTGCACGTCCAGCAGGCCGAGCATCAGGTGAAACAGGTTGTCGTGGCTGGCCGGCTGCGCGGCACGGCGGCCCAGGCAGGCGGTGTCCAGCGAGCCGCCGGCGCTCGACCAGACGACCATCGGCACCTTCTTCTGCTCCTGCGGCGCGATCGGCCACGGCAGGCCGTGCAGGTAGAAGTTGTTCTCGCCCAGCGACTCGCCGTGATCGGAGACGTAGACCATGGTCGCGTCGACGCGGTCGGCGTGCGCCTGCAGCGTGCGCACCAGCTGCGCCAGCAGGTGGTCGGTGTAGAGCAGGGCGTTGTCGTAGGCGTTGACGATCTCCTCGCGCGTGCAGTTGCGCAGGTCTTCGTCGCGGCAGGCGGGCTTGAAACGTTCGAACTCCGGCGGGTAGCGGCGGAAGTAGGCCGGCCCGTGGTTGCCCAACTGGTGCAGCACCAGCATCTGCCGGCCCTTCACGCCGGCCAGCCAGTCGTCCAGGCCGGCGAGCAGCGCCTCGTCCAGGCAGTGGCCGTCGGGGCACAGCGCGGCCGGCGCCACCGCGGCCGCGGTCTCCGAGGGCACGCCGTCGCAGACACCCTTGCAGCCGGCCTGGTTGTCGCGCCAGCGCACGCCGACACCGGCGCGCGCCATCAGGTTCAGCAGCGACTCGCTGCCGCGGATCGCGCTCTCGTCGTAGTGCCGCCGGCCCAGCGCCGAGAACATGCAGGGCACCGAGACCTCGGTGTTGGTGCCGCAGCTGGTCACGTCGCGGAAGGCGACGACCGGCAGCGTGGCGAGTTCCGGCGTCGTCTGGCGGGCGTAGCCGTCCAGCCCCCAGTTCGCCGCGCGTGCGGTCTCGCCGACGACGAAGACGACGACCCGCGGCCGGGCATCGGCGCGCCAGCTCTCGCCGAGCCGGGCGTCGGCGCCCAGCACCTTCTTCGGCCCGCTGGCGCGGGCCTCGCGGCCGAAGACGCTGGCCATCGACCACAGGTAGTTGGCCGGCGTCACCAGGTAGCGCAGTTCCTTCTGGTTGCGCATCAGCGAGGCCAGCGGCTGGTACTGCGCGACGACCGTGCCGACCAGCAGCGCCGCGGCGATGCCGATGCTGGCGACACGAATGCCCAGCGTCGAGGTCCAGCCGCCGCGTCCCACGACGCGCACGCGCCACAGCACGAGCATCGGCAGCCCGGCCAGCAGCAGCAGGTCGGGCAGCAGCGAGGGCGTGAACAGCTCGCTGGCCTCGCGCACGTCGGTGCGCAGCACGTTGCGCAGCATCGACGGATCGAGATAGATGCCCAGGCGCTGCATGTAGTGCGCGGCGAAGGCGGTGGCGACGAACATCAGCGCCAGCAGCGGCTTGACGGTGGCGCGGGTGGCGAACGGCGCCAGCAGCAGGAAGTGCAGCGCGACCAGCGCCAGCCCGAGCGCGAGCGTGAAGGCCAGGCTGCTGCCGGGGTGGCCGGCCAGCGCGCTGGCGAAGAAGCGCTGGTTGACGGCCACGGCCCAGAAGACGCTGGCGCCCAGCAGCAGGGTTTCGACGCTGGCGTTTATCGTCCAGCGCGGCGGGTCGGTGTCGGCGGCGGTGTTCACGCGCGGCACTGTCCTCGTCACAACTTAAAGTGACATTAATCCGATGACTGCAACCCTTCCGGTGCTGATGGTGACGGGCTTCGAGCCCTTCGGGGGCGAGGATCTCAACCCTTCGTGGGAGGTCTGCGCGGCGCTGGACGGCCTGCAGATCGGCGGCGCCCGCGTCGTCGCGCGGCGCCTGCCCTGCGCCTTCGGCGCGGCGCTGCAGGCGCTGGACGAGGCGCTGGCGCTGCATGCTCCGGCGCTGGTGCTGTGCCTGGGCCAGGCCGCCGGGCGTGCGGACTTCAGCGTCGAGCGCGTGGCGATCAACGTCGACGACGCGCGCATTCCCGACAACCTCGGCGCCTGCCCGGTCGATGTGCCGGTGCTGCCGGGCGGCCCGGCGGCGTATTTCGCGACGCTGCCGATCAAGGCGATGGTCGCGGCGCTGCACGGCGCCGGGCTGCCGGCCTCGGTGTCGCAGACCGCCGGCACCTACGTCTGCAACCACGTCTTCTACGGCCTGATGCACCGGCTGACGGTGCGGCCGGGCGTGCATGGCGGCTTCATGCACCTGCCGCTGCTGCCGGTGCAGGCGGCGCGCCGGCCCGGGCCCAGCCTGCCGCTGACGACCCAGGTCGAAGGCGTTCGTGTGGCGCTGGCCGCCGCCTGGGCCACGGCGCAGGATCTGCGCGCGGCCGGCGGCGCCGAGTGCTGATCAGTCGTTGGGCCGGGCGGTGACGACGATCACGGGCGGCACGCGGCCGTCGACGTCGCGCGGCAGCGTGCCGATGCGGTCGATGGCGCGGATCACCGCCTCGTCCCAGGACGGCACGCCGCTGGTCTTGAGGATGCGTCGGGCGATGATCGTGCCGGTCGGGCCGGCGCGGACCTCGATCTCGACCTGCGGGTTGCCGCTGACCGACTCGGTGAACACGGTCGCGTCCTTGATCAGCCGGCGCAGCTTGCCGCCGTAGGACGCCGACGGGCCGGCGTCGCGCGCGGCGGTGCCGGTGGACGTCGGCGAGCCGCTGCCGGTGCCGCCGAGCGAGTTCTGCATGCGCTTCAGCTGGTCCTCGCGCAGCTTGGCCAGGCGCTGGGCCTCGGCCTTCTGGGCGGCGAGCTTCTGCTGCTCGGCCTTCTTCTTCTCGTCGGCTTCGGCCTTGGCCTTCCTGTCGGCCTCTTCCTTCTCGCGCGCCTTCTTCTCGGCGGCCTTCTTCTCCGCCGCCTGCTTCTCGGCGAACTCGCGCTTCTCGCGTTCCTCTTCCTTCTTGCGGCGTTCGGCGCGTTCGGTCGCGATCTCGGCGTCGCGGTCGGGCGCGGCCTGCGGCGGCGTCGGCTTGGGCTCGGGAGCGGGCTTGGGTTCGGGCTCCGGGGGCGGCGGCTCCGGCGCCGGCGGCGGCGCGGCGAACTCCGGCACCGCGGCCCAGAGTTCGGCGCTGACGGTCTCGGGCTCGGCAGAGTGCCAGTCGACCGCGACCGTCAGGCCGACGATCAGCAGCAGGTGGACGAGCAGCGCCAGCCCGGCGCCGGGCACGAGGCTGTCGGGCGGGCGGGGCTGCAGCGCGTCATGCGCCACGAGCTCAGGCTCCCTGCTTGACCGAGAGGCCGACGCGCTGCACGCCGGCGCGCTGCAGCGTGTCCATCACGCGCACGACGCTCTCGTACTTGACGTTGCGGTCGGCGCTGATGACGACCGGCACCTCGGCCTTGCCGTCCTGCGCCTCGCGCACCCGGGCGACGAGCTGCGGCAGCTTGACCGCGTCGGGCTCGCCGGCCTTGCTGCCGTCGATCAGGCGCAGCTTCAGCGTCTCGTCGCTGCCGACGACGATCTCGACCACCGCGCTGGGCCGCTGCTGCGACTTGCCGACCGAAGGCAGGTCGACGACGCCGGTGGTGATCAGCGGCGCGGTGACCATGAAGATGATCAGCAGCACCAGCATGACGTCGATGAACGGGACCATGTTGATCTCGTTGACCGATCGGCGGCGGCCGCGGCCGCCGCGGGAAGCCACGGCAGGCATCTCAGACGCTCCCGGCCGGGCCCGACGCGTTGCGCTGCAGGATGTTCGAGAACTCCTCGATGAAGGTCTCGAACTGGATCGCGATGCGGTCGATGTCGCGCGCGAAGCGGTTGTAGGCGATGACCGCCGGGATCGCCGCGAACAGGCCGATCGCGGTGGCCACCAGCGCCTCGGCGATGCCCGGCGCGACGGTGGCCAGCGTCACCTGCTGCAGGTTGGACAGGCCGACGAAGGCGTGCATGATCCCCCAGACGGTGCCGAACAGGCCGACGTAGGGCGAGACCGAGCCGACCGAGGCCAGGAAGCTGAGGTGGCTCTCGATCGCGTCGAGCTCGCGCTGGAAGCTGGCGCGCATCGCGCGGCGCGCGCCGTCGAGCTGGGCGCCGGCGTCCAGGCGGCGTTCGCGCAGTTTCAGGAACTCGCGCATGCCGCTGGCGAAGATGCGTTCGATCGGCGCCGCGTCGGCCTTGTTCGACGCCGCCTGGTTCAGCTCGGTCAGGCTGCGGCCGGACCAGAACTCGCGTTCGAAGGCCTCGTTGCGGCTGCGCACGGTGCGCAGGCCGAAGAGCTTGCCGAAGATGACGGTCCAGCTGGCCAGCGAGACCAGCGCCAGGCCGGCCATCACGAGCTGCACGACGGCGCTCGCCTGCAGCACGAGGGAGACGATCGAAAGATCCTGGTTCATCGGAGGGCGTCGAAGATCGGGAGCGGGATGCGCACGGGGCGGAAGGTCGCGGCGTCGACGCAGCCGACACGGACCTCGGCTTCGGCCAGCAGTTCCTCGCCGCGCCAGGCCTGCTGGGCGAAGACGAGCGAGGCGCGGCACAGGTCGGACACGCGCGCGGTGACGACGATCTCGTCGTCCAGGCGCGCCGGGCGGCGGTACGAGACGGTGGCGTCGGCGACGACGAAGACGGTGCCGGTGGCGACGCGGCCGGCTTCCTGGCTGATGCCCAGCGAACGCAGCCATTCGGTGCGCGCGCGCTCGAAGAACTTCAGGTAGTTCGCGTAGTAGACGACGCCGCCGGCGTCGGTGTCTTCCCAGTAGACGCGGACGCGGTGGCGGAATTCGGCGGGCTCGGACATCGGCTCGGGAGATTATGCGGCAGCGCAGCAACGGCCCCCGGGCCGGCGGGGCTGCCGCCGGCTCATCGGAGCTCGCGCGCCAGGCGCGCGATGGCGGTTTCGAGCTGGGCCATCGAGTTGGCGAAGGACAGGCGCAGGTAGCGCTCGGCAGCGGCGGGGCCGAAGTCGCGGCCCGGCGTCATCGCGACGTGGGCGCGCTCCATCATCTGCATGCAGAAGTCCCAGCTGCTGGGCGAATGGCGCGAGCAGTCGGCCCAGGCGTAGAACGCGCCGTCGGGCACGACCGGCACCGTCAGACCCAGGCTCTGCAGCGCCGGCACGATGTAGTCGCGGCGGCGGCGGAACTCCTCGCGCCGGCGTTCGTACTCGTCGATCGCCTCGGGCTCGAAACACGCCAGCGCGGCGTGCTGGGCGACCGTCGAGGCGCAGATGAACAGGTTCTGCGCCAGCTTCTCGACCGCGCCGACCAGCGCCGGCGGCAGCACCACCCAGCCCAGGCGCCAGCCGGTCATGCTGAAGTACTTGGAGAAGCTGTTGATCGAGACGACGTCCTCGCCCAGCGCCAGCGCCGCGTGGCCGAAGGCCTCGTCGTAGCCCAGCCCGAGGTAGATCTCGTCGACGATGGTCACGCCGCCGCGCGCGCGCACGGTTTCGGCTATTGCCCCCATCTCGGCCGGCGCGATCGAGGTGCCGGTCGGGTTGCTCGGCGACGCCAGCAGCACGCCGCGCGTGGCCGGCGTCCAGTTCGCGGCCACCGAGGCGGCGTCGAGCTGGAAACGCGCTTCGGGCGCCGCCGGCAGCAGCCGCGCCGTGCCGCCGGCGGCGGCGACGAAGTGGCGGTTGCAGGGGTAGCTCGGGTCCGGCATCAGCACCTCGTCACCGGCCTCGAAGAGGGCCAGGCAGACGAGCTGCAATGCTGCCGACGCGCCGGCGGTGACGGCGATGCGCGCCGGGTCGACGTCGACGCCCCAGCGCGTGCGGTACCAGCCGGCGATGCGCTCGCGCAGCGCCGGCAGGCCCAGCGCCGGCGTGTACTGCGTGCGGCCGGCGGCCAGGCAGGCCTCGGCGGCGCGCTGCACGCCCGGCGGCGCGGTGAAGTCGGGTTCGCCGATGTTCAGGTAGATCATCGGCTCGCCGCCGCGCGCGGGGTCGCAGGCGGGGCTGGCGGCGATGCGGTCGGCCGCCTTGGCGCATTCCATGACGTAGAACGGGTCGATGCGCCCGACCCGGCTGGCGACGCGCATCAGGCCCCCTGGGCGCGGCGCTGCGCGACCTCGGCCGGGCGCAGGTCGCCGGCGGCCTTGTCGAGCACGCCGTTGACGTACTTGTGGCCGTCGGTGCCGCCGAAGCTCTTGGCGAGCTCGACGGCCTCGTTGATCGCCACGCGGTACGGCACTTCCAGGCAGTGCGTCAGCTCGTAGGCGCCGATCATCAGCACCGCGTGCTCGACCGGCGACAGCTGGTTGGTGCGGCGGTCGACGTGGCGCGCGAGCACCGCGTCGAGCGCCGAGGCTTCGGCGATGCAGCCGTGCAGCAGGGCGTCGAAGTGGGCGCGGTCGCACTTGTCGAAGCCGTCCTGCTCGCGCATGTGGGCGTCGATGGTGCCGGCGTCGGCGCCGCTGATCAGCCACTCGTACAGGCCTTGCAGCGCGATCTCGCGCGAACGGCGACGGGCGGACTTGGGCGCGGCGCGTTTGCGCGCGGCAGTGGGTTCGGTGCTCACGACAGGTCTTCCAGCAGGTTCGCCATCTCGACGGCGACGCGCGCGGCGTCGCGGCCCTTGTCCTCGGCACGGGCCCAGGCCTGGGCTTCGTTCTCGACGGTCAGGATGGCGTTGGCAATGGGGAGGCGGTGGTCCAGCGCGACGCGGGTGACGCCGGCGCCGCTTTCGTTGGCCACCAGTTCGAAGTGGTAGGTCTCGCCGCGGATGATGCAGCCCAGCGCGACCAGCGCGTCGTAGCCGCCCGAGGCGGCCAGCGCCGCCAGCGCCACCGGCACCTCGAGCGCGCCGGGCACGGTGACCTCGCGCACGTCGGCCGCGTCGACGTCCAGGCGCGCCAGCTCGGCGCGGCAGGCGTCGGCCAGCGCGGCGGTGATCGAGTCGTTGAAACGTGCCCGCACGATGGCGATGCGCAGGCCGCGGCCGTCGAGATCGGCGGCCTGGCCCTGTTCGGCGTTCTGCATGGCGGTCCTCAGGCGTGCGCGGCGACGAAGCCGGTGATCTCCAGGCCGTAGCCCGGCATGCTCGGCATGCGGCGCGGGTTGCCGAGCAGGCGCATGCGGCGCACGCCCAGCTCGCGCAGGATCTGCGCGCCGACGCCGTAGGTGCGCAGGTCGGCCGGGGTGCGCGGCGCGGCCTCGCGCTGCTCGGGCGGCAGCAGCTGCGGCAGCAGCGTCTCGACGTCGTGGGTGCAGTTCAGCAGCACGGCGCAGCCGCGTTCGGCGGCCTGCAGCGCGGCCAGCGCCGCCGGCAGCGGCCAGGAGTGGCCGCCGCCGCAGGCATCGAGCACGTCGAAGACGGTGAAGGGCTCGTGCACGCGCACCGTGACCTCGTCGGCCGGTGTCCACTGGCCGTGGGTCAGCGCCAGATGCAGGCCGCCGCCCTTGTCGCGGTAGGCGATGCAGTCGAACTCGCCGTGCGGCGTCGTCACGCGGCGCTGGCCGACACGCTGGATCAGCGTCTCGTTGCGGCTGCGGTAGTGGATCAGGTCGGCGATGGTGCCGATCTTCAGGCCGTGCTCGCGCGCGAAGACCTCCAGGTCCGGCAGGCGCGCCATCGTGCCGTCGTCCTTCATGATCTCGCAGATCACCGCGGCCGGCGTCAGCCCGGCCATGCCGGCGAGGTCGCAGCCGGCTTCGGTATGGCCGGCGCGCATCAGCACGCCGCCGTCCTGCGCCATCAGCGGGAAGATGTGGCCGGGCTGCACGAGGTCGCTGGCCTTGGCGTCGCGGGCGACGGCGGCCTGCACGGTGCGCGCGCGGTCGGCCGCCGAGATGCCGGTCGTGACGCCGGTGGCGGCCTCGATCGACACCGTGAAGGCAGTGCCCATGCGGGTGCCGTTGCGTGCGGCCATCGGCTGCAGCTGCAGGCGTTCGCAGCGCTCGCGCGTCAGCGTCAGGCAGATCAGGCCACGGCCGTAGCGGGCCATGAAGTTGATCGCCTCGGGGGTGACGTGCTCGGCGGCGAGCACGAGGTCACCCTCGTTCTCGCGGTCTTCCTCGTCGACGAGGATGACCATGCGGCCGGCTGCCAGTTCGGCAACCAGCTCGGGGACGGGGGAAATCGGCATCGTGGAATTGTAGGCGGCGCGTCCGCCACGCCCCGGGCGGGCAAACGAAAGGGCGGACGCCTCGCGGCGTCCGCCCGTGAAATGGAGC
>NZ_AEWG01000061.1 GCF_000190375.1 Rubrivivax benzoatilyticus JA2 = ATCC BAA-35
CTGCGCGCCGGCCACCCCGGGCCAGGCGACGGCCGCGGCGAGCGCGAGCGTGGCCAGCACCGGCGCGACGCGGCCGGCGGCGGAAACGGCAGGGATCGTTCGGTCGGTCATGGGACGGTTGCGAGGGTTGCCAGGAAAACGGGGGGCGCGACGGCCGGCGTTCAACGCCGGCGCTGCAGCGCCTCGGCGAAGACCTTCAGCGTCGCGGCGGGCACGTCGCCCATCACGGTGATCCAGTGCAGGCCGCGACGCTGGCGCAGCGTGCCGGTGGCGCCGACGTGGCCGGACAGGTCGGCGTAGTCGCGGCGGGCGTCGGACGGCTCGATGAAGACCGAGACGTGCGTCAAACCGTCGGTGTAGACGGCCTGCACGACCTCCTCGCGGCTGGAGGCATCGAGCGGGCGCTTGACGACGCCGGCGAGGCGGAAGCCGGTCACCGGATGCTCCAGCGTCCAGCCCTCGGCCTCGAGCTGCGTCGGCTGCTGCTGCGTGCGCACGACGCGGTAGCCGTCGAGCTTGCGCAGCGGCTGGGTCACCGTCTCGGGCTGCGGCCGGATGCCCAGCTCGACGGCCGAGAACGCGGTCGACTCGAGCACCGTGCGGTCGGGGCCGACGATGTCGGCGCGCAGCATCAGCCCGGTCGCCCGGTCGGCCCACAGCCGCTGGCCGTAGCGCCAGGCGTCGCGCGGCTGCAGCAGCAGCACCTGGGCGGCACGGCCGGCGACACGTTCGACACCCTCGAGCTTGGCGTCGTAGTAGTCCAGCGCCCGCGGGTCGACGCTGCGCCGCGAACCGGGCAGCCGGGTCACCGCGGGGCGCTCCTCGACGACGGCGACGCCGGCCTGCGGCCAGATCGTGTGCACCGAGTCGTTGACGCGGTAGACGCGCTGCTGGCGCCCGTCCAGCGCCTCGACCCGCTCGAAGGACTGCGAGCCGACAGCGAAGTGGGCGATGCGCGAGCTCGACACCACGCCGTTGGCGCTGACGACGAGCGTGCCCTGGTAGTTGCGCTCGTAGGCCGCGGCATGGATGCGCGTCAGCCAGGCGCGCGCATCCGGCGGCGCCGCGACGGCGGAGACCAGGGCGAAGGGAGCGAAGAACGAAGCGAGCGAGGCGATCGGCAACCAGCGCCGGACGACGGAACGCATCGGCGGGCTCAGCGCGAGGCTGCGGTCTCGGGTGCCATGACCTCGACGTTGCGCGGCACGCCGCCGGGCAACGCCGCCGCACCGCCGGCCATCGCGTCGCGGTGCGCGCGCAGGTAGGCGTCGAGGCGCGCGTCGCGGATCAGCCGGCCCTCGACGACCAGCGCGCGCGGCGCGGCGGCGCCGGTCGTCGCCAGGCTCAGACCCGGCGTCGCCGGAGCGTCGGCCAGCACGGCGCCGCCGGGAGGCACCGAGGACATGCGGGTGACGACGACGACACCGGCCACGGCGACAAAACCCGCGGCCACCGCCGCCGGCGCCAGCCAGCCGTGGCGCCGACGCGTGACCGCGACGGCGGGAGGCACCGCGACCGGGGGCCGCTCGATCGGCTCGGGCGCCAGCACCACCGGCTCCTCGGCCAGGCGCGCGCGCAAGCCGGCGAGGAAGGCGGCGTCGCGCGACGCGGTGCTCGCCAAGTCCTCCGAACGCATCACGTCGCCGATGAGCTGGTAGGCATGCCAGGTGCGGCGGGCTTCGGGGTCGTCACGCCAGCGCGCGCAACTCTCGTCCAGCGCATCCGGGTCGCCGTCGGCCAGGGCCGACAGCAGGGACGCTGTGGAATCCGCGGGAGGCATGGCGCTGGAGCGGTTCTGGTTCATCGGGTCAATCGGTGGTTGCTTCGCGAGGACGGCCGGGTTCACCAGCGTTCGCCCTCGCGGGTGTCGAGCAGCGGCCGCAGCCGCGTGGCGATCGCCTCACGCGCCCGGAAGATGCGCGAACGCACGGTTCCGATGGGGCAGTTCATCACGTCGGCGATCTCTTCGTAACTCAGACCTTCGATCTCGCGCAGCGTGATGGCCTGACGGAGATCCTCCGACAAGGCCTCGATCGCCGCGTTCACGGCAGACGCGATCTCCCGGCTTGCGAGCAAGGATTCGGGGGTCGCGCCATCGCTTAGTTCGTTTTCGACACGAGAAGTTTCATCGCCGTCGTCACGAGACGCCAGCGAGCCCTCCGAGACGAGGGGGTCGCGGCGCAACTCGACCAGCGACTTCTTCGCCGTGTTGACGGCGATGCGGTAGAGCCAGGTGTAGAACGCGCTCTCGCCGCGGAACTGGGCGATCGCGCGGTAGGCGCGGATGAAGGTCTCCTGCGCGATGTCCTGCACCAGCGCGTCGTCGCGCACCATGCGCGCGATGAGGCGCTCGATGCGCCGCTGGTACTTGACGACCAGCATCTCGAAGGCACGCACGTCGCCGCGCCGGGCGCGCTCGACCAGCAGGACGTCGGCATCCGCGCCGCTCATGGCGCGCCGCGCGCGCTCGCGCGCAGGGTGTCGGGGTCGGGAGCGGCAGACCGGGCGTGCAGCGCGGTGCGCAGCCCGTGCCATCGGCCACCGGCGTCGCCGGCGGCGACCGCGGCCCAGCGCGCCGGGCCGCGCGCCGGACGCAGGCGCAGCAGCATCCAGCCGCCGAGGTCGATGGCGACCTCGGGGCGGCAGGGTGTGTCGGCGGCCATCCAGGCGCTGCCGTCCCAGCGCAGCGCCAGCGGCCGAGGCGACGCCCCGGCCCAGGCCGTCGCAGCGGCCAGCAGCGCCGCCGCCAGCGCGAGCGCCGGCGACGGGTGGCCGTCACCGAGATGCGCCTGCAGCCAGGCGCAGGCGCAGCCCGCGGCAGCCGCCGCGAGCAGCGCCTGGGCGGCGCGCCAGGGCACGCCACCCGAGCAGGTCACGGCGACCGGCGGCGGATGGCGCACGCGCTCGTCACACGCGGCGGAACACCAGCGTGCCGTTGGTGCCGCCGAACCCGAAGTTGTTCTTCACGGCGATGTCGATCTTCATCTCCCGCGCCTCGTTGGCGCAGTAGTCGAGATCGCAGTCCGGATCCGGGTTGACGAGGTTGATCGTCGGCGGCGAGACCTGGTGATGCAGCGCCAGCACCGAGAACAGCGACTCGACGCCGCCGGCACCACCCAGCAGGTGGCCGGTCATCGACTTGGTCGAGTTGACGACCAGCTTGTGGGCGTGGTCGCCGAACGCGAGCTTGATCGCGTTGGTCTCGTTGGCGTCGCCCAGCGGCGTCGAGGTGCCGTGCGCGTTGAGGTACTGCACCTCGTCGGCGTTGATGCCGGCGTTGCGCAGCGCCGCCTTCATCGAGCGCTTGGGGCCGTCGACGTTCGGCGCGGTCATGTGGTACGCATCGGCACCCATGCCGAAACCGGCGAGCTCCGCGTAGATCTTGGCGCCGCGCTTCTTCGCGTGTTCGTACTCCTCGAGCACGAGCACGCCGGCACCTTCGCCCAGCACGAAACCGTCGCGGTCCTTGTCCCAGGGGCGGGACGCGGCCTGCGGGTCGTCGTTGCGGGTCGACAGCGCACGCGCGGAAGCAAAACCGCCGATACCCAGCGGCGAGACGGTCGACTCGGCACCGCCGGCGATCATCACGTCGGCATCGCCGTACTCGATCATGCGGCCGGCTTCACCGATGCAATGCAGGCCGGTCGTGCAGGCGGTGACGATCGACAGGTTCGGGCCGGTGTAGCCGAAACGGATCGACACGTGCCCCGAGATCATGTTGATGATCGACGACGGCACGAAGAACGGCGAGATCCGCCGCGGGCCACGGGCGCCGTACTCGGCCTGGGTCTGCTCGATCATCGGCAGACCGCCGATGCCCGAGCCGACCATCACGCCGATGCGCTCGGCCGCGGCTTCGTCGAGCTCGCTGCCCTGCGGCAGACCCGCGTCCTGGACCGCCTGGATCGAGGCCGCCATCCCGTAGTGGATGAACGTGTCCATGTGGCGGGCTTCCTTCGCCGGGATGTAGTCCTCGACGTTGAAACCCTTCACCTCGCCGGCGATGCGGCAGGCGAACGCGGAAGCATCGAACTTCGTGATCGGTCCGATGCCGCTCCTGCCGGCGACGATGTTCGCCCAGCCTTCGGCCACCGAGTTGCCGACCGGGCTGACGAGCCCGAGGCCGGTGACGACGACTCTGCGCCTGCTCATGCGCAGATCAGGCCTTCTGGTGCGCGACCGCGTAGTCGATCGCGAGCTGCACCGTGGTGATCTTCTCGGCTTCCTCGTCCGGGATCTCGATGCCGAACTCGTCTTCGAGCGCCATCACGAGTTCCACCGTGTCGAGCGAGTCGGCACCCAGGTCGGCCACGAAGGCCTTCTCGTTGGTGACGTCCGACTCGGGCACGCCGAGCTGTTCGGCGATGATCTTCTTGACACGGGCTTCAATATCGCTCATGACTCCTCCAGGAGGGGTGTATCGGTAAACAGCCCACGATTCTACCGGTGGGGCAGGGGCCGGATTTTTGACGAACGGCGGCCTTTGTCAGGCCATGTACATGCCACCGTTGACGTGCAGCTCGGTGCCGGTCACGTAGGCGGCCTTCTCGCTGCACAGGAAGGCGACCGCGTGCGCGACCTCGTCGGCCGCACCCAGGCGGCCCAGCGGGATCTGCGCCAGCAGCGCGGCCTTCTGCGCCTCGGGCAGGGTTTCGGTCATGTCGGTGGCGATGAAGCCGGGCGCGACGCAGTTGACGGTGATGTTGCGGCTGCCGAGCTCGCGAGCCAGCGCACGCGTCATGCCGGCGACACCGGCCTTGGCGGCGGCGTAGTTGGCCTGGCCGGCGTTGCCCGAGGCACCGACGACCGAGGTGATGTTGACGATGCGGCCCCAGCGCTGCTTCATCATCGGCCGCATCACGGCGCGGCTGAGCCGGAAGACGGCCTTCAGGTTGGTGTCCAGCACCGCATCCCAGTCCTCGTCCTTCATGCGCATCGCCAGCGTGTCGCGGGTGATGCCGGCGTTGTTGACGAGCACGTGCAGCGCGCCGTGCTCCTTGACCAGGGCGTCGATCAGCGCATCCGACGCGGCGGCGTCGGTGACGTTCAGCACCCTGCCCTGCACGCCGGGCAGCGCGGCCTCGATCGCGGCGGCGCCGGCTTCGCTGGTGGCGGTGCCGACGACCCGGAAGCCGTCGGCCGCCAGCGCGGCGGCGATGGCACGGCCGATGCCGCGCGAGGCGCCGGTGACGAGGGCGATGCGTTGCGTGTCGCTCATTGCAGGAGTTCCTTGGCGGCAGCCAGCGATTGCGGGTCGAGGATGGTCGTCGACGCGATCTCGGCGTCGATGCGGCGCACCAGGCCCGACAGCACCTTGCCCGGGCCGCATTCGATCACGGCCGTGCAGCCGCGCGCACGCAGCGCCTGCACCACCTCGACCCAGCGCACCGGGCCGAAGGCCTGGCGGTACAGCGCGTCGCGGATGCGCTCGGGGTCGGTCTCGACGGCGACGTCGATGTTGTTGACGACGGCGATGGTCGGCGCGGCAACCGGGGTCGTCGCCAGCTTTTCCTTCAGGCGCTCGGCGGCCGGCTGCATCAGCGCCGAATGGAACGGCGCCGACACCGGCAGCGGCAGCGTGCGCTTGGCGCCGGCGGCCTTCAGCGCCTGGGCGGCCAGCTCGACGGCGGCCTTGGTGCCGGCGATGACGGTCTGCTTGGGGTCGTTGAAGTTGGCGGCGGCGACACACGCGCCGGCATCACGCGCGGCCTGCTCGCAGCAGGCGCGCACGACGTCGCCGTCCAGGCCGAGCACGGCGACCATCGCGCCGGCGCCGACCGGCACCGCTTCCTGCATCGCCTGGGCGCGGAAGCGCACCAGCGGCACCGCGTCGGCCAGCGTCAGCGCACCGGCGGCCACCAGCGCGGCGTACTCGCCCAGCGAGTGGCCGGCGACGGCCGACGGAGCGGCGCCGCCTTCGGCCAGCCAGGCACGGTAGTTGGCGACGCCGGCGACCAGCATCACCATCTGCGTGTTGACCGTGAGGTCCAGCGCCTCCTTCGGGCCGCCGTGGATCAGCGCGGCGACGTCCAGGCCGGCGGCGGCCGACGCCTCTTCGAGCGTCGCGCGCACGGCGGGGTGATCGCCCCAGGCGTCGAGCATGCCGACCGATTGCGATCCCTGGCCGGGAAAGACGAATGCGAACTCAGCCATCTTGTGTGTCTCCTGTCGTCGGACGGGTTCGGCGGCTCAGAAGTCGAGCAGCACCGCGCCCCAGGTGAAGCCGCCGCCGACACCCTCGAGCAGCACGGTCTCGCCGCGCTGCACGCGGCCGCTGCGCACCGCGGCGTCCAGCGCCAGCGGCACCGAGGCCGCCGACGTGTTGCCGTGCTCGTCGACGGTGACGACGAGACGCTCGGGCGCCAGCTTCAGCTTGCGCGCGGTGCCGTTCATGATGCGGATGTTGGCCTGGTGCGGGATCAGCCAGTCGATGTCGGCTTCGCTGCGGCCGGCCTTGGCCAGCACCGCGCGGGCGGCATTCTCCAGCACGCCGACGGCGAGCTTGAAGACCGCCTGGCCGTCCATGCGCAGCAGCGGCAGGCCGGACACCTGGCCGCCGGACACCGTGCCGGGCACGCAGAGGATGCCGGCGTGGCGGCCGTCGGCGTGCAGCTCGGTGGCCAGGATGCCGGGCACGTCGCTGGCTTCCAGCACCACGGCGCCGGCGCCGTCGCCGAAGAGCACGCAGGTCGTGCGGTCGTTGAAGTCGAGCAGGCGCGAGAAGACCTCGGCGCCGACGACGAGCGCGCAGCGCGCGCTGCCGGCGCGGATCATCGCGTCGGCGACGGTCAGCGCGTAGACGAAGCCCGAGCACACCGCCTGCACGTCGAAGGCCGGGCAGCCGTGCACGCCGAGCTTGGCTTGCAGGATGGTCGCCGTCGACGGGAACACCATGTCCGGCGTCGAGGTCGCGACGATGATCAGGTCGACGTCGGCGGCCGAGCGGCCGGCGGCCTCGAGCGCGCGGCGCGAGGCCTCCAGCGCGAGGTCGCTCGAATTGACGCCGTCGTCGGCGAAGTGGCGGGCACGGATGCCGGTGCGCTCGACGATCCAGGCGTCGCTGGTCTCGATGCCGCGCGCGGCGAGCATGTGCACGAAGTCGTCGTTCGTGATGCGGCGCGACGGCAGGAAGCCGCCGGTGCCGGTGATGCGGGAGTACGGTACTGCGGTCACGCGTTCAGGCGGCCTGCGGGGCCGCGGTGTCGCCGGAGGGCATGGCCTGCAGGGTCTCCGCGATGCGGTCGTGCACGCGGTCGAGCAGGCGGTTGCGCGCGGCGTCGTAGGCCCGCGCCAGCGCCGTCTCGAACGCCAGCGCGTCCGAGGAACCGTGCGCCTTGAAGACGAGTCCGCGCAGGCCCAGCAGCGCGCCGCCGCTGTAGCGGCGATGGTCCACGCGGGCCTTGAAGCGGTTGAGCACCGGCATCGCGACGAGCGCGGCCAGCTTGGTCCACGCGCTGCGCGTGAACTCCTCCTTGATCATCTGCGAGAGCATGCCCGCCAGACCTTCGGAGGTCTTCAGCGCGACGTTGCCGACGAAGCCGTCGCAGACGACGAGGTCGGTCGTGCCCTTGAAGATGTCGTTGCCTTCCACGTTGCCGTGGAAGTTGATGTGGCCGCCGGCGTGCGCCGCACGCAGCAGCTCGCCGGCACGCTTGATCGTCTCGCTGCCCTTGATCGTCTCTTC
Organism: Rubrivivax benzoatilyticus JA2 = ATCC BAA-35; assembly: GCF_000190375.1. Taxonomy (GTDB): domain Bacteria; phylum Pseudomonadota; class Gammaproteobacteria; order Burkholderiales; family Burkholderiaceae_C; genus Rubrivivax; species Rubrivivax benzoatilyticus. Next base: position 7,685 of record NZ_AEWG01000061.1, read on the forward strand.
GCCGATGTTGAGCAGGCCGACCTTGGGCTCGTCGATGCCGTCCAGCGCCGAGACGAGCGCACTGCCCATCACCGCGAACTGCAGCAGGTGCTCGGCCGAGCAGTCGACGTTGGCACCCAGGTCCAGCACCTTGGTGAAGCGGCCGCGGGCGTTGGGCAGCAGCGCGGCGATCGCCGGGCGGTCGATACCGTCGAAGGTCTTCAGCAGATAGCGCGACACCGCCATCAGCGCGCCGGTGTTGCCGGCACTGACGCAGGCGTGCGCCGCCAGCGCCGGGTCGGCGAGCTTGATCTGGCCGATGGCCACGCGCATCGACGAGTCGCGCTTCTTGCGCAGCGCGACTTCGACGGGGTCGTCCATCGACACGACTTCGGTGGCCGTGACGCAGCGCGTGCGCGGCAGGCCGGCCGCGGCGGCCAGCGCCTCGGCGGTGCCGACGAGCACGAGCTCGGCCGCGGGATGCCGCTCCAGGAACGCGCGGCAGGCCGGCAGGGTGACCGAAGGACCGTGGTCACCGCCCATGCAGTCCACGGCGATGCGGACCAGCGACAGCGGCTCCAGGGCGGGATGCGAAGACACGGGAGAGCTAAACCCTGGACTCACGCCGCGGACGGCGTGGACACGAGGATCAGCGGGTGCCGAGGCACCCGGCCGGACGTCAGGCGTCGGCCTTGGTCTTCAGGACCTTGCGGCCGCGATAGAAGCCGGTCGGGCTGATGTGGTGACGCAGGTGCACCTCGCCGGTCGTCGGCTCGACGGCCGTGCCGGGGGCGGCGATCGCGTTGTGCGAGCGATGCATGCCGCGCTTGGACGGCGACTTCTTGTTCTGCTGGACGGCCATGACAATCTCCTGGGATCGGCGCCGGAACTACGGTCCTCGCGAGCCGAGCGACACGCTCGATTCGGCCGGCAAAAAAGCTGTGACTGCGCCGGAAGCCATGTCGCAACCGTCGCAAAGCCCGCCAGTGTAGCACGCCGCGCAAGCTGAAATCCATGCCGGATCAATCCGGACGCTGCTTGAGCGCGGCGAGCGCCGCGAACGGGTTGGCCGCCGGCTCGTCGGCCAGCGGCTCGTCGCCGGCGGACATCGGCAGCGGATCGGGGCAGACCTCGTGCCGCGGCACCAGCGGCAGCGCGAGGATCAGCTCGTCCTCGAGCAGGCCGTGCAGGTCGAAGCCGCGCGCGGCGACGAGCACGTCGTCCTCGAGCTCCTCGTCGAGCCGGGCGGCCTCTTCCTCGCTGTCGACGAAGCGGAACCAGCGATCGACGGCCAGCGGCTCGGCCACCGGCTGCAGGCAGCGCTGGCACTGCAGGCGCACGGTGGTCGTGGCGGCCAGGCGCAGCCAGGTCTCGGGCGCGCCGCCGACGACCGGGCGAAGCTCGCCGTCGGCCCGCCATTCGACCGGCGCGGGCGCATCGGCGGCCGCCGGCATCAGCGAGGCGCCCAGGCGCTCGAACCCGGCCTGAGGCCAGGCGTCGGACAGCGTGGCGCCGGCCGCGGCAAAAGCGCGCACGTCGAGGCGTCGGGGGTCGTGATTCTTCTCGCGGGCCATGTCTCGGGGGTTGCCGGGCCGCGCGCCATGTGACAGTCGCATGTCGGTCCGGGGGCGCCGAGTGTAGCCGCCGGCCGGGCCGCAGGCGGATGGGACAATCCGGGACATGGACACTCCGCCGCTGATCCTCGGCTCGACCTCGCGCTACCGGCGCGAGCTGCTCGAGCGCCTGCGCCTGCCGTTCACCGTCGTCGCGCCCCAGGTCGACGAGACCCCCGCCGCCGGCGAAGCCCCCGCCGCGCTGGCACTGCGGCTGGCACTGGCCAAGGCCCGGGCGGTGGCCGCGCTGCACCCGCAGGCCGTCGTCATCGGCTCGGACCAGGTGGCCGACCTGGACGGCGAGCCGATCGGCAAGCCCGGCACGCACGAACGCGCCCGCGAGCAGCTGCAGCGCATGAGCGGGCGCGAGGTCGTGTTCCAGACCGCGGTGGCCGTCGCGCGCGCCGACACCGGCTTCGCCCGCGTGCTGCTGGCGCCGGTGCGCGTGCGCTTTCGCGCCCTGGGCGACGCCGAGATCGAGCGCTACCTGCAAGCCGAGCGCCCCTACGACTGCGCCGGCAGCGCCAAGAGCGAGGCGCTGGGCATCGCGCTGCTCGAGGCCATCGAGTCCGACGACCCGACGGCGCTCGTCGGCCTGCCGCTGATCCGCACCTGCACGCTGCTGCGCGAGGCCGGACTGGACCCGCTGGCCTCCACGAGCCCTCAGAACTTGTCCGGGGCTCGTTCCGGCCCGGCGGACCGACGGGAGCCCCGGTGAGCGCCGCCGACACGAGCGCGGCGGCACCCCGCCCCGGCACGCTGCTGCTGGTGCCCAACACGCTGGACCTCGGCGCCGAGACCATCGACCTGCAGGAAGTGCTGCCGCTGGGCGTGCTGCGCCGCGCCGCGGCGCTGACGCACTGGGCCGCCGAGGACGCCCGCAGCGCGCGCGCGCTGCTCAAGCGCGTCGGCGCCGTCGTGCCGCTGGCCCGGCCGCTGCAGGAGATCACGATCACCGAGCTGCCGCGCCCGCGCAAGGGCAGCCGCGAGCCGGTGCCGGCGGCCGCCTGGCAGGCGCTGCTGGCGCCGGCGCTGGCCGGCCACGACCTGGGCCTGGTGTCCGAGGCCGGGCTGCCGGCCGTCGCCGACCCCGGCTCGGCGCTGGTGGCCGCCGCCCACCGCGCCGGCGTGCCGGTGCTGCCGCTGACCGGCCCGAGCTCGCTGATGCTGGCGCTGGCCGCCAGCGGCCTGGAAGGCCAGAACTTCGCCTTCGTCGGCTACCTGCCGCAGGACGCCGGCGCACGCGCGGCGCGCATCCGCGAGCTCGAGGCCGCGTCGCGCCGCCTGGGCCAGTCGCAGATCCTGATCGAGACGCCGTACCGCAATGCCGCGATGCTGGCGGCGCTGACCGCGACACTGGCCCCGACGACGCGACTGGCCGTGGCCTGCGGGCTGACGCTGCCCGGCGGCTGGACACGCAGCGGGCCGGTGGCCGACTGGCGAGCCCGGCCGCAGGACATGCCCGACCGGCTGCCGGCGGTCTTCTCGCTGCTCGGCAGCTAAGCCGGCGGCAGCTCGGCGCGGCGCGGCAGGTCGGCGCCGCGGCGCGAGCAGGTCAGGGCCGCCGCGCCGAGCGCAAAACCGAGCGCCGCGCCCAGCTCCGCCGCCTCCAGCGACAGGCCGCCCGGCTGCAGCCGGTCGCGTTCGGCCAGCCAGGCCAGCAGCGCCGCCTGCACCGTGTCGCCGGCGCCGACGGTGTCGGCCAGCGCCACCGGTGGCGCCGGCCGGTGGGCCTCGGCCGTGGCCGTCCAGGCGCTGGCGCCGCGTTCGCCGCGCGTGACGACGGCGAGCTCGACACCCGCCGCCAGCCAGCCGCGCGCGACGTCGGCCGGGTCGGCCCCCGGATACAGCCAGGCCAGGTCCTCGTCGCTGGCCTTCAGCAGCCGGCAGCGCGGCGCCATCCATTCGAGCGCCTCGCGCCAGCGCGCCACGTCGGGCTCGACACCCGGGCGCACGTTGGGATCGCAGGCCACGACGAGGCGCCGGTGCTCGCGCTCGACCAGCGCGCGCAGCACCGAGGCGACCGGCTCGACGACGAGCGCGTAGGAACCGAGCTGCAGCACCCGCGCGGCCTCGGGCAAGGCGGCCGCCGCCGACGCCGGCAGCAGCCGGTCGGCGGCGCCGGTGCCGAGGAAACGGTAGCCGGGCCGGCCGTCGGCCGCGACGTCGACCATCACCAGCGTCGTCGGCGCGTCGAGCTCGGGTGCCAGGCGCGTGTCGACGCCCTCGGCCGCGAGCGCGGCGCGCAGCCGGCGCCCGGCGGCGTCGGCCGACAGCCCGCCGAGGTAGGCCACAGGTCGGCCCAGCCGGGCCAGGCCGATCGCGACGTTGAAGGGCGACCCGCCGCAGCGGGCGTCGAGCAGCAGCCCGGCGGGCGTCTCGCCGGCGGCGAAGACGTCCATCAGGGCCTCGCCGCAGACGACGATCACGGCGTGCGGGGACGCCGGCCGCGCAGCGTCAGCGGCCGCCGCCGAGCAGCGCGGCGACCTTGCGCTTGGGGCGGATGTTGGGCGAGGCCGCCGCACGTGCCGGGGCCGCTGCCGGGGCGGCCGGCGCGGCGTCGGAGGCGGCGGGCGCCGCCGACGGCGACGGCTCGTAGGGCCGGTCGAAGATCGGGTCGGCCGGCGGCTGCGCGGCGCGGCGCGGGGCGCGCTCGACCGATTCGGCACGCGGCGCCAGCTCGCGCTCCTCGTCGAAACGGCGGCGCGGGCGGCGCGCACGGTCGTCCTCGATCTCGAAGGGCTCGATCTCGATCTTCTTCTTGATCAGCTTCTCGATGTCGCCGATGAGCCGCGTGTCGTCGCGCGTGACCAGCGTCACCGCCAGGCCCGACGCGCCGGCGCGGCCGGTGCGGCCGATGCGGTGCACGTAGTCCTCGGCATTGAACGGCACGTCGAAGTTGAAGACCGCCGGCAGGTCGGCGATGTCCAGGCCGCGCGCGGCGACGTCGGTGGCCACGAGCAGGTCGACCTCGCCGGCCTTGAACGCGGCCAGCGCTTTCAGGCGCTCGTCCTGGCTCTTGTCGCCGTGCAGCGCCTGGGTCTTCAGACCGTCGCGCTCGAACGAGCGCGCCAGGCGCGCCGCGCCGAGCTTGCTGTTGACGAAGACGATGGCCTGCGACAGCTCGCGCTGGCGCAGGATCTGGCGCACGGTGGCGCGCTTGTCGTCGTCGCCGACGCCGTAGAAGCGCTGCTCGACGGTGGAGGCGGTGGCGTTGGGCCGCGCGACCTCGACCGTCACCGGGTCCTGCAGGTAGCTGCCGGCCAGACGCTTGATCTCGGGCGAGAAGGTGGCCGAGAACAGCAGCGTCTGCCGCGTCTTGGGCAGGAACGACAGGATGCGCTGCAGGTCGGGCAGGAAGCCGATGTCGAGCATGCGGTCGGCTTCGTCGAGCACGACGTACTCGACCTGGTTGAGCACCGCGTTGCGGGCCTCGATGTGGTCGAGCAGCCGGCCCGGCGTGGCGATCAGCACCTCGACGCCGGCCTTCAGCTCGGCGGTCTGCGGCTTCATGTCGACGCCGCCGAAGACCACCGCCGAACGCAGCCGGGTGTGCTTGGCGTAGGTCTTGACGTTGGCGGCCACCTGGTCGGCCAGCTCGCGCGTCGGCGCCAGCACCAGCGCGCGCACCGGGTGGCGCGCCGGGGACATGCTGGTGTTCTCGTGCCGCAGCATCTTCTGCAGCAGCGGGATCGTGAAGGCGGCGGTCTTGCCGGTGCCGGTCTGCGCCGCGCCCATCACGTCGCGGCCGTCCAGGACGATGGGGATCGCCTTGGCCTGGATCGGGGTCATGGCCCGGTAGCCGGCGTCGGCGACGGCGCGCAGGAGCTTGGGGTCGAGGGCGAGGGTGTCGAAGAGCGGCGCCGGGGCGCTCGTGGCAGCCGCGCTGTCCGCAGTGGAATCGGTCATTTCCGCCGATTATCGCAGGCATCGGGCTTTGCGCGCCGGGGCCCGAGCATCAGCAGCAGCCGTGGCGAGCGGAATCGCACGATCCCCCAGTACAGCCCGAGGTAGAGCAGCGCGAAGACCAGCAGGAATGCCCCCAGCGTGACCGTGCTGTCCCAGAACGCCATCGCCGGCACGATCGAGCACATGCACAGTGCCCAGAGCACCGGCGAGGTACGGGAGTTGCGCTTGGTGAGCGCCTGCACGCTGCGGTCGCCGACGGCCCAGCGCATGACCCGGCGGTAGACCAGAGAGTGCAGGTGGATGCCGTCCGGCATGTGCGCCGGCTGCTGGCGCAGGAACCAGCGCCGATAGATCGAGAACAGCGTCTCGAACACCGGATAGATGCAGACCAGCAGCGGGAAGATCGGCGAAACCTCCGGATTGCGCACGAGCAGCAGGATCGAAACCTCGGCGACGAAAAACCCGAGGAAATAGGCGCCGCCATCACCCAGAAAGATGAGCCCGGACGGGAAATTCCACAGGAAGAAACCGAGCACGGCCCCGATGCCGGCCAGCGAAAGCAGCGCGATCAGCGAATCGTCGACTTGAAAGCCGACGTAGGCGATGGCCGCCAGCATCAGCATCGCGCACATCGACGCCAGGCCGTTGAATCCGTCGATGATGTTCAGCGCATTGGCGATGCCGGCGACGGCAAAGACCGTCAGCACCAACGACCCGAACCAGAAGCCGACCAACCAGTCCAGCCCGGGTATCGCGGTGTAACGGATGGCCGCGTCCATGAAATGGAAGGCCAGCGCCGCCGACACCGCCGTCGCGACCAGCCGGCCCCGCGGCGTGACCGCCTCGGTGAGGTCCTGCACGAAGCCGGCGAGGAAGGCCGGCGCCGCGCACAGCATCAGCAGCAGGCCGAGGCGGCCGGACGGCGCGCCGTGTTCGTAGCCGATGACGAGGCAGGCGCAAATCAGCGCGAGCACGATGCTCAGGCCGCCGATTCGCGGCACTGCCACCGCGTGGAATTTCTGCGGCTTGGAGAAGTCGCGGTCTCCCGAACGATGGGCGTGAACCTTGGCCGAGCGCACCAGCAACAAGGTGAACACCACGGACACGGCGAAAGCGACGAGCATCGGCAGCACCGGAAGATTCTAGGCATGGGGCCATGACGCAATGCCGACGCCGGCGTGTATGCGAAACGTCAAGATGGCTCGGATACGATAGGGCGCCTGCACCTCCTGCACGAGAACCATGTCGGCTTCCTCGAGACCGCTCCTGCCCCTGATCCTGTCGACGGCCCTGCTCGGCGCCTGCTCGCACCAGCTGCCGACCTCCGGCCCGAGCCGCAGCGCGATCGAGAACACCACCGCCGAGGTCGCGAGCCGCGCCGTGCAGGTCGTGGACATCGACGCGAAGGTCGCCCGGCGCCTGCTCGACCAGCGCCGCCATTCGCTGTTCTCCGAGGTGCTGGGCGGCCAGCGCGTGGCCACGACGATCGGCCTGGGCGACATGCTCGAGGTCAGTGTCTGGGAGGCCCCGCCGGCGACGCTGTTCGGCGGCGGCGCGGTGGACCCGCGAAACCCCTCGACGGTGCGCGCGACGACGCTGCCCGACCAGGTGGTCGACCGCGACGGCCAGATCAGCGTGCCCTTCGCGGGCCGGATCCCCGCCGCCGGCCTGACACCGCAGGCCGTGGAGGCCACGATCGTGTCGCGCCTGAAGGGCAAGGCCAACCAGCCCGAGGTGCTGGTGCGCGTGGTGCGCAACGTCTCGTCGACGGTGACCGTGGTCGGCGAGGTGAACACCAGCACCCGCATGCCGCTGACGGCCGGCGGCGAGCGCGTGCTGGACGCGCTGGCGATGGCCGGCGGCGTTCGCCAGCCCGTCCACAAGATGACGCTGCAGGTGACGCGCGGCAAGACCGTGGCCGCGCTGCCGCTGGACCAGATCATCCGCGACCCGGCGCAGAACGTGCCGCTGCAGCCGGGCGACGTCGTCACGGCGATGTTCCAGCCGCTGTCGTTCACGGCGCTGGGGGCGACCGGCAAGAACGAGGAAGTCGCCTTCGAGGCCCAGGGCATCACGCTGGCGCAGGCGCTGGCGCGTGCCGGCGGCCTGGTCGACTCGCGCGCCAACGCGCAAGGGGTCTTCGTCTTCCGCTTCGAGCGCGAGGACGCGCTCGCATGGCCGCGCCAGCCGGTCGGCACCACCCCCGACGGCTTGGTGCCGGTGGTCTACCGCCTGGACATGAGCGACCCGGCGAGCTTCTTCGTCATGCAGAGCTTCCCGGTCGCCAACAAGGACGTGGTCTTCGTCAGCAACGCACCGGCGGCCGAGCTGCAGAAGTTCCTGAATCTCGTGTTCTCGGTGGTGTATCCGGTGTTGAACACGATCAGCGTGACGCGGTGACGCTCCAGTTCGCCAATCATGCCCCCCATCGAGAGCGACTCCATGCGCCCGGCACCCGGCGGGCATCGCCGGCTCCGTCTTCGTGCTCAAGCCCTGGCGGCACGGTGGGCAGGCCGTCAGGCAGCCCCGGCCTCAGAACCTGCACCTGATACGCGTTACTCAATGGCACCGGAAAGCGTTCCGGCATCCAAAAGTATCCGCGACAGCGAGGCCGAGGCGATCGACGAACTGGAACGCAAACTGCTTTCGGCGACGCAGGCTCTGTCGGCACTCAATGCCCGCCATACATCAAAGGTCGCCCGACTTGAACTGCAACTGCGTCGTCACATCGCCGAAATCGAGAGATTGCGGCAGCAGATCGACGACCTGCGCCAGATCGGCGCCAAAGATCGCAGCACGAGGGCGATCACCGGCACAGTCGATCATGCCTTCGCCCTGCATCGACCTAACCCCTTGGTGGACGACTCCCTAAGCATAGCCACTAACGATTCCCTCTCGTCGGAGTTCGCCATGGACACGCCACTGTTCGCCCGCACCAACTACCAGCCGAGTTTCAAGCCCAATACCCGTGGTGAATACGACATCACGGAGTTCCTGGCGCTGCACGACAGGGGCTTCGTGCGTGCAGCGTACTTGGCGATCTTGCGCCGCGAGCCCGACCCGGCGGGGGCGGAGAATTACGTAACCTTGCTGCGCGCCGGCGAACACAAGGCGCGTCTGCTCGGTGAGTTCCTGCGCTCCGACGAGGGCCGGCGCCACGAAACCACCATCCGTGGCCTAGACACGCACCTGCGCGTGCTGCGCCTGTGCGAGCTGCCGCTGGTGGGGCGCTGGATCGCAGCACTGCTGTTCCTGGCCAACGTCAACGGGCATCTCCGCGACTTTCGCGTGCTCGAGAACCACGTGATACGCATCGCAGAGGAAGCCCAGGCGCTGCAGGAGGCCAATCTCGAGCGGCTCCGGTCGCTCTCGCGATAGTCGCGAGACGACGGTGACTCGGACCATGAAGATCGTCACACTGAGTACCTACCCCGTCTCCGAGCCCCGCCACGGCGGGCAGCATCGGCTGGCCAACATCGCACGGGAGTTCCGGCGCGCCGGGCACGAGGTGCACTGCATGGGCATCGTCGGCGGCGAGGGCATGCCACCGGAGGAGGGATTCCTGCCCTTTCCGTCCCGCGCCGTGCTCGGGCAGTACATCGAGAACGCCTGGCTCATGGAGGACTGGGCCCTCGGGCGCTGGGCTGCCGACGATTTCGGCGGCTTTGCAGCGCTGTCCGCCATCGTGCCGCCGGACGTCGATGTCATCCACATCGAACAACCGTGGCTGTTTGCGTTCGCGCAGCGGCTCCGCGAGCACGCGCGGCGAAGGATTCATCTGATCTATGGCTCGGCGAACGTCGAGCACCGGCTGAAGCAGGAGATCCTGACGCCCATCCTCGGTGCAGAGCATGCCAAGCGCTGCGCCGAGCTGGTTCTGGACTGCGAAGTCAACGCGTTGCGTGCCGCCGACGCCGTCTGCGCGGTGTCGGAAGCCGACGCGGAATGGTCGCGGACATACAGCCGAGGCCCATTGATCCTGGCACCGAACGGCGTCGCCGAGCGCAGCTTCTCGTTCGAGGACGTGAAGGCGGCGAACCAGCACACGGGGCACCACAAGTACGCGCTCTACTGTGCGAGCGGGCATCCGCCCAACGTCGTCGGCTTCTACGACCTCTTCGGCGAGGGTCTCGGCTGCCTAGCGCCTACGGACCGCTTGGTCGTCGCCGGCGGGGCCGGCCCGGCCATCCTCGAGGACCCACGCACTCGGTTCACGCCCGGCCTGCAGCGTCACCTCATCGCGGCGGGCCTCGTCAGCGAGACCGTGCTGGCCGCCCTCCTGGGGCATGCGCACGCCATCATCCTGCCCATCACGCAAGGAGGGGGCACCAACCTGAAGACTGCAGAAGCTCTCTGGAGCGGCTGCCACGTGGTGGCAACGTCGGTGGCGATGCGAGGCTTCGAGGCCTTCGCTGACGCGCCGGGCGTGTCCGTGGAGGACGAAACCAGTCGCTTCCGCACGGCGGTACGTGAGGCCATGACCGCACCACCTCTGCAACTCGAAGCGCACGAGCAAAAGCGCCGCCGCGCCGTGCTCTGGGAAGAATGCCTGCGACCCTGGGTCCAACATGTCGGAGGGATCGGCGCATGAACGTCGGCAGCGGCAAGGCAGGAGCGCCGAAGATCTGGTTGAACGTCACGTCCAGCGTGAACTGGACCCGCCCTGCGGTTGGCATCGTCCGTGTGGAGCGTGCCCTGGCCCGGGAACTCGCGGCACTTCTCGGGCCGGACCGGTTCAGGCTGTGCGTCTGGCGCGACGGTCGATTCGTGCAGTGGCTGGAGGAGGCAGGGACGTCGGACGCTCGCGAAGTCGACGCCGCGGTGGATCTGTTGCTGCCCCGTGTCGCGTCGTTCGACATCGCGCGCCCGTTCGTTCTGCGCGCGCTGCGAAAGTTTGCCGTATCGAGCGGGACGGCACCGAGCCATGACGCGATCCACCTGAAGATCCCGGCGAGCGGCGGCGAGTCGCTCGAGCCGGAACGGGGAGACGTCGTCATCTCCGCAGGACTCGACTGGGACTACGAGTATTCGCAGCGATTCCACGAGATGGCGCGCGAGCGTGGGCTGCGGATCGTCAGCTGCTGCTACGACCTGATCCCGGTGCTGTTCCCGCAATACTGCGTCGGTGAAGTCGCCAAGCGCTTCACGGAGTACTTCATCGGCCTGTGCTGGGGTTCAGAGGCCGTGCTCTGCATCTCGCAGCAGACTCAGCGCGACTTCTCCCAGCTCTGCAGGAAGCTGGGCGCTCCGGACCGCGTCACCGCCGTGATCCCGTTGGGAGACAACGTGCCCATGGCAGGCGGCGAAACGAGCGATGCCGTGAAGGCGGTGTGCAAGCAGCCCTTCATCCTGTTCGTCTCGACGATCGAGCGCCGCAAGAACCACGAGGTGCTGTACCGGGCCTACCATCGCCTGGCGCGACAGGGCCGCGCGGCCGACCTGCCGCAGCTGGTGTTCGTCGGCATGCCCGGCTGGGGCACCGGCGACCTGCTGAAGGACATCGAACTCGATCCGCTCACCCGGGGCAAGATCACCCAGCTTCACCACGTCACCGACAGCGAGCTGAACGAGCTATACCAACGCGCCGCGTTCTGCGTCTATCCGTCGCTGTACGAGGGCTGGGGCCTGCCGGTGGGTGAGGCGCTGGCGATGGGCAAGGCCGTGATCTCGTCCAGCGAGGGCTCCCTGCCCGAGGTGGGTGGGCCGCTGGTGAGGTATGTCGACGCCTGGGACGTCGCCGGCTGGGCCGAGGCGATCTGGCAGTGGGTGTCCGATCCCGAGCAGGTCCGCAGCGCCGAGCGCGCCGTGCGCCGCCAGTATGTCAGCCGCACCTGGGCCAAGACAGCCGAGGCCGTCGTGGCGTTGATCGACAGCCTGCCCGCGCGACCGGAACTGCAGACTCTGCGCCCCGTGCCCGGCTACGACATGAGCACGCACGCCGGCGTTCATGCGGGCGCCCGCATCGAAGCCACCGGCACCGCGGGTCTGCTGCTCTTCGGCCCGCACTGGCCGTTGCGGGCCGGCAGCTATCGCGCGCGGGTGCACGGCCGGCGCGTCCGGCCCGGGAGCGAGACCCTCCGCCTGGAGATCGCGTCCGACGCCGGGACGACACGCCACCACCAGTGGACGCAGGCCGTGACCGCGTCCGACGTCGCGGGCGAACTGGCGCAGGCCGTGTTTCGCATCGAGCGCGATGTCGACGACATCGAACTGCGAATCGTCGTCGAAGACGGTTCCTGGCTGTGCATCGACACGGTGGAGTTCACCCCAGAGATCGATGCCGCACCGGCCGGGACGACGCCCGGACGGGCCGCGACGCCCGGGCCCCGGCCTCAGGCCCTGAGCGCCCGCTGACCGCCGATGAACACCTCCCCCACCCCCTCCATCGCCGCCGACGAACTGCTGTCGCTCTTCGACGAGGCCTTCGTGGACGCGCTCTATCGGCGGCTGCTCGGCCGTGAGCCGGATCCGGCCGGGCGGCAGAGCCACCTCGAGCAGATTCGACTGGGATACCCCAAGACTGCGCTCATCGCGCATTTCCTGGACAGCGCCGAAGGGAAACGGCATGGCGCGCGTGTCGAAGGCCTGGATGCCCGAGCGGCACCCGTGCCCGGCCCCGATCCCTCGCGGCTGGGTGGATGGCTGCGTCGCCAACTGCAGGCCTCGGGCATGGCCACGGCCAGCGAACTCAATGCGCTCGAGAACCGACTCGGTCGGCTGCTGTCGCCAGCGGACGCCGACGCGAACCAGGACAACGCCGTCGCACAGGCAGTGGCCACGGCACCCGATCCCGACGAGCTGTACCGGCGCATCGTGGTGCTGACGCAGGCTGTGACGCGGCTGGAAGGCCGACTGGATGCATTCGGTGACCAGATGCAACGCCTCGAACGGCTGCTGCCGGGGCTCTGGGCACCCGGCACGAGCCCGAGCCCACCCCGGGACGATCCGGCCCCCTGATGGCGCCGCGTGCGCGGCGATAATGACGAGCCATCCGGCGCGGGCCGGATCGCGCCGGCAGGGCCCTGGGGCCAACATCGCGCGCGGGACGCGCAGCCGTCCCCGACACCGCCCCGGACACTTCCACCTCGCAGGGCGGGCTTCCTCCACCGACGAAACAACCCACCGACACATGACCACCGCCATCGTCACCGGCATCACCGGCCAGGACGGCGCCTACCTGGCGCAGTTGCTGCTCGAGAAGGGCTACACCGTCTACGGCACGTACCGCCGAACGAGTTCGGTCAATTTCTGGCGCCTCGACGAGCTGGACGTCACGCGCCACCCCAATCTGCGCCTCGTCGAGTTCGACCTCACCGACCTCAGCACCTGCATCCGGCTGCTGCAGACCTCGGAGGCCACCGAGGTCTACAACCTCGCAGCGCAGAGCTTCGTCGGCGTGTCCTTCGAGCAACCGATCACCACCGCGGAGATCACCGGCGTCGGCGCCGTCAACCTGCTGGAGGCCATCCGCATCGTCAACCCGAAGGTGCGCTTTTACCAGGCCAGCACCTCGGAGATGTTCGGCAAGGTTCAGGCCATCCCGCAGGACGAGGACACGCCGTTCTACCCCCGCAGCCCCTACGGCGTGGCCAAGCTCTACGCCCACTGGATGACCGTGAACTACCGCGAGAGCTACGGCATCTTCGGCTGCAGCGGCATCCTCTTCAATCACGAGTCGCCACTGCGCGGGCGCGAGTTCGTCACTCGCAAGATCACCGACGCGATGGCCAAGATCCGACTCGGCCAGCTCGACGTGCTGGAACTAGGCAATCTCGACGCCAAGCGCGACTGGGGCTTCGCGAAGGAGTATGTCGAGGGCATGTGGCGCATGCTCCAGGTCGACGAGCCCGACACCTACGTCCTGGCGACGAACCGGACCGAGTCGGTACGCAACTTCGTGTCCATGGCGGGCAAGGCCGCGGGCTTCGACCTGGTGTTCAGCGGCGCCGCCGAGCAGGAGACTGCGATCGACCGCCAGTCCGGCAGGACCGTGGTGCGCGTCAACCCTCGGTACTACCGGCCGGCCGAGGTCGACCTGCTGATCGGCAACCCCGAGAAGGCTCGCCAGCGGCTGGGTTGGACACCCCAGACCTCACTGGAGAGCCTCTGCCAGATGATGGTGGAGGCCGACCTGCGCCGGAACCGGGCCGGCACCTCGCTGTGATCGGCCAGGCGGGAACGCGATGACGCGCATCCTCGTCACCGGCGCCGACGGCTTCACGGGCCGCCACCTGACCCCGGCCCTGGCGCGCCTGGGCGCCGAGGTGCACGGCCTGGCTAGCCGCGTGCCAGACCCGCCGGTCGACGGCGTGCACCGCTGGCACCTTGGCAACCTGCTCGACCCGGAGTCGCTGCAGCGCACGGTGCAGGACGTGAGACCGGACACCGTGGTGCATCTGGCCGCGATCGCCTTCGTTGCCCATGGCGACGTCGATTCCATCTACCGGACCAACATCGTAGGGTCGCGTCACCTGCTGGCTGCGCTGGCCGACCTGCCCGTGCGCCCGCGCGCGGTCCTGATGGCCAGCAGTGCCAACGTCTACGGCACGGCCACCGAGGGCGTGATGGACGAGCGGACGCCCCCGAGCCCCGCCAACGACTACGCCGTCAGCAAGCTAGCCATGGAACACATGGCCGGGATCTGGCGCGAACGCCTGCCGATTACGCTCGTACGCCCGTTCAACTACACGGGCCGGGGCCAGTCTACTCAGTTCCTGATCCCGAAAATCGTCGATCACTTCCACCGGCGCGCGCCGGTGCTCGAGCTCGGCAACCTCGACGTGGAGCGCGACTTCTCCGACGTCCGGACGGTCGTCGACTGCTACGTCCGCCTGCTGGCCAGCCCCCAGCCCGGACAGGTCTTCAACGTCTGCTCTGGTGTCGGCCACAGCCTGCGCGAAGTACTTGAGATGGCCCGCGACCTGACGGGCCATGAGCCCGAGATACGCGTCAACCCGGCCTTCGTGCGCGCCAACGAGGTGCGGCGCTTGCTGGGTAGCAAGGCTGCGCTCGAGGCCGCCATCGGCCCGGTGCACGGCCCGGCGCTGCGCGAGACCCTGGCCTGGATGCTGCAATGAACCGAGCACGGCACCGCCGATGAGCACCGACATCGAATGGGAGAAGTGGGGCGCCCGCGATCCCTACTTCAGCGTCCTGACCGACCCGCGTTTCCGCGTCAACGCGATGACGGCGCAGGCGCGGGAGGATTTCTTCGCGCTCGGCCGCATGCATGTCGACCATGTGCTGCACGTGATCCGCTGCCATCTGGACGGCGCCTTCGCGCCGACCCGGACGCTGGATTTCGGTTGTGGCGTGGGACGGCTGGTGATGCCGTTCGCCCGCCTGGGCGGCGAGGTCGTGGGCGTCGACATCTCGCCGTCGATGCTGGCCGAGGCGCGGCGCAACTGCGATCAGGCGGGACTGAGCAACGTCGTGCTGCTCCCATCCGACGACGCGCTGTCCGCCGTCGCCGGCGACTTCGATCTCGTGCACTCGTGCATCGTGCTTCAGCACATCGAAATCCCGCGCGGTCTCGTCATCTTCGAGCAGCTCGTGCGCCGCGTGCGGCCGGGCGGCATGGGGGGCGATCCACATCACCTTCGGCTGGGACGCCCATGCGGCGACGCTGGGCGTGCCGCCTGCGCTGCCGGCGCCGCAGGCGCCATCCCGCCTGGTCCGGGTACGGCGCTGGCTGCACGAGTTGGTGCATGGAAAACGCACGAAGCTGGCAGGGGCCTCGCAGCAGGTCGATACCGACCCGGAGATGCAGATGAACTTCTACAACGCAAGCCAGCTCCTGTTCATCCTGCAGCGCGCCGGCGTCGGCGCCGTCTACAGTGAGCTGACCGACCATGGCGGCGCGCTCGGTCTGTTCCTCTACTTCCGGCGCTGACGCGCACCGCCCCTGCAAGAGCGAGAGTGGCACCAGGCCAGCACGCTGTTTTGACCTGATAATGGGCAAGTTGCCCTACGGCCCAATCCGACGCTCTGGAGCGGCACGACAAACCCGAACGACGCAATTCGCGACTTGATCGACGACATCGCATTGGCAACCGCCGCAGCGCGCACCGGCGGCGAGTATCTGACCAGCCGGCTAGGCAAGGCTAATTTGACGCGCTGGGTCGAACGGGACGTCAAGCTCGCCGAGGATGCGCAGGCTGAGGCCCTGATCGTCGGGCACCTGACCCGGCACTCCCGCCATCCCATCCTGACCGAGGAGGCTGGCTGGATCGGCGAGCCAGCGCGGGGCGACGCGGCGTATTGGGTCGTCGACCCCCTGGACGGAAGCTTCAACTTCCTACACGGCATCCCGCTGTGTGCGGTATCGGTCGCGCTATGCCGCGGGCTGCAGCCGGTGCTGGGCTGCGTGCACGATTTCATCCACGGGGAGACCTGCGCCGGCGGGCCGGGCCTGGGCCTGCGCGTCAACGGCCAGGCGGCCGCTGCAGACGCGCACCGGGGCGGCATTCTGGGAACGGGCATCCCGGCTGCGGCCGGTGACCGCCCCCCCTCGCTCGCCCAGGCCCTGGCGCACTGGCGCAAGGTCCGCATGCTCGGCACGGCGGCACTATCGCTGGCCTGGGTGGCGCAGGGCCGACTGGGTGGGTACGAGGAGTCGGGCATCCGCTGGTGGGACGTGGCAGGGGGTCTGGCCCTGGTGGCCGGCGCAGGCGGCCGCTTCGAGGTCGGGCCGGCTGCCGGCCGTGACGCCAGCGACGGGCTCGACCCGGTTGATCCGCTGCACGTCCGGGCGTGGTCGGCACCCGCTACGGGCATCTCTTCTTTTTAAGGTTGGCATGACATTGCGCATTGGCATCTGCGGCTTCGGGAAGATGGGCCAGATCCGCGCCGAGGCCCTGGCCCGGCACCCGGACCGCTGCCGTGTCACCCGGGTCTTCGACACCCAGGCATCCCTGACCGTGGGTCGGCCGACGGCCGCCTCGGTGGACGGGATCGTGAACGACCCCGACATCGATGCAGTGTTCGTCTGCCTGCCCAACTTCCTCAACATGCCGACGACCATCGCGGCCCTGCGCGCCGGCAAGCACGTCTTCTGCGAAAAGCCGCCGGCCTTCAACGCCGAACAAATGCGCGAGATCCGCGCCGTGGAGGCCGAGACCGGCAAGGTGCTGATGTATGGCTTCAACCACCGGCAGCATGCCGCGATCGTGACGATGCACGATTTGGTCCGCAGCGGGCAGTACGGTCGGGTGCTGTGGATGAGGGGGCGCTACGGCAAGAGCGTCGATGCTGGCTACCTGACCGGCTGGCGCGCGTCGCCCGAGCTAGCGGGTGGCGGGATCCTGCTGGACCAGGGCATCCACATGCTCGACCTGATGCTGCACATTGGCGCCCAGCCCTTCGACGAGGTCAATGCCATGGTGTCCAACCTGTACTGGAAGACCCCGGGCATCGAGGACAACGTCTTCGCGATCATGCGCAACCGGGAGAGCGGCCTGTGCGCCTCGCTGCACTCCACGATGACGCAGTGGCGCCATCTGTTCTCTCTCGAGGTCTTCCTCGAGCGCGGCTACATGGTCGTCAACGGCCTGAAGACTTCATCCGGCACCTATGGCGAAGAGGTGCTGAGCATCGCGAAGAACCGATCCACGGCGCCCGCGGCGACCTGGGACGACGAGGAACGTATGCACTTCCAGGTCGACGTCTCCTGGGAGCGAGAGGTCAACCAGTTTCTCGACTGCGTCGAACGCGGGGCGCCGGTCGTCGACGGCTCGTCGCTGCAGGCCCTGGAGGTCATGGAACTGATCGATCGCATCTATGCCAGTGAACGCCACGAAGCGCCCGAACTGTTCGAAGACATCCGGACCGTCGGCACCTGAACGCCCGGCCCTGCCCATGACGCATCCCGATTGGAACCTCTGGCTGGACGACTACTTCGCCCGTTTCAGGCCGGCCTTCGACCCCGCCGTGTATGCCACGCTGGTCCGCTTCCGGGACCTGGCCGTGGAGGTGCGTTCTCGCGGCGGCAAGCTGATCTTCGCGGGGAACGGCGCCAGCGCCTCGATCTCATCGCATGGCGCGGTCGACTTCACCAAGCAGGCCAAGGTGCGGGCGGTCGACTTCAACGAGCCCAACCTCATCACGGCCTTCGCCAACGACTACGGCTACGAACACTGGGTGGCACGCGCGCTGGACTGCTACGCCGATCCGGGCGACGTCGTGGTGCTGATCTCGGTCAGTGGCGCTTCGCCAAACATCGTGCGAGCCGCCCGGCACGCGCGCGAACTCGGGCTGAAGGTCGTCACCTTCTCCGGCAAGCATGCCGACAACCCGCTGCGGGCGCTGGGCGACGTCAACTTCTGGATCGGGTCGGCCGCGTACAACGTCGTCGAGGCCGTCCACATGCTGTGGCTGACGACCGTGATCGACATGGTGGTGGGGCGCGCCGAGTATTCGGTGAACTGACTCGACGGCCGCCCACGCGACGACGTGATGCCCCCTCCCGACCCGACGCGGCGACCCTGTGCGCGGCGCGGACCCTGACCCGCCACTAGATCGGTGCATGACCCGGTTCTGTTACTTCACCACCAATACCCCCCTGCCGGCCGACCGCGGAGGGCGGGTCCGGACACACCACCTCTGGCGGGCGCTGTGCGCGAAGGGCGAGGTCAGGATGTTCGTGCTGGGCGACAAGCCCTCCCGGCAGGACCGCGAGCTGCTCTTCGCCGGCGGCGCGCGGCTGCTGCCGCGCCGGCTGATGAAGACCGCGCGCTTCGGGCGCGCCGGCGAGTTCCTGGAAGGCATCGACCCGCCCGGTCTCTGGGAATCGGCCCACATGCTGCAGGCCTGGGGCGGGAGCGACCGGTTCTGGCATGGGCTGACCCGCCCCGATGCCTTCCATCGGCACCACCTCAACGAGCGCCGCATCGCGCGCATCGTCGACGAGGTGCGGCGCTTCGGAGCCGATGCCGCCGTGATCGACGACACCGGCCTCTCGCCGCTGGTGCCCGCGCTGAAGGCGCTGGGCATCCCCGTGATCGTCAGCACGCACAACCTCGACTCCCAGCTCTGGCTGGACATCGCAGCCAACGCGAGCGACCCGCACTTCGGCCGCTGGGCCGGCCTCGTGGCGCGCGGCTTCGAGTTCATGGAGCGCACCTACCTGCCGCTGGCCGACCAGGTCTGGGCCTGCTCCGGCATCGATGCCGAGCGATTCCGCCGGGCCTTCACGCTGCGCGACGTGCGCGTCGTGCCCAATGCGATCGACGTGCTGCCGCCCCCGCCACCGTCCGGCACGCGAGACCTGGTCTACGTGGCGCAGATGGGCTACCGGCCGAACGAGGATGCGGCGCTGCGCCTGATCGACCTGTCGCGCCGCTTCGATGCCCGCCGGGTAACCCACACGCTGCACCTGGTGGGTCGGCCGACGGAGGCGATCAAGCGCGCGGCCGAGGGCCTGCCCAACGTGCGCGTGCACGGCGTCGTGCCCAGCACCGCACCCTTCCTGGCGATGGCGGCGGTGGTGCCGGTCACGCTGCGGGTCGGCGGCGGCACGCGCATCAAGATCGTGGAGGCCATGGCCGCCGCCCGCCCGGTGGTCAGCACGGCGATCGGCATCGAGGGCATCGAGGCCCGGTCGGGCGAGGACTGCCTCATCGTCGACGACGATGCCGCGCTCGAATCGGCCGTCGAGCGCCTGCTCGACGACCCGCAGGAGGCGCAGCGCATCGGCCTCAACGGGCACGCGCTGGCCCAGGCCCGCTACTCCCACGTGGCCGTCACGCGGCAGGTGGCGGAGCACCTGTCGGCGCTGGGACTGGCGCTGGAGGCCGGCGATGCCCGCCGCCCACCGCCGCAGGCCAGCGCCGTCGCACAGGGAGGCCGGTTCGACCCGACGACGCGGATGCTGCAATGGCGCGTGCAGGTGCGCGCCGCCCATCCGCTGGAAGACGCCGAGGTGGAACTGGCCACCGGCGAGGACCGGGCCCTGTACAACTCCTCGGTCTCGGTCGGGTGGTGCAACGGGCCCGGGCGCCCGCTGCAGTTCGTCGACATCGTGGCCGTGCTGCCCTCTTCGGTGGCCATCGAGGATCTGGTCATCCGCGCCTTCGCCTACGGCGAGCAGGTGCTCGAGGTCCGGGGCGACGGCCGCTCGGTGACCGAAGCCACGACGGGCCTGCTGGCCGCCGACTGGCAGGACGACGGCCGTCTGGCCGGCCTGGTCTGGACCCGTGCCGATCGCGCCCCGGAGATCGTCTTCGAGCGGCAGGCCCAGGCCGCGGTCGGCGTGGCCAGGCCGCTGCCGGCGCGCCCCGGCGTGGCGGTCGCGCCCTTCGTGCTGGACGCCGCCGACCGCGGCGACCCCAAGGTCCGGCGCCTGGACGTGCGCAGCGCCGGTGCGGCACCGGAGACCGGCCAGACCTTCTGGCTGATCGACGCGTTCAAGGGCCGGCACGAAACCACCTCGGCACGCCTGGCCGCGCTGCGCGGCGCACACGCCGGGCAGACCGCCTGGATCATCGGCAACGGCCCCAGCGTGCGGACCGAGGACCTCGACCGGCTCCAGGGCCGGCTGTGTTTTGCCTTCAACCGCTTCTACCTCGCCCACGACCAGACCCGCCTGCGGCCCACGTACACGGTCTCCGGCGACCGCCAGATGATCGAGGACTTCGGGCAGGAGATCGCCGACCGTTCCGGCGGCACCGTGTTCCTGGCCGACGACCGCTGCCCTGCCGTCGTCGGGGACTACGTCTGGCTGCGCCAGCTGGCCCTGTGGCCGCCGCTGTTCTCGATGCGGCCGGACCGCTGGGTCAGCCCGGGCGGATCGTCGCTGTACATCGCGCTGCAGTTGGCCTGGTTCATGGGCATCCGCCGCTTCTACGTCTACGGCGCCGACTTCAAATTCGTCTACCGGCGCGAACGGCACGCCGACCCGTTCCGGGTCGCGTCGGGCGACGGCAACCACTTCATCAAGAACTACCGCAACAACCAGCCCTGGTGCCCGCCGAGCTTCATCAACATCTGCCCGGCGTTCCACACCGCGCGCACGATGGTGGAGAGCGAAGGCGGATGGATCCGCAACGTCACGCGCGGCGGCCTGCTCGAGATGTTCGAACGTGGCGACTTCGAGCAAGCCCTCGCCGACGGCTGAGTCGACCCGCAGCTCCCGGCCCCCTTCCGATGCCCCGCCCATGACCACCCACGACGCTCCGCTGTCCGTCGCCATCTTCGCCACCAACGACCCCAGAAACTACTCCGGCGGGCGCTACCTATCGCTCGTGATGGCCTATGCACTGGCGTCGGTCGGCTGCCGGGTGACGGTGTACACCGACCACCTGCCGTCCTTCGACGCCGATCTCGCGCCGCTGGCGCCTGGCCAGGTGAGGTTCGTGATCACGCCCGACTTCCGCGCCGGCGTGGAGGCCGCGCCGCTGGACTGGGTCGTGCTGGTCCCCACCGGCATCTTCCTGCCGGACTTTTATGACGCGGTGACCGACCACGCGGCCGCCTGCGGCGCGCGTCTGGCGCTGGTGAACTTCGAGTCGGCCAACTGGTACAACGCGGTGTCGCCTCACCCGCGCGACGCGCGGCTGTGGGACGCCTGGCGCCGCAGCGCGCTGGACGGCGCCCTGGTGCTGTCGATCGCGCGCGAGGGTGACCTCCACGCCCGCGACTTCTACATCCCCACGCAGGCCGCTATCCGGCTCGACGTCTGGCAGCCGCCGATCAACTCGCCGCTGGCGGAGCGCTTCGACGGCCGTCCACGGCGCCCGCTGGTCGTCAGCTTCGTGCGCCCCAGCGACCCGCACAAGGGGGGGCTGGACCTGCTGGCCCTGCCGCCGGCGCTGCTGGCCGGCCACGAGCTGGCCCTGGTGGCGGGGCGCGACATCGACCCGGCCTTCCTGGCGTCGGTGCAGAAGCACTTCGCGGCCGCCGCGGGCTGCCGCATCACCGTGCACACCCGGATCAGCGATGAGGCCAAGCTGCAGCTGCTGTCCGAGGCCCGGCTGCTGGTCTTCCCGTCCTACTTCGAGGGCTACGGCTACCCTCCGATCGAGGCACTGTACTGCGGCACACCCGCGGTCTGCTACGACCTCCCGGTGCTGCGCGAGACCGTCGGCGGCGTCGCCCGCCTGGTGCCGGTGGGCGACAACGCGGCGCTGGCCGAGGCCGTGGCTGCGGTACTGGCACGGCCGGCCGACCCCGCCGCCCTGCGTGAAGGGGTGCGGCGGCTGGCGCACTTCGGCACCCGCGCCCTCGCGCTGCACGACCTGCTGCTGCGCCACCGGGACGGCGTTCCCGTCCGGCGGCCTCGCGCCTTCGCCGCCACCATCGGCCCCTTTGCCGGCACGCGCCCGCGGGCCGCGGAAACGCAGGACCGGCCGCCGCTGCCGCCCCTCCCGTTCCACCTGATCGACGCGCGCGAGCAGTCCGGCGGTGGCCTGCTGGTCACGGCGCGGGGCTCGGCCCTGCAGATGCCTGACCGCGTGCAGGTCCAGGCCGGCGACCGGTGCTGGGCCGCGGCCGTGGTGGCGGAAGAACTGCCCGTGCCCCACGGCGCGGCCTACCGGGTGCATCTGGCGGTGCCGGCGGACATCGCCGCCGACGCCGAGCTCACCATCACGTCGTGGCAGGGTGTGCAGCAGGTGGCCGAGGCGTGGTTCCGGCTACGTCCCCCCTTGCCGCCGGCCGGCCAACCAGCGCCCGCGGGCGGTCTGATCGCCGAGCAGCAAGTGGGCGGCCAGGTCTACTTGCATGCCTGGTGCCTGGCATCGGAGCCGGTGGAGCAGGTCGTGGCGATCCACGGAGGCAGCGTGCTGGCCTCCGCCACGGTGTCGGAACAGCGCCCGGAGCTAGCCGAGGCCCGTCCCGAATCGGCCGGTCGCGCCACCGGGTTCGCGATGGCGCTGCCGCTGGCCGAGCTCCCCCGTGGTGGGATCGACCTGCTGCTGCTGGGCCAAGGCCGAACGCTGGGCGTGCTGGCGGCCTGGCCGCACGGCACCCCCGCTGGCGGCAGGCGGGGCACGTTCCGCAGCGCGCCCTCGGCGGAACCGGTGGCCGTCTGGCAGCCGGAAGACCTGAGCAACGCGCACTGGCGGCGCGGCATCTCGCTGTTCGGCGATCCGCGTGAACCATCGGTGCTGACCACGGCCGCCCCGGCGGCGGGCGAACTTTCGGTCGGCACGCCGCTGCGGTTCGCCAGCGGCACGGTGGCGCGGGTGGTCCGCGTCCAGAAGAAGGGTCACCTCTGGAACGTGGACGTCGACACCCTGCTGCAGCCCGACGCCGATGGGTTCCCCGCGATGGTCGAGGCCCTCCCCAGGGCCGCCGTGCCCGACGACGCCGCACTCGCGTTCGCGGCGGACGAGGACGCCGACGGCGCGTGGCTGAACGGCGTGGGCGCGGCGCCCGGCGACGGCAGCCGCACGAGGGTCCGGCTGGCTTCCGTTGGGGCCGCGGCCGCAGCCCTGGTGCCGGGCGCCGTGCTGCACTTCGCCGACGCCGGACCGTGCACGGCGCTCGAGGTGCAGGAGACGGACGGCGCGCTCGTGGTGTGGCTGGATGCGACGGTCGGCCCGGTCCGGGACGGGGCGCCGAACCCGGTGCGCCTGATCCGCCTGCCGCAACCCGGGGACCGCTGCCTGCGCATCGTGCCGGCAGCCGGCGCCGAGGGCGGCATCGTCGGCACGGCGCCGCGGCGGGCCCAGGTGCTGCTCGAGCCCAGCGAGGCCCTGGTGCCGGGCGCAGTGCTGCAGTTCGCGGCGGCCGGGAGGCTGCCGGTGCTGGCCGTCGAGCCCGCAGGCGCAGCGTTGAACGTTACGGTGGGCGGGACGCTGGACCCCGCACTCGACGGTGCGCCGCGTCGCGTGCACCTGCTCGGGCCCACGCACGACCTGCGGGCCGTGCGCCGGCAGCCGGCCATCCCGGTGCCGGACTTCAAGGCGCCCGACCCCTACCACCGGGCCCTGGCCGCACGCTGCGATCCGGGCCGCGTGACCGAGGCGCCGCCCACGGCAGCGGCGCCGCCGCGGCGCCCACGCGTGCTCTTCCTGACGCTCGTGCCGCCGGCGCCCGCCAACCAGGGCAATCGAGTCGTCACGCGGAACCTCATCCGGCATCTGGTAGACCTCGGCTACGACGTCGACGTGGTGATGCAGGGCTGGATCGACGTGCCGGCCTTTGTCGACGAGTTCGGTGACCGCGCACGGCTGTACCACTGCGCGTCGCCGCAGTGGGAGGCGACCGACGAGGTCCGTGCTCGGCAACGGGCGCGCCAGGACCTCGTCCCGGCCCTGACCGACCTGCACGCCCGGCTCGCCGAGTCGGTCGACGAGTTCCACCCCTTCTTCATCGTGCGCGACGAGACGGTGGATCTCGCGCGTGCGCTGCTGGCCAGCGCCCGCTACGACTCGATCGTGTGCAACTACCTGCACATGGCACGGGTGGTGAAGGAGCTGGAGGACGAGTTCGACCTGCCCAAGGTCTGCGTCGTGACCCACGATGCGTTGTCGAACCTCACGCGGCGCCTCGGCCACACGGCGCTGGACACGACTTACCGAGCCTGTTCGCCCGCCGTCGAGCGCGAGGCGCTCAATGCGGTGCCGGGCGGCGTAGCGGTGGCCATCTCCGCCGAGGAACAAGCCTACTTCCGCGACATCGGCGTGCACCTGCCGGTGCTGCTGTGCGAGTACGACGCGGCGGGCGAGTTCGAGCACGGCACGGTCGACGACACCGCCTTCGAGGCCCGCACGCTGATCTACTCAGCCAGCGCAAACCCCCTCAATCGGGCCGCCCTGGGCTGGTTCCTGGACGAGTGCTGGGCCGACATCCTCGAGCGCGTGCCCGAGGCCCGCCTGGTCGTGACCGGCCCGATCTGCGACGTGCTGCCGGCACACCTCCCGGGGGTCACGCTAGCCGGCAACGTCGAGCGCGACGCGCTGCTGGGCCTGATGCGCCGCTCCAGCATCGCCATCAACCCCTGCGTGGCGGGTACCGGCCTGAAGATCAAGACCGTCGAGGCGGCCTGCCTCGGCCTGCCGGGCGTGTGCCTGCCGGCGGCCGTGGACGGGCTGGCGGACGTGGCGCCGCACTTCGCCGTGACGGCCACCGACGCGGCCGGCTTCGTCACCGGCTGCGTGGCGCTGCTCACCGATGCCCGCCGGTGGCAGGCCCTGCACCAGGGTGGCCTCTCGATGGCCCGCGAACGCTTCTCCCATGAACGCGTGTACCGCGAGGTCGACGCGGCCATGGGCTGGCGGCGCCAGCCCGACGTCGGCGGCATCGACGAGACGCCACTGGACGGCGTGCCGGCCGGATCGGCGCAGGCCAGGCTGATGGCCGACCCGGGCTCCCTGTTCGCGCTGCGCCGCGACCGCCCGGAAGACGCGGACGTCCGGATGGCGCTCGCGCGCCAGTTGGCCGCGGCCGGCGAACCGCAGCTGGCCCACGCGCTCACGGCCGGCGTGGCCGCGGCATCGCCGCGCTCGCCAGAGCGTGTGGCGTTCGCGGCGCGCACGGCCATCGACGCCGGCCAGGCCTGGCCGGCCTTGGTGCACGCCGCACATCTGGTGGCCGGTCCCAACGGCGTGCGCGCCGACGGCTATGCGCTGATGGCCGAGGCGCTGCTGGCCCTGGACCGCCTGCCGCACGCGCGGGATGCCGCGCTGCAGGCCCTGGCCATCGCCCCCGCCCGCCCGTCCCTCCACGGGCTGCTGCAGCGCATCGCCGAACGGCTGGCCGACCCCACGCTCGAGGCCTGGGCGCTGCGCTGCGCCGCGCCGCCTCTGCGGCTGGGAGAAGCGGTGTCGGTGGGCCAGGGCAGCCCCGGACGTTGCCGCCTCGGGACCGGCTGGTCGGCCCCCGAGGCCTGGGGCGCCTGGACCGAGGGCGCCACGGCCGCGCTGGTGCTCGAGCTGGAGACGCCGGTAACAGGCGACCTCTGGATCACGCTGCAGGCCCACGCCTTCACGCCTATGGTCAGGCCCCGGTGTCGCGTGATGGCCAGCGTGCTGGGCCATCTGCTCGCCGAGATCGAGTTCGAGCCCTCGATGACGGACCACGCCTGGTCGTTCCGGTGCCCGCGCGCCCTGGCTGCGGCCGGCCGCGTGCTGAAGATCCACCTCGACCTACCGGACGCGATGAGCCCCTCCGAGTTGGGCCTGAGCCCCGACCCACGCCTGCTGGGGCTGGCCCTGCACAGCCTGCGGGTGGACACGGCCCAGGAGGCGGCGCCGTGAGGCCGGCACTGCAGGACCTGGCCGCGCGACTCGCCCGCGCCGAGGTCGAAGGCACGCAGGTGCCGGCCGAGCTGCCGGGCGCGGGCCAACTCACCGGGCTGGCCGACGCGGAGCAGGTGCAGGACGCGGTGCTGGGCGCCCTCGGCATGGTGGCCGCGTCGTTCAAGCTGGGCGCCAGCACCTATGGCGCGCAGCGTGCCCTGGGCCTGCCCCGCGCCTTCCTCGCGCCGCTGCCGGCATACCGCAGCCTGCAGGGGCCCTCCAAGCTGCCCTGGTCGGCGCTGCGCCAGCACGGAGTCGAGTGCGAACTGGCGGCCGCACTGCGCCCGCCGACGCCGGCGGAACGCGCGCTGCTGCGCGAGGCCCCCTCGCCCGCCAGCCTCCGGCTGGCCGAGAGCCTGGTGCAGTCCTGCCACTCGGCCATCGAGATCCCGCAGACCCGATTCCGTGCGCTGGGCGCCGCCGGCCCGCTGGCGCTGGTGGCGGACAACGGCGCCGCGGGCTGGACCATCGTCGGCGCCGCCGGCGACCCGGGCCTGCTCCAGAAGCCGTGCATCGGGCGGCTTCACGTGGACGGCACCCTGGTGGCCGAGGGCGACGACCGTGCCTTCGCGATGGACCCGCTGCGCCTGCTCCAGCAGTTCCTGCACCAGGCCGAGGCGCGTGGCCTGCTGCCGGAGCACGCCACCACGGTGCTGCTGGGCAGCGTGACCCCGTACCATGCCCTGCCGGGACCGTGCCGGGTGCAGGCCCGGTTCGAAGGTCTGCCCGGCGTCGAACTGGATTTCTGCTGAACCGCCACCACCGCCTTCCGCCCCTGATCACCATGCCGCCTCGTCACGTCGCCGTCCTGTCGCGCTCTTTCTCGGCCCACCCCCAGCTGCGCAGCGAACTGCTGGCCCGATGCCCCGGGGCACGCTTCAACGACAGTGGCCGCACCCTGGCCGGCGACGATCTGGTGCGGTTCCTGGCCGGAGCCGACGCGGCCGTGGTGGCGCTGGAGAAGCTGGACGCGCCGACCCTAGCGCGCCTGCCCGACCTGCAAACCATCGGCAAGTACGGCGTCGGCCTGGACAACGTGGACCTGGCCGCCTGCCAGCGGCAAGGCATCCGGGTCGGCTGGACCGGTGGTGTCAACCGGCGCTCGGTGGCAGAGCTGACGATCGCGTTCATGATCGACGCGCTGCGCCACGTGGTGCGGAGCAACCGCGAGATCCTGGCCGGTCAGTTCCGGCAGATCCAGGGCCGGCAGCTCTCGGGGCGCACCGTCGGCGTGGTCGGCTGCGGCCACGTCGGCAAGGAGGTCGTGCGCCTGCTGCGCGCCTTCGATTGCCGCGTGCTCGTGCACGACCTGGCGCCCGATCCGGCCTTCTGCGCTGAGACCGGCGCCGAGCCCAGCGCGCTCGATCCACTGCTGGCCGCGAGCGACGTCGTCACCCTGCACCTGCCGCTGACCCCCGCCACGCGGCTGCTGTTCGACGGCACGCGCCTGGCCCGCATGCGGCCCGGCGCGGTGCTGGTCAACACAGCGCGCGGTGGCATCGTCGACGAGCCGGCGCTGGCGGTGGCGCTGGCCGAAGGCCGGCTGGGCGCTGCCGCGTTCGACGTCTTCCTGCCCGAGCCGCCGGTGGACCGCAGCCTGGTCGACCTGCCCAACTTCATCGCCACCGGCCACATCGGCGGCAGCTCGGCCGAGGCGGTGCTGGCGATGGGAAGGGCGGCGATCGAGGGGCTGTTCAACGCCGTGGATGCGCTGGATCACCTGCCGCCCTACCTGCGGGACGAACAAGCGACCTGACGCCACGCCTCAACGGAGAGATCCACATGCAACTGGACCGTACCGACACCAACCCCGCCCGCTCTCGCGCCTATGCCGAGTTGCTGGCCACGCTCGGCGTTTCTGGTGCCGCCGAGATGTACGAGGTCCTGACGGAGCGGCTGTACGCGGCGTGGCTGCGCCCCGGCGATGTCGCGATCGATGCGGGTGCCAATGTCGGGCGGCACGCGATTGGCATGGCGCAGGCGGTCGGTCAGGGCGGCACGGTACACGCGTTCGAGCCGTCGCCAACCGTGCTGCCGATGCTCTACGCGCGGCTGCAGAAGGCTGGCGTCAATGATCGCGTCACGGTGCATGAACTCGCGCTCGGGCGGGCACCGGGCTCGGCGCGGTTTCATGTCCTCCATGGCGCACTGGGCATGAGTGGCCTTCAGTTGCGCGAACTCGCGCCCGATCTCCAGGCACGGGTGAACATCGAAGAGGTGGAGGTCCACGTGGAGACCCTGGACAGCCTGTTCGGACACGGACTCCCTGCCCGCTTCGTAAAGCTCGACCTGGAAGGCGGTGAACTGGACGCGATGCGCGGTGGCACGGACCTGCTGCGCGCCAACAGGCCCCTGGTGGTGTTCGAAAACGGACGCGGCCACAGCGCCAAGGACTACGGTTACGACATGGACGACTTCTTCGGGTTCTTCGAGTCGATTTCCTATCGCGTGCTCGATGGAGTGGGTTTCCCGTTCACGGCCGCGCAATGGAGTCTGGGCAGCGTACCCTGGCAGTTCGTCGCGCTGCCGGATGGCGACGCCAACATGCTGGACTGCGCCACGGCCGTCATCGCCGAGGTGCTCGCGCAACATGGACTCCGAACCTCGGACCAGACCTGAACTGAGCGCGGGCTGATTTGGGAACGTCAGCCAACTCGACCCCCTGTCAGCCGAGGGGATGCGTCATCCACCGCCATTGCCGGAGCCGTCCATGAGCCACATTGCGATGATCCCCGCCCGCATGGGCAGCCAGCGCCTGCCGAAGAAGAACCTGGCCCTGCTCGACGGTGTGCCGCTGATCGTGCACGCCATCCGCAAGTGCCACGCGGCCGGGCTGTTCGACGAGGTCTGGGTCAATTCCGAGCACCCCGACTTCGGCCCGATCGCCGAGGCAGAGGGCGCCCGCTTCCACCGCCGCCCGGAGCATCTGGGCGACAACAACGCCACCTCCGAGCAGTTCGTGGCCGAGTTCCTCGAGACCCACCCCTGCGAGGTGGTGTACCAGGTGCACTCGATCGCCCCGTTGCTGACGGCCGACGAGCTGCGCGGCTTCGTCGCCGAGATGCGCAGCGGGCGCCACGACGCGCTGATGAGCGTGGTGGAGGAGAACCTGGAGTGCGTCTTCCGGGGCGAACCCGTCAACTTCACCTTCTCCGAGAAGACCAACAGCCAGGACCTGACGCCAGTGCAACGCATCGTCTGGGCCGTGACCGCCTGGCGGCGCGACCGCTACCTGGAAGCGGTGCGCACCGGCGCCTGCGCCACCTACGCCGGCCGCATCGGCTACTACCCGGTGGGGCGGATGGCCGGGCACGTGATCAAGACGCAGGAGGATCTCGACCTCGCCGCCGCGGTGCAGGCGGCGCGGCGCAGCCGCGGCGGGGCCTCGTCATGAAGGCCCGCTGGCGCGCGGCGATCGCTGCGCTGTGCGCCAGCCTGTGCACGACGCCCAGCCTGGCGCTGGCCCCCCCGCAGCCGGACCTGCCGCCCTCGCAGGTGTTGACGGGCGAGGTGCTGTCCACCGACTTCGGCATCGGCACCGACAAGGCCGACAACACCGAGGCGATCAACCGCTGGCTGGCCCACTGCCATGCGACGGGTGCCACCTGCCGGCTGGCGCCGGCGGCCAAAGGCGCGCTGCTGGCCTGCGGCATCGTGGTCCCGGGCCAGAACCTGGTGCTGCAGGGGCCGGGCATGGGTGGCGTGAAGCTGACGGCCACCAGGGGCTGCAACCGACACTTCATCACCGTCGCGGTGGCACCCGCCACCGGCATGCGGCCGATGCTGCGCGACCTGTCCATCAACTGCGCCAACTACGCCAACGAGCGCGGCCACTGCATCCATCTGCCGGCCGACACGAGGAACGGCTACGGCACGGGCGTGGACCTGGTGAACGTCTACGTCGACCGGGCCGCGGAGGACGCGGTGCACGTGGAGCGCAACCGCGGGGCCGGCCTGCTGCAGAACACCTACCTGTACCACTACAAGGGCACGGGGCTGCACCTGGAGAGCTCGGACTGGAACTGCCAGGCCAGCAACTTCTCCGGCAACTACGCGCCTGGGGCCTTCGCCGACTATGGCGTGCGCATCGTGGCCGGCGCCAACAACACCTTCGTGCACTGCCGCGCGTACTACAACCGGGTGGGCGTGGCCACCGAGTACGCATCGCTTTCCACGCCGCTGACCTGGATCGGCGGCGACCTGTCGAACAATGCCGAGAACGGCCTGCGCGTCGACAGCGGCGGCCTGCTGCAGTCGGTGGTGGTCAGCGGCACGCGGTTCACGATGAACAGCATGCAGGGCGACAACCTGCACGCCGACATCCTGCTGTCGCGCAATGCCGGAACCATCATCACCGGCAACGTCTTCCAGCGCGGGGCCGCCTCGGTGCCGAAATACCTGATCGAGATCCGCTCGCCGGCGGGTCCGGCGATCGTCGCCAACAACGCCTGGTCGGTCGCGGGCCCCCGAACGCAATCGTTCGCCACGGCGGTGTCGAACGACCCGGCCATCACGATGTTCGGCGGCGGCCTCGGCTCGGCAGGCGACGCCGGCGCCAATACGCTGGAGCTGCTGGTGGCGCAGACCCGCGACGGGCGCACCCCCGTGCGCATGACCGCTGGCAGCGGCACAGCGCGGCCGGACGAGGCCCTCACCCCGACACGCGACTTCCGCAAGCTGGTGCTGCGCGACGTTGCGATCACGGCCTCGAACCCCGCAACTGCCGAAGTGGCCACGTGGTCGCTACCCACCGTGGTGCTCGTGCGCGGCGAAGGCCCCGGGTCGGTGACGCTCGTCGGTGCTGCAGCTCGGCCGGTTGCCGTCGCCAGTACACCCGGACTCGCCGGCCTGCCCCCGCCGGCGCTGAGTGTCGACCGGGCGCTCGGCGCCTTGCAGGTGACCGTGACGGGACTCGATGGCGTCGAGTTGCGCTGGCAGTTCACCGCACGAATCCAGGAGTTGCAATGACACATCCGCCCGGCCGCGAAGGAGAGACGACATGCTCGAACTGAAACTACAGGTGAGCCTATGGTCCGCTGCGATTGCCCGCCCCGCCGAGTGGGGACGGCTGTCAGAGGCCATCATCGAAACGTTCTACCGCGCGCACCTGCGGCCCGGGGACCTAGCGCTGGACGTGGGCGGAAACGTCGGCCGCCACGCGATCCCGATGGCCGAGGCAGTCGGGCCCGAAGGCCACGTGCACGTCGTGGAACCGATACCGTACATCGCCGATCGCATGCAAGCCAACCTGGA
The DNA here is from genome assembly GCF_000190375.1 of Rubrivivax benzoatilyticus JA2 = ATCC BAA-35. GTDB lineage: Bacteria > Pseudomonadota > Gammaproteobacteria > Burkholderiales > Burkholderiaceae_C > Rubrivivax > Rubrivivax benzoatilyticus. The sequence goes on from NZ_AEWG01000061.1 coordinate 38,679, forward strand.
AAAGGCAGGTGTCGCCGGCCGGGTATCCGTACTGCGGGCGGCCGCGTCGCACGCGCCAGGGCAGGCGCGCTTCCATGTCGTTGCTGGGGCCGAGGCCCTGTCGTCACTCAGCCGCGACATGGCTGCCGCTCGCGACCAGGGCGAACTCCACGAGATAGATGTCGAGGTTGTCACGATCGATCAGCGTTTCGGCGCGCTGCCGCTGCGCTTCGTAAAGCTCGACGTCGAAGGCGCAGAGTTCGATGCGATGAAGGGGGCGGCAGGTCTGCTGCGTACCGCAAGACCGGTGCTTGCCTTCGAGGACGGGCGAGCCAATGCGGCGCAACATTTCCAGTATGCGCTCGAGACCTACTACCGCTTCTTCGACGCGATGGACTATGTAGTGCTCGACCTCTTCGGACTCCCGGTGGGCATCGAGCACGGCCGGCATGCCGGTCCTTGGAACTTCTTCGCCGCGCCGCGTGAGGCAGTCGCTGACGTTCGCGACCTAGTCCAGTACGCGAGCTTTGCGGTACTGCTAGAACGGCTGAGATCAGGCACCTGAGACCCAGAACCCGAAAGTAGGCCCGATGGATCTCGAAAAAAAGCGGCAGGTCTTCTACGAGCGGCTGGACCTCGCAGGCCCGAAGGTGATCGACATCGGCGCGCATGTCGATCGTCACGTGCCCCCGTTCGCCGCGATCGTCAGTCACTAGGAGCATGTGCAGGTGGAGGAGCGCATCCAGTACATCGCTGACCGCATGCAGGCGAACTGCGACAGGGCGGAGTGTCAGGCCATGTCTCGGTACTCAGGGCGGTGGTGTCGTCCGCACCCGGGGCGAGCGCGCCTCCACGCCGTTTCCTGGGCCGAGGCCCTGTCGTCCCGCAGCCGTGATCTCGCGGCCGTGCGCGACCAGGGCGCAGTGCTCGACCAGCGGTTCGGGCCGCAGGCGGCGGGTCGGGATCCGCCCCGCGCATGACGCGGTCGCCTCGCGCGAGGTTCGATCCGAGACGATTGGCCGCGGAAGGGGCAGGCGCTACTTTGGGCGCCAGATGAGATCGTTGACGCAGCCATGGACCATGTGCTGGTACATGAACGTCCCCAGGCTGCCGCGATCGGACACCTTCATCCCGCCCCTCGAGTCCACCTCGAACTGCCCTGCGATATCGAGAACCATCTCAGCCAGAAGTCTCGGGCTCTCGTTGGTGTGCATCGAGATGGCGTAGGCATTGAACTCCATCACCACGGTCGGGCGGAAGGTCCGAAGTGTCTCCCGTGCACCGCGCAGGACTTCCGATTCATAGCCCTCAACATCGATCTTCAGAAGATCGAGGCGATCTATGCCTGCTTCGGCAACGATGCTGTCGATCGTGCGAACGGGAACGACGAGCGCACCCGAAGGTTCGACATGGTTACCGGCGCCGTAAGCGACCTCGCTGAAGTAGACCTCACCCACGGCAGAACCGGCTGCGCAGCGAAACAACTGAGCCGACACGGCGTTGGCACGCATGTTCAGTTCGAAGAGGTCTGCATTCCTGGGTGACGCCTCGATCGCCAGAATCCGCGCACCCGCCGCTGCGGCCAGTAGCGTCGTTCCTCCGATGTTCGCCCCGACATCGACGAACACCGATCCGGAGGGCAGACCGCAGATCTCCGTGATCAGGCCCTGGTTGTTGGCAATGTGAGAGTCGATGTCGCCAAAAAACCCGTCGGATTCATACCCGTAGACAGTTCTGTCCACCCCCATCACCTGGACGCGCTTGGATACGGGCTGTTCTCTCGTGTTGAGCATGGGCATACGGCGCCTGTGAAGTGGTCTGGTCACCGCCGCCCGGGCGGGCGTTCGGACTGATCGGTTTGCCGAGCCGGGGGCGCCGGCATTCCGGAGCAGCGCCGGATTCTAGGGTTGACGGGCTGGCGGCTGAATGTTCGGAGGAGGTCTGTGCGAAGGCACTCCCGGCGCGTCTTGGCGTGAAAGCATCGCGGGAAGCCCTAGAGACGGTCTGCCCCCACGCGCGAGTCGCGCCCGGGCGGCACGAAGACCAGGTTGTCGTGCTCCGGCGCCGAGGCGGCGTCCGGCACGCGCACCAGGCGACCGCCCGTGGACTTGCTGCCCGACAGGCGCCAGGCGGTCCAGCCCCGGCGGGCAAACTGCGCGAACAGGTCGTCCGGCGTGCCGCCGGCCGTGTGCACCAGCCGCGAGAACTCGAGCGCGACGACGGGCGGCACGCCGAAGGCCCCGTCCAGCAGCCCCTGGGCACCGCGGACGGCGTTGAGCTCGTGGCCCTCGATGTCGAGCTTGAGCAGGGCCACGTCCCGCAGCGCGTGCTGCCGGCACAGCGCATCGAGCGTCGTGACCTCGACCTCCGAGATGCGAACCCGGGTCCGCCGCTCGCCCGGGGGCACCGGCTGGCCCCGGGTGTCTCGCGCGAGCGAGACGACGGTCAGGCGGTCGAGGTCGGTCGCCACGTCGGCGGCGGCCTCCCCTGCCTCAAGCAGGCGGCTGCCGCCTGCGTTGCTGAGCGACACGTCGGCGAAGGCGCGGCGCTCGGCGTGGCAGCCGATGGCCACGGGCGCGACCGTCACGCGGCGCCCGTGCGGGTTCCGTGCCAGTGTGCGAGTCAGGTGTTCCCGCGTCGCCGGGTTGGCCTCGATGGCCAGCACCCGGCCCTGCGGGCCGACGGCGCGCGCCGCCGCGAGGCTGAAGCTGCCGAAGGCGGCACCGCCGTCGATGACGGTCTCGCCAGGGCCCAGCAGGCCGGCCACCCATTGAAGGAATCCGCCCTCGTAGTGGCCGTCGAGCAGGAAGCGGCGCGAGATCACGGCATCGGTGCCCGGGGCCGACAGCACCAGATCGCCGGAGGACAGGCGCAGCCACATCGGCTCGCCGAGGCCGTTGCGGTCGATCAGGCTGTTCACCACCGCCCGGCGCAGCAATGCGGCCAGGCCGTCGGGGTGGGCGTGCCAGCGCCGCCAGAAGGCCTGCGACGCCAGCAGCGCACGGTGCCAGGCTAGCGGTGATCTGCGCAGCGCCACAGGCACCAGTCGCCACAGGCCATGTTCGATGGGAATGCGGACCCTGTTCCAGCGCCCGCGGTCGTTGTGCACGCGGAAGCGTTCATGGCCCGGCGCCAGATCGATGCCGGTCACGCCCTGGCTGCTGCAGACGCTGAACGAGACCGCGCCGCTGAGCAGTTGGTCGCACTGCCCGCTCAGCGTCCAGCCCAGATCAAGGTCGGCGGTCCAGGGAAAGCGCTCGGCCACGTCGCCGCGCCGGTAGCGGCGCGCGGTGTGCGCCACCAGCCGGTGATTGATCAGCAGGGCCAGCGCGCCCGGCGCCGGAAACCCCCAGCCGTGCACCTCGTAGCGGCCACTGACGCGGCATACGATCGCAGCGCTGATGTTGGTCTGCATCGGCGTGGCGTCGCGCAGGCCGGCCAGGGGAATCGCACATTGGCCGGCGCGTCCAGGGCCGCCATCCCATTGCAGGCGCAGCGCGGTTTCGCCCGACGCGGGCGGACCGAGCTCCAGGACCATCCCCCACGGGATCGGTCCGGCCGAGGAGGTCGGCACCGTCGCCAGGGTCTCATGCTCGCCGTACGCCAGCCGCAGCTGCAGGGCCGGCCCGACGGATGGCCCGATCCCGCGGGCGATCACGCGCCCCTTCATGCGGTCGATCTCCAGGTCGACCAGGCCGGGCCCCGGCTCGACGTGCATCAGGTCGGCCGCGTCAGGCCCGCTCGAAGACATACAGCCGCCCGAAGAGCGAGGGCTCGCACTCGATCCGCCACCCGGCGAAACCGGCACGGCGGAAGAGCTCGTACAGGAAAGCCTCGGAGAAGCCGAGCTCGAACCAGCGGGTCTGCCGCATCACCACGGCCACCTCGCTGTGCAGGCGCACGCCCCAGGGGTAGGGCACCGCGGCGTATTCGCGTTCCACGATGGGTTCGCCTCCGAGAATGATGCGTCCGCCCGGCTCCAGCAGTTCGTTCAGACGGGGCACGACGCGCCGGAAATCGACGCAGTGGTGAAAGCTCTCGTAGAACCAAATCAGCTTGTAGCGCTGCCCTTCGCGCGGCGCATGGCCGAATTGGCCGTGGAAGCCCTGCAGCGGCACCTGGAAATGCTCGGCCTGGCGGTTGACGAACTCGCACAGCCGGGCTGAGACGTCCACGGTGTCGACGTGCACGCCCAGGCGGGCCAGCGCCAGGGCCGACTGCGCGAAGCCTGCGCCGTACTCCAGCGCCCAGTCGCCCGGCCGCAGGCCCGAGTGCTTCAGCAGCATGCCGGTGGCGAGGACATGGTCGCCCGCGCTCGAGACCGCGGCGGCGTCCCGCCGCATGTAGAACCCGGGGTGGCGGATCGGGTCCGCGCCGTCCCACCCGAGGTCCGCCTCGTCGACGCTGGCGTCGTAGGCCCGGTCGGCCACCCCGGCGATCTCGGCCCACAGGCGATGCTGCTGTGCGGCGTAGGCCTCGGACCAGGGATCCAGGCCCGGGACGAACCACGAGGGCAGGCGCATGTGGGCATGCGCATACGGCACCCAGGCGGCGCCCAGCACGCCTTCGGGGTTCTCGTAGGCGCGCTTGACCTCGTCGATGTCCGCCAGCTCGAACCAGGCGGGTGAATCGTGCCCGGGCGTCGGGCACCGTCCCACCCGGCGCCAGATCTTGCGCAGCGCGGTCACGAGACCACCCGCCTCAGGAACTCGCCCCACTGGGGCATCACCCGCTCGGGCAGGTAGCGTGCAGCAACCTCGTCACCAGAGCGCCGCAGGGCTTCGATGCGCGGACGGCCCTCATCCGCCATCAGTTCACGCAGCAATTGGGCCAGCTCCTGGGGCGCATAGGGGCTGAAGTAGGCGGCGGCATCGGCATAGACGTCGCGGTGCACGCGGATGTCGGACGCAGCGACCACCCCGCGGCTGCGCATCGCCTCGACGCCTGCGAAGTCGAAGCCCTCGCCGAAGCTCGGCGCCACCGTGACGCTCGCGTGGCGGTACAGCAGCCGCAGGTCGTCGGCCGGCACGCCCTCGAGCAGATGCAGCCCTCCTCGCTCGAGCCAGGGCGAGAAGCGGCGCAGGATGGCATCGTTGTCCCATCCGATTCCGCCGACGAGCACGAGGTTGAGGTGCGGATGGTCCTGCGTGCGCAGGTGTTCCCAGGCATCCAGCAGCGCCAGGTGGTTCTTGCGCGGCTCGATGGTCGACACCATCAGCAGGTAGTGCAGCCGGCCATTGACGATGTCCTGCGGTGCCACCGGCGCCCCTCCGCCATGCGGTGCGCGGCGGTTCTTGCGGGACCAAATGACCTCGGGCACGCGGGCGGCCGATTCAGTCTCGGGCACGAAGTGGTGCGAAACCATGTTCGGGATCGTGACCGACCGTTTCTCCACCTCGGGCAGCACCGACAGCAAGTCGCTGCGAGTGGCGTCGGAAACGCAGGCGAACCAGGCCCCGTCGGCAGCGTTGCGGCGCAGCGCCTGCAAGTGCATGCTGCGGTGGTACCCGCGGTCTTTGACGGTGTGCGGCATCGTCAGCGGGATCGCATCGTGGTAACGGACCACGAGCCGCGTGCCCCGGCGCACGCGGCCGGGATAAGGGGTCTCGGCGATCATCACGTCCATGCCCGCCGTGTCCAGGCGCGGGTACATCGCACGGCCGAACCAGCTCGACGCCACGCCCAGCGCATTCAGCGCGGACCAGGGCCAGCGCATGATCCTGAACTGGCCCGCGGTCACGGCCTCGAAGTCCTCGGCGGGCAGCGACTTGGCGAACAGGCCCCGCCAGACGAAGTCCTTGAAGTGGGTCGGGTCGAAGGCCGTCAGCGGTTCGTGCCGCCCGACGAGCGAAGCCGCGATCGCCGCCATCGGCCCCCCGAGCTGCAGCAAGCGCCGCCTCAGGTGCTCAAAGCGGTGCGATGCCGGCCCCTGCTGCAGCGAGACGACCACGGCGGACAGCCTGTCGATGTCGCGACTGGCATCGCGCGCGGGGTCCGGGGCGCCGCGGCGCGTCGGCAGGCCAGACTCGATCACCAGGTTGCCGCTCTGCAGCAGGCCCACCACCTCCACCCCCGGCAGGCCAGCCAGGCCGCGATAGAGCAGCCGCGTCTCCTGCGGGATCCCGCTGTGCCCGTCCAGCGCCGGCCGCATCTCGAGCAGCACCTTCATCATTGTCCGCACCGCCTCAATCGAATCGGGGGCCGGGAGGCGGCACCACGGCCTGTTCGTAGAACTCGTAGGCCTGATCGACATGGTCGAACTCGTAGAGTCGGCCCAGGTGCAGCACGGCCGCGCGTTCGCAGTAGGAGCGGATGATGTTCGGATCGTGGGACACCAGGATGAAGGCGCGGTCGCGGCGCTTGACGAAGAGTTCGTGGTGGCAGCGGTCGCCGAAGCGCGAATCGCCCACGGCCATGCCCTCGTCGATCAGGAAGCAGTCGAACTCGATGGCCATGGACAGCGCGAACGCGAGGCGCATCGACATGCCGGCCGAATAGTGCAGCACCGGCTCGTTCAGATAGATGCCGAGTTCGGTGAACTCCTCGACGAATGGCACCAGGGGCCGCCAGTCAACGCCATAGACCCGGCAGACGAACTTGAGGTTGTCCAGCCCCGTCAGGTGCGCCTGGAAGGCGCCCGTGAAGGCCAGCGGCCAGCTCACGCTCATGCGGCGGTCGATGCGCCCCGAGGTCGGGTTCTCGGCGCCGCTGAGCAGGCGCACCAGCGTGCTCTTGCCGGCACCGTTGCGCCCCAGGATGCCGATATGCCGTCCACGGGCCAGTTCGAAGCTCACGTGGTCCAGCACCAGCCTCCGGCCGCCGCGGGTGCCGTAGTACTTGCACACATTCTCGAGCCGGATCATCGCTGTCCCACGCGCTGTGCGGCGTCCCGCAGCAGCGCCAGGCTGACGGCGGTCAGCACCAGGTTGCAGCCGGCCATGTAGGCCACGTCGTAGTGGGTGCGGACCACCTGGCCGAAATAGCCCTCGCGAATGATCTCGACGCCGTGGACCATGGGCAGCAGCAGCACCACTTCGGCCATGTTGCTGGGCAGCCAGTCGACCATGAAGGCGGCGCCGGAGAGGGGGAACAGCAGGTAGGACACCGGGTGCCATAGCCGGTCGACGATCTCGCTGTAGGCCGTCGCAGCACCGATCAGCATCGACAGACCTGCGCCGAACCAGGCCAGCATGACCCAGCCGCCAAGAACCGTCAGCGGGTCGTGCGGCAACTGAATCCATTCGCCCCAGGTGAAGATACAGGCCAGCACGATGAACGAGGCCGTCGCCCCACCCATCTCTAGGATGATGCGGGTGATCATCACGTCGATGATGCAGACATTGCGGTGGTAGAGCAGCGTCAGGTTCTGGGCGATACCGCTGGCGCAGCGGGTCACGGTGTTGCGCCACATCAGTACCGACGAGTACCCGGTGATGGCGAAGGCGACGATGGGCATGCTGGAACCATGGTTCATGCCCGCGGCCGACCACAGCGTCGCCACGCCCAGCGTGAACAGCATGGGCTCTCCGACCAGCCACAGCACGCCGATGTTCTCGCGCCCATAGCGCGTGATCACCTCGCGCATCAGTAGCGCCCAGATCACCCTTCTCTGGATCTGCAGGGACTGCAGAAGCGTCGTGCGCACCGGCGGCGGCTCGGCCACGCCGGCGAGTTCCTCAGTTCTGGTGTTCACGGATGCTCGCCACCACCATGCTCACGATGCCCCACAGCAGAAGGCCGACGAAGAACACCGTCAGCACACTGCGCATCCGCCGCGGCTCCACCGCCCGGTCCGGCTCGTTCGGCTGCACCAGCCGCTCAAGGTAGAGCTGCTTGCGCGCCGCCTCGTTGCGCGCCGTGTCCAGCGCGGTGAGCGACGCGGCGAGCTGGCGGTCGGCAAAGGTCTTCTCCAGCAGCAGGCGGTCGTACTGCGGCGACTTGGCGCTCAGGCCGCCGCTGCGGCCCAGCACGCGCGAGTTCTCCTCGGCGACGGCCTTGCGCAGCGAGTCCACCCGCGCCTGCAGCACCGAGACCTGCGGGTTGCGCGGCGACACGCGCCGCACCTGGTCGAGCTGGGTCTCGGCCGCCAGAAGTTCCTCGCGGACCTTGGCCACGCCCTGCAGCTGCAGCGCGCTCTGGCGGTCCGGGTCGAAGACGCCGCGGTCGCTGCGGAACGACGACAGCGCCGCCGCCGCCTCCTTGGAACGCTCCTCGGCCAGCCGCACCTCGCTCTCGGCCACCTGGATCAGGTCCTGCCGGCTGCGGATGTTCATCGTGTTGACCAGGCGCTCGCCCATCTCGAGCAATTGCTCGTTGATGCGCTTGGCGTCGGCAGCGGTGTAGGCACGGACCTTCAGCACGCTGATCGACGACACCGTGTCGTACTCGATCGCGACGTGCTTCAGGTAGTGGCGGTGCAGCGCCTCGAAGCTGTCGTCCCAGGGTTCGGTGGGGAAGCGGTTGACGCGGTCGATGGCCGGCGCCGAGAACGCCTGGCGCAGCTGCAGCCGCTCGTCGAGCTCGCGCAGCGCGTCGCGGCTCTGGATGAAGTCGTGCACGGAGTAGGTGTCGTCCTGGCTGCGCGAGAAGCCGGTGCCCTGCAGCAAGGCGCCGAGCCCGGTCTGGTTGGACCGCTGCGGGCTGCGCACGACGAAGCGCGACTCGGAGACGTAGACGTCGGAGGCGACGACGCCGTAATAGACGACCGCCAAGGCGGTGGGGATCAGCACCGTGACGATGAAGAGGGCATCGAAACGGCGCCGAAGGCGCTGCAGGCGGGAGGAAATCGTCATGCGTTCAATGGCGGCGCGAGCCGCTGGTACAGATGCAACATGCGCGTGCTCATCAGCGCGCCGCCGAACTCTTGCTCGTAGCGGCGCCGTGCCGCGGCGCCGCAGCGTGCGCGCAGCGCGTCGTCCGTCAGGAGGCGGGCCAGCGCCCCGGCGAGCGCCGCACGGTCTCCGGCCGGGACGTTGTAGCCGGTCTCGCCGTCGCGGTTGACCCACGGAACGCCGGAGCCCGGGAGATCGGTGGCGACGATGGGCTTGCCCATGACCATCGCCTCGAGCATCGCGACGCCGTAGGCCTCCGCGCGCACGGTGGAGGACATGCAGAAGACGTCGCAGGCCTCGAAGTGGCTGGCCAGCTCGTGGTCGGGGATGTGCCCCAGCAGGTGCACCTTTCCCGCCAGGCCGAGGTGGTTGACCATCGACCTGAAGCGTTCCAACAGTTCACCGTCGCCCCCGATCAGGACTGCGCAATCGTCGGGGAGCGCGGCGGCCGCTTCGATCAGCACGTCGAACCCCTTGTAGTAGGTCATCCGGCCGAGGGCGAAGACCAGCCGTCGGTCGCGGAAGCGGCGGCGCAGCGCCGCAGCCTGCAGGCTGCAGGCCTCGCCGCGATTGTCGCTGATGCCGATCGGCACGACCTCGACCTTGTCGCGCCAGCGGGCCAGCGGGCGCGAGGCCTGCGCGTAGGGGGGGCTCGTCGCCACCACGGCGTCGGCGCGGCCGAGCAGCCAGTCCTGCAGCGGCTCGTAGGCCCAGAGGGCACGGCGCTGGCGGATCACGTCGCTGTGCCAGTGCACGACCAGGCGGCACGCCGGCCGCGCCAGCCAGAACGCCGCCGCGGCCATCGGGTCGGGCATGTGCAGGTGCACGATGTCGCTGTGCCGGGCCATGCGGGCCAGGTGCCAGGGCATCGACGGCGCGATCGAGGTCGACATCACGGTGCCCAGCTTGCCGGCCCTGCGGATCTCGCCGCCGCCGGGCAAATGTTCCGCGACCCCCGGGTAGCGCGAGTGCGAGCACAGCACGTCGACCGCCACGCCGTGGCGGCGCAGGCCCTCGGTGAGCTCCCACGCGACGGACTCGATGCCGCCGGCCACCGGCGGATAGAACTTGCTGAGCTGCAGCACCCGCATCGAGCCTGCCTCAGACGCGGCCGTAGCTGTCTTCGACCCTGACGATGTCGTCCTCGCCGAGATAGCTGCCGGACTGCACCTCGATGATCTCCAGCGGCACCTTGCCCGGATTGGACAGGCGATGGAGCTCGCCGACGGGGATGTGGGTGCCCTGGTTCTCGGCGAGCAGGCTCACCCGGCCGCCGATCGTGACCTCGGCCGTGCCGCTGACGACGATCCAGTGCTCGGCGCGGTGGTGGTGCATCTGCAGGCTCAGGCTCGCGCCCGGCTTGACCATGATGCGCTTGACCTGGAAACGCTCGCCGAAGTCGACGCTGTCGTACCAGCCCCAGGGGCGGTGGACCTTGCGGTGCAGCGTGTGCTCGCCGCGCTGCTCGCGGCCGAGCCGGGTGACGATCCGCTTGACGTCCTGGCTGCGCCCCAGGTCCGACACCAGCACGGCATCGGGCGTCTCGACGACCACGACGTTCTCGAGCCCGACGGCCGCCACCAGGCGGTCGCTGGCGTGCACCAGCGTGTTGCGGCAGTCCTCGACGACGGCGTCGCCGACGGTGGCGTTGCCGGCCGCGTCGCGCGGCAGCGTCTGCCACACGGCATCCCAGGCCCCCAGGTCGTTCCAGCCGGCGTCCAGGATCTCCATGCCGATCGGCAGCACGCCGGGGCAGCGCTCGAGCACGGCGTAGTCGACCGATTCGGCGGGTACGGCGCTGAACTCGTCGCGGCCCGGCCGCACGAACAGCGCGTCGGCACGGCGCGCGCCCCAGGCGACGTGCACGGCCTGGGCGATGTCGCCGCGAAAACGCTGCAGCGCCTGCAGCCACACCGACGCCCGCAACACGAAGATGCCGGCGTTCCAGAAGTAGCCGCCTTCGAGCAGATAGCGCTGCGCCGTGGCCGCGTCGGGCTTCTCGACGAAGCGTGTCACGCGCGGGCCGTCGGCGCGGATGTAGCCGTACCCGGTCTCGGGCCGGTCGGGGCGGATGCCGAGGATCACGATCTCGCCGTCGCCGGCTCGCCGCACGGCCTGCTGCAGCGCCGCGCGATAGGCCGTCTCGTCGGCGATCGACGCATCGGCGGGCGTGACCACGAGCACCGGGTCGCCGCCCTGCTCCAGCGCCCGCAGCGCCGCCAGCGTGACGGCCGGCGCGGTGTTGCGCCCGGCGGGCTCCAGCAGCACGGTCCCGGGCTCGAGGCCGGCTTCGCGCAGCTGGTCCAGGATCAGGAAACGGTGCTCCTCGTTGCCGACGACCAGCGCCGGCGCGACCCCGAGGCCTGGCCCGGCCAGCGCCGCCAGCCTCCGGGCGGTCTGCTGCAACAGGCTGTCGTGGCCGCCGAGCACCAGGAACTGCTTCGGGAATCCGGCCCGCGACAGCGGCCAGAGCCGTGTTCCCGAGCCACCGGCCATGATCACCGGTTGCACAACGCCTCCCCGCATTGAACTCCCTGAGAGATGGATCAAACCGGGCATTGTGCCCCGCCGTTCATGACAGCTCCGGAACGGCGCCCGTGACCAGGAGGACGTCCAGCAACTCGCCCGCGGCGGCATCCCAGCGGCGCGTGGCGGCGTGCTCGCGGCCCTGCTGCGCCAGCACCCGGCGGCGCGCGGGATCGTCCAGCAGCGTGCGCAGGCCGCGGGCGATCGCCTGCGGATCGGTGCCGTCGAAACAGGCCGCCGCGCTGCCGCAGGTCTCCAGCAGCGCCGGGATCGGCGCCACGATCACCGGGCAGCCGTGCTGCATCGCCTCCAGCGGCGGCAGGCCGAAACCTTCGTACAGCGACGGGAAGGCCATCAGGGTGGCTGCGCGGTAGAGCGCGACGAGCTCGGCGTCGTTCATCGGCCCGGCCAGCACGAGGCCCGGGGTGTCGGGCCAGTGCACGTCGCCGAAGACCCGGTCGCGCCGGCCGCCGGCCACGACCAGCGGCGGCGCGTCCGGGCCCAGCAGCGCATGGGCCCGGGCCAGGGCCGGGAGGTTCTTCGACGGATTGCTGCTGCCGACCGCCAGCACGAAGGGGCGGCCGGCGACGCCGAGCCGCGCGAGCACCGAGGCGTCGGGCACGACATCCTGCAGATGGTCGGCGCCGTTGCGCACGACGAAGATCGGCGCTGCCGGCTGCAGCACCGCCTGCAGCCGCTGGCGCGAGAACTCCGACACCGTCAGCAGCGCCACCGCCCGGCGGCCGAGGCGGCGGAACAGCCAGCGGTACCAGCGCACGAACGCGGGGCGGTAGGCCCAGGGGCAGTCGAAGACCGCGGCGTCGTGCAGCATCGCGAGGTGTCGGCGCGCGAACGCCGGCGCGGCGCCGGCCAGGCTGAGCAGCCAGCCGTCGCGCGCCGCCCAGGGCAGCACGGCCTGCTCCCACAGGTGCAGCGCCAGCCCGCGTGGCCCGACGCGGCGCACGGCGATGTTGTGCAGCACGGGCGCGTCACCGCCGGGAGGACACAGCAGCACGAAGCGCCCCGCCGGCACGCGGGTGTCGAGCGCCTGCAGCAGCGCCGTCGCCACGCGCTGCACGCCAGTCGTGCGCTGGGCGACGAACTTGCCGTTGACGTAGACGACGCGCGCTTCCCTGTCCGCGCCGGGCTCAGACACCACTGCCGACGGCGTCCTTCAGCGCGGCGGCCCGCGCGTCACGCTCGCTCAGGCGCGGCGGTGCGCCGTTGGGCAGCGAGGGCCAGCGGATGGCGAGATCGGGGTCGTCCCAGCGGATGCCGCCTTCGCAGGGCGCGGCATAGACGTCGGTCGTCTTGTAGAGCACCTGGGTGTCGTCCTCCAGCGCCAGGAACCCGTGCGCGAAGCCCTCGGGGATCCAGATCTGCCGCCGGTTCACGGCGTCCAGCTCGACCCCGAACCACTGGCCGAAGTGCGCCGACCCGCGCCGGATGTCGACCGCGACGTCGAACGCCCGGCCCTTGACCACCCGCACCAGCTTGCCCTGGGCGTGCGGCGGCAGCTGGTAGTGCAGCCCGCGCAGCACGCCGGCATGGCTGCACGAATGGTTGTCCTGCACGAAGGGCCGCGGCTGGGGCTCGCCCAGCTCGTCGAGCGCACGGCGCCAGCGCGGCTCGTTGAAGGTCTCCATGAACCAGCCGCGCTCGTCGCCGTACACGGCGGGCTCGACGATCAGCACGCCCGGCAGCGGGGTCTTCACGAGCTTCATCGTCAGAACGCCTTCTGGTCCAGCAACTGCATCAGGTAGCGCCCGTAGCCGTTCTTCAGCATCGGCTGCGCCAGCTGCTCGAGCTGCGCGGCGTCGATCCAGCCGGCGCGGTAGGCGATCTCCTCGGGGCAGGCCACCTTCAGCCCCTGGCGCTTCTCCAGCGTGGCGATGAACTGGCCGGCCTCGAGCAGGCTGTCGTGGGTGCCGGTGTCCAGCCAGGCGTAGCCGCGGCCCATGATCTCGACCTCCAGCTCGCCTTGCTGCAGGTAGCGCGCGTTGACGTCGGTGATCTCCAGCTCGCCGCGCGCGCTGGGGCGGATGCTGGCGGCGATGTCGCAGACCTGCTCGTCGTAGAAGTACAGCCCGGTGACGGCGTAGTTGCTCTTCGGCGCCTTGGGCTTCTCCTCGATCGACAGCGCGTGCCGGTTGTCGTCGAACTCGACGACGCCGTAACGCTCCGGGTCCTGCACGTGGTAGGCGAAGACGGTGGCGCCGTGCTCGCGCTCGTCGGCACGCTTGAGCAGCGCGTTGAAGTCGTGGCCGTAGAAGATGTTGTCGCCCAGCACCAGCGCGCTCGGCCGGCCGCCGATGAAGTCGCGCCCGAGGATGAAGGCCTGCGCCAGGCCGTCGGGGCTGGGCTGCACGCAGTACGAGAACGACACGCCCCAGCGGCTGCCGTCGCCCAGCAGCGCCTCGAAGCGCGGCAGGTCCTGCGGGGTGCTGATGACGAGGATCTCGCGGATGCCGGCCAGCATCAGCGCCGTCAGCGGGTAGTACACCATCGGCTTGTCGTACACCGGCAGCAGCTGCTTGCTGACCGCCAGCGTGGCCGGGTGCAGCCGGGTGCCGGAGCCCCCGGCGAGGATGATGCCGCGTCGGGCCATTTATCGGTCTCCAGCGGGAGTCAGGATCTCGTCGAGCATGCGCCGCACGCCGTCCTGCCAGGGCGGCAGGTGCAGGCCGAAACGCTCGCGCAGCGCGCTGGTGTCCAGCCGCGAGTTCAGCGGCCGGCGGGCCGGCGTCGGGTAGTCGCTCGTCGGCACCGGCTCGATCGCGTCGGGCGTGATGCGCAGCGTGTGCCCGGCGGCACGCGCGTGCTCGACGACGAGACGGGCATAACCGTGCCAGCTCGTTTCGCCGCCGGCCACGCAGTGGTAGGTGCCGGCCAGCGACGGCGTGGCCATCGCCTGGCGCAGCGCGTGCGCGCTGACGTCGGCCAGCAGGTCGGCGCCGGTCGGGGCGCCGATCTGGTCGGCCACCACACGCAGCTTCTCGCGCTCGGCAGCGAGCTTCAGCATCGTCTTGGCGAAGTTGGCACCGCGTGCCGCGTAGACCCAGCTGGTGCGCAGGATCAGGTGGCGGCAGCCGCTGGCACGCACCTGCTCCTCGCCTTCGAGCTTGGTGCGGCCGTAGACCGACAGCGGGCCGGTGGGTGCGTCCTCGGCGCGGGCATGCGTGCCACTGCCGTCGAAGACGTAGTCGGTCGAGTAGTGCACGAGCCAGGCGCCACGCGCCGCGGCCTCGCGCGCCAGCAGGCCCGGGGCCTCGGCGTTGATCGTGCGCGCCAGCTCGGGCTCGCTCTCGGCGCGGTCGACGGCGGTGTGCGCGGCGGCGTTGACGATGACGTCGGGGCGGTGCGTGTCGAGCAGCGCCGGCAGCGTCTCGGGGCGCGAGAAGTCGGCGCCGGTGTCGCGGTCCAGGGCCACCAGCGTGCCCAGCGGCGCCAGCGCACGCTGCAGCTCCCAGCCGAGTTGGCCGCCGCAGCCCAGCAGCATCAGCTTCATGCCGTCTCCCCGTAGTGGCGCTGCAGCCAGTCGCGGTAGGCGCCGCTCTGCACGCGCGCGACCCAGTCCGCATGGTCCAGGTACCAGGCCACCGTCTTGCGGATGCCGGTCTCGAAGGTCTCGGCCGGGCGCCAGCCGAGTTCACGCTCGATCTTGCGCGCGTCGATCGCGTAGCGGCGGTCGTGGCCGGGGCGGTCCTTCACGTGCGTGATCAGGCGCGCGTGGGGGCCGGCCGGGTCGGGCCGCAGTTCGTCGAGCAGCGCGCAGACGGTGTGCACGATCTCGATGTTGGGCTTCTCGTTCCAGCCGCCGACGTTGTAGGTCTCGCCCGGCCGGCCGCGCTCGAGCACGGTGCGGATGGCGCTGCAGTGGTCGCCGACGTAGAGCCAGTCGCGCACCTGGCGGCCGTCGCCGTAGACCGGCAGCGGCTTGCCGGCGAGCGCGTTGACGATCAGCAGCGGGATCAGCTTCTCGGGGAAGTGGAAGGGCCCGTAGTTGTTGCTGCAGTTGGTCGTCAGCACCGGCAGGCCGTAGGTGTGGTGCCAGGCCCGCACGAGGTGGTCGCTGGCGGCCTTGCTGGCGCTGTACGGGCTGTTGGGCTCGAACGGGTGGGTCTCGGTGAAGGCCGGCGCGTCGGGCGCCAGGCTGCCGTAGACCTCGTCGGTGCTGACGTGGTGGAAGCGGAACTGCGCCCGTACGGCCTCGGGCAGCGTGCTCCAGAAGCCGCGTGCGGCCTCCAGCAGCGTGTACGTGCCGTTGACGTTGGTGCGGATGAACTCGCCAGGGCCGTGGATCGAGCGGTCGACGTGGCTCTCGGCGGCGAAGTGCACGACGGCACGCGGGCGATGCTCGGCCAGCAGCGTGTCGACCAGCGCCCGGTCGCCGATGTCGCCGCGCACGAAGACGTGGCGCGCGTCGCCGTCCAGGCTGGCCAGGTTCTCCAGGTTGCCGGCGTAGGTGAGCGCGTCGAGGTTGACGACGGGCTCGTCGCTGCCACGCAGCCAGTCGAGCACGAAGTTGCTGCCGATGAAGCCGGCGCCGCCAGTCACGAGGATCGTCATGTTCGGTCGCTGGTTGGGGCCAGCGGCCATTCTTTCACGCCGCGGGCCGGTACTCGGACACCACCTGGCGCAGAGTCTCCCTCACTTCGACGTCCCGTGCCTGCCCGGTTGCCGCCCAGCGCAGCAGCGCGCCGATCTCGCCCGGCCCCTCGGCCAGCCGCGCGATGCGCAGCCGCGGCACCGCCGTCGGCAGCGTGTCGTCGGCGTCGGCCAGCAGTTCCTCGTAGAGCTTCTCGCCAGGGCGCAGGCCGCTGAAGACGATCGGGATCTCCTGCGGCGTGTGGCCGGCCAGGCGGATCAGGTCGCGCGCCAGGTCGACGATGCGCACCGGCTCGCCCATGTCCAGCACCAGCACCTGGCCGCTCTCGCCCACCGCCGCGGCCTGCAGCACCAGGCGCGCGGCCTCGGGGATGGTCATGAAGTAGCGGATGATGTCCGGGTGCGTCACCGTCACCGGGCCGCCGCGCGCGATCTGCTCCTTGAACTTCGGGATCACGCTGCCGCTGGAGCCGAGCACGTTGCCGAAACGCACGGCCATGAAGCGCGTGCCCGGGTGCGACGCCGCCATCATGCTGACCACCATCTCGGCGGCGCGTTTGGTGGCGCCCATCACGTTGGTCGGGTTGACGGCCTTGTCGGTGCTGATCAGCACGAAACGCGCGCAGCCGGCCTCGGCCGCGGCCAGCGCCGCGTGGTAGGTGCCCAGCGTGTTGTTGCGCAGCGCGGCCAGCGCGTTGTGCTCCTCCTCCATCAGCGGCACGTGCTTGAACGCGGCGGCGTGGAAGACGACGTCGGGCCGCCAGGCGGCGCAGGCCGCCCGCAGGTGCGCGAGGTCCTTGACGTCGCCGATCAGGCGCACCAGCACGACGTTCGGGAAGGCCTGCGACAGCTCCTGCTCGATGGTGTAGAGGTTGAACTCGCTGAGCTCGTACAGCACCACGCGCGCCGGCGCGAAACGCGCCACCTGGCGGCACAGCTCGCTGCCGATGCTGCCGCCGGCGCCGGTGATCAGCACCGTGCGCCCGGCGATCACCGCGGCCACGCCGCTGTCGTCCAGCCGCACCGGCTCGCGGCCCAGCAGGTCCTCGGGCTCGATCTCGCGCAGCCGCTCGATGCGGCTCTGGCCGGTGCGCAGCTCGTCGACGCTGGGCACCGTGACCACCGGCAGCCCGGTGCCGGCGGCCAGGTCCAGCGCCCGCCGGCGCTGGGCCCGTGTGGCCGACGGCAGCGCGACGACGACGTGGGTGGCCGCGCCGCGCACCGCCTTGTCGGCGATGGCGTCCAGCGGCCCGAGCACCGGCACGCCGCCGATGCGTGCGCCGTGTTTGGCCGGATCGTCGTCGAGCAGGCCCAGCACGATCCAGCCCTGCTCGCGGATGCCGGCCAGCAGCAGCCGCGCCGCGGCCCCGGCGCCCATCACGACGGCGCGGCGGATCTCGCGATCGCTGCCGGTGATGCGCTGGCGCGCGTGTTCGTAGAGCATGCGGTAGGCCACGCGCACGACGCACACGCCCATCAGCGCGACGAAGGGATGCAGCGCCAGCACCGCACGCGGCACCTTGGCCAGCCCCAGGCCCATGACGACGGCCGCCGAGACGCTGCCGGCCAGCACGCAGGCCAGCGTCAGCCGCTGGACCTCGCCGAAGCCGGAGAAGCGCCACATCGCCTGCGGCACACGCAGCGCCGCGAAGGCCACCAGGTAGGCGCAGACGACGCCCAGCATCACCCAGGGGTCGTAACTCGGCCGGGCCTCGATCCAGCGCTCGAAGCCGAGGCGGAACAGGTAGGTGACGTTCCAGCAGAACGCGATGACCAGCGCGTCCACCAGCAGCGACAGCGGCTCGCGGTGCGGGCGGATGCGCGCCAGCGCGAGGTCCAGGCGGTGCCAGAGGGTGGGCGGAGTGCCGGCGGGGCTCACGCGCGCGTCGGAGGAGCGATCGGGGTTCGACACGAGCGGCACGCGCAAGGCCAGGCAGAAAGCAAGCCGGTCATTTTATGAGCGCCCCAGCAGCACGCCGACGCTGCGCAGCAGCACGCCCAGGTCGGTCCACAGCGTCGCACGCTCGGCGTAGGCGGCGGCGGCCTGCAGCTTGCGCGGCAGCAGCACCTCGACGTATTCACGCTCGGGGTCGGCGGCGCGCGCCAGCCGCTCGCTCTCGTCGGCGTAGGCCAGCGACACCGGGTCGGTGATGCCCGGGCGCACCGACAGCACACGCTCGCGCAGTTCGGGCGGGTAGAACGCCACGTAGCGCGGCACCTCGGGGCGCGGGCCGACGAGGCTCATCGTGCCCTGCAGCACGTCGATGAACTGCGGCAGCTCGTCGATGCGCGTGCGCCGCAGCCAGCGGCCGACACGCGTGATGCGCGGGTCGTCGCCGACGGTGATCTGCAGCCCCGGCGCGCCCTCGCGCATCGTGCGGAACTTGTGGATGCGAAACGGCACCCCGCCGCGGCCCACACGCTGCTGGCGGAAGAACACCGGCCCCGGCGAATCGAGCTTGACGGCCAGCGCCGCAGCCAGCAGCAGCGGCGACAGCAGCAGCAGCGCGACGGCGGCGCCGACGAGATCGAACAGGCGTTTGCTCAACGGATCTCGGCAGGCGGCGCGTCGACGCCGTCGAAGAGCTCGCTCATCGGGATGCGGCCGTCCAGGCAGGCGACTTCCAGCGTGTCGGACTCGCTCATGTCGTGGATGAACCACTGGCCGGCGGCGTCGCGGCGGAAGGCTTCGACACGGCGCGAGTCCGGGTCGACGACGAGGTACTCGCGCAGCGACGGGATGCGGCGGTAGAGCGCGAACTTCAGCCCGCGGTCGTAGGCGACGGTCGACGGCGACAACACCTCGACGACGAGCAGCGGAGAGCGGAAGACGATGTCGGTGGCCAGGTCGGCCTGGTCGCAGGTGACGAAGACGTCGGGATACAGGACGGTGTCGTCGCCGATCTGGAGCTTGGCGGACTCGCCGAAGACGCGGCAGCCCGAGCCCTTGACGTGCTGCCGCAGCCCGGCTCGCAGGTTGTCGACGACGACGGCATGCACACGCCGCGCCCCGACCATCGCAAACACCTCGCCGCGGTGGAACTCGTGGCGCTCGGGCTGTTCGTTCTCCCAGGCGAGAAAGGCTTCCAGACCGAGGACAGGCTTGGCGAGCACGTTCATCGCAGGCACCTCCGTGGCGCCATCCTAGCGCCCCAGCGCCACGCGCACCGCCGCCGCGACACGCTCGACATCGGCGTCGTCCATGCGGGTGTAGATCGGCAGGCTGGCGATGCGTTCGTAGGTGTGCTGGGCGCGCGGGAACTGCGCCGGGTCCAGGCCGTAGCGCTCGCGCCAGTACGGGTGCAGGTGCAGCGGGATGTAGTGCACGCTGCAGCCGATGCCCTGCTCGAACATGCGCTCGATGAAACGATCGCGGGTGACGCCGGCCTCGTCGGTCAGCCGCACCGGGTACAGGTGCCAGGCGTGCAGGTCGCCGGCGGCAGGCTGGGGCGGCAGCAGCAGCGGCAGGCCGGCCAGCAGTTCGTCGTAACGCGCCGCGATCGCCGCGCGGCGCTGCTGGAAGGCGTGGGCGCGCTTGAGCTGGTGGATGCCCAGCGCCGCGGCGATGTCGGTCAGGTTGTACTTGAAGCCGGGCGCGACGATCTCGTAGTACCAGCTCGGCACCTTGGCGGTGAAGCGGTCGAAGGCGTCGCGGCTCATGCCGTGCAGGCGCATCACCCGGGCGCGTTTGGCCAGTTCGGCGTCGCGCGTGACCAGCATGCCGCCTTCGCCGGTGGTGATGGTCTTGTTGGCGTAGAAGCTGAACACCGTGGCGTCGCTGGCCAGCGTGCCGACCAGCGCGCCGCCGCAGGTGGTGGGCAGCGCATGCGCCGCGTCCTCGACGACCTTCAGGCCGTGGCGGCGCGCGATGTCCAGGATCGCCGGCATGTCGGCCGCCAGGCCGCCGTAGTGCACCGGCAGGATGGCCTTGGTGCGCGGGCCGATCGCCGCCTCGATGGCGGCGGGGTCGATGTTCAGCGTCGCCGGATCGTGGTCGACGAGCTTCACGTCGGCGCCCAGGTAGCGCACGACCTCGGCGGTGGCGGTGAAGGTCCAGGTCGTCGTGACGACCTCGTCGCCGGGGCCGACGCCGGCGGCTTCCAGCGCCAGGTGCAGGCCGGCGGTGGCCGAGTTGACGGCGATGCAGTGGTACTGCTCGCCGCCCAGGAAAGCGGCGAAGTCCTGCTCGAAGCAGCGTGCCTTGGGGCCGGTGGTCACCCAGCCGGAACGCAGCGTGTCGACGACTTCGGCGATCTCGTCCTCGCCGATTTCCGGCAGGGCAAAGGGGAGGAAAGGCTGGGTCACGCGGCGGTTCCGTGGGGAGCGAAGACGGGATTGTCGCAAGGGCGGCTGGGAAGGCTGGGGTCAGGTCCCTGGAAGGCTGGGGTCAGGTCCCGTGAGGACCTGACCCCACCGCCGCTTGACCCCACCGCCGCTGCCCCCTCCGCCGCTCACCGCACCGCGGCCGGCCCCACCGCGTCGAGAAAGCGCCGCGCCAGCACCGGGTAGGTGTGATGCGCGAGCACGAAGGCGCGGCCGCGTTCGCCCATCGCGCGGCGTTCGTCGGCCGGCAGCGCGGCCAGCCGGCGCAGGCCGTCGGCGACGGCCGCCGGGTCCTGCGGCGCGACGGTCAGGCCGCAGCCGGCCTCGGCCACCGGGTCGTTGCCGGCATCGACCGAATGCAGCACGGCGCGGCGCGCCATCATGTAGTCCATCAGCTTGTTCGGCGCGATGCCAAAGCGGTAGATCGGCACGCGCTGCCAGCCGATGTAGGCGATGTCGCAGCGCGCCAGAAAGGCCGGCACCTGGGCCTTCGGGATCGGCGGCAGCATCGTCACGTTGGCCAGGCCTTCGTCGGCCACGCGCCGCGCCAGCCGCGCCTGCTCGTGGCCGCTGCCGACGAGCACGAAACGCAGCGGCTCGTGCCGCACGAGCTTCGCCGCGTCGAGCAGCGTGTCCAGCGCGTTCGGCAGCCCCATCGAGCCGGCATAGCCGACCACGGTGCCGGCGGCGGCCGCGGCGTCCAGCGCGGCGGCGACGTCCTCGCGCAGCGGCGGCGGCTCGGCCTCCCATTCGTCGAGCGTGATGCCGTTGGGCACGACGTGCAGCCGGGTCAGGTCCAGCCCGCGCGAAGCCATGTAGCCGTGCACCTTGGGCAGCATCGAGATCACGTGGTCGGCATGGCGGTAGGCATGGTCCTCGGCGGCCTGGCACAGCATGATGAACGGGTGCCGGCGCGACATGCCCGACAGCTCGATCGGGCTCAGCGGCCAGAGGTCGTGCACCTCGTAGACGAGCTTCGCGCCGGCACGGCGCGCCAGCCGCTGCGCCACCCAGATGTCCATCGGGTAGGTGCTGGACGCGACGACGACGTCGGGGCGGAACTCGCGCACCAGGCGCGGCGTGTCGGCCCAGACGGCACGCAGATAGGCCCCGATGTTCTTCACCCGCCCCAGGCCGTTGCCCTGGTACGGCGGCGTCTTGTAGAAGCGGTAGCCGATGCCATCGACACGCTGGTCCCCGGCGGGCGGCTGGTGGGTGCGCACGTGCGAGAAGTCGGCCCCGAGCAGCAGCACTTCGTGCCCGGCACGCACCCATTCGCGCGCCAGGTAATACGGCCGGTACTCCATGCCCAGTGCCGGCGAGCCGACGTAGTGGTTCAGCACCAGCAGCTTCATCGCGGCTCCAGCGCCAGCAGGCGGTCGACGAAGGCGCGCACGCGCGGCGCGAACAAGGCCTCGCGTTCGACCCACGCGCGGTTGGCGGCGGCGATGGCCTCGGCACGGGCGGCCAGCGGCGCCAGGCGGTCGGGTGTCAGGCGCTCGCCGGCGGCGAGCACGATGCCGTTGTCGCCGTCGCGCACCAGCTCGCGGTTGGCCGGCAGGTCCGAGACGATGGGGATGCAGCCGTGGGCCATCGCCTCCAGCACCGAGACCGAGACCGAGTCGCTGGTCGGCAGGCTCAGGTACCAGAGCGCGCGGGCATACCAGCCGGCCTGGGTGTCGGCGTCGAGCCGGCCGACGAAGGTGGTGCGTGCATCCGCCATCGCCTGCAGCTCGGCGCGCAGCGAGCCGTCGTTGGCGACGACCAGGCGCAGCTCGTCACCCGGCAGCGCGGCGAAGGCCTGCAGCACACGCTCGGGGGCGTAGATCGGCTCCAGCCCGCGGTTGGCGAAGAACAGCGTGCTGTCCTTGGCCGGCGGCGCCGGCGGCATGGTCTCCAGCCCGAACGGGAAGACCATGATGTCGAAGGCGCCGAGCGCCCGCATCTTCTCGGCCATCGCCTGCGAGTCGCTGGTCGTCAGCACGCAGGCGCGCAGCACGCGGCGTGTCAGCGCGCGCAGCGCCGTGCTCTTCTGCGGCGCGACGAGGATGTCGCTGCCCCAGGCCGAGCCGACGAGCCGGCCGCGCACGCCGTACAGCCGCTGCGCCAGCCAGGCCAGCGTGCCGTGCGAGGTGAGGTAGTGCGCGTGCAGCCACTCGGGGTGCACGCGGTGCAGCCAGCGCGCCAGCCGTGGCAGTTGCTTCAGCAGGCCGATGTTGCCGCCGCCGGCGTCGGGCCGCGTGGCCAGCGCCAGCCGCCGCGCGGGCGGCACGATGGTGTCGAAACCGGAGAGGAAACCACGGCTGGACGCGACCCAGAGCTCCAGCTCGGGCAGCGCCGCCAGCGCACGCGCCCACTTCAGCAGGTGCGGGCTCTCGGCGTCGCCGATCAGCGCGTAACGGATGGGAGATGTCATCGAAGATTGAACGCTCGGGCGCGCGTCAGGACGACCGCGCGCCCTCAGGAGCCGCCCGCGCCGGTGCGCCGCACCCACTCGTCGTAGTCGGCCCGGGCGTCGGGGTGCGCCGCGAACCAGGCTTCGTCGGCTTCGCGCGTGTCGCCGATCACGCGCGCCGGCTGGCCGGCGACGATCGCGAAGTCGGGCACCTCGCCGCTGACATAACTGAAGGCGCGCACCAGCACGCCGCGGCCGATGCGGCTGCCCGGCGCGACGACGCTGTGCGCGCCGATGAAGCTGTAGGCGCCGATCACCGTCGGCGCACGCCGGTAGCCGGGCGGGTCGGCTTCGCCCCAGTAGCGGCGCCCGGCCAGGCGCACGGCCTGGTGGCTGGAATGGCTGAGCACGACGCAGTGGGTGGAGATCTGGCAGCCCTCGCCGATCGTCAGCCCGCCCGAGGCGTCGATGAAGTTGAACGGGCCGATGTAGACGTGGTCCTCGATCTGCAGCCGCTCGGGCGCCTCCAGCCGCGACGCGCCGCTGATGCGCGTGTGGGCCAGCCAGACGCCGTCGCCGCGCCGCCAGCCGTAGAACATGCGCGGGCCGAACAGCGTGCGCCACCAGCGCTGCAGCGTCTCCTTCATCGCCCTGGACCTCCGGTGCGGGATGCTAGCGCCCGCAGGCCGTCGGCCCAGTGACGGCCAGGGCGCAGCACCGTCGCCAGCGGCCAGCCTGCGGCGGTGGCGAAACGCCGCGCCAGCAGCAGCACCGACACGCCGTAGGCGAGCGAGGCCGCCAGCGCCGCCCCCGCCGCGCCCCAGTGCGGCACCAGCAGCACGGACAGCGCCGCGTTCGCCGCGAGCGAGCCGGCGGCGATGCGCGCCGGCACCTGCGGCTGGCCGGCGTGGTTGGTGAAGAAGGCCGACATCGCCGACGCGCCGCCGAAGGCCAGCACGCCGGGCAGCAGCAGCGCCAGCGGCAGCAGGCTCGCGGCATAGGCCGGCCCCAGCGCCCGCGGCAGGATCAGCGCCGCCGCCCCCCAGAGCAGCGGCGCCGCCGCCAGCAGCGCCAGCCAGCTGAGGTGCAGCGCACGCAGCGTCGTCTGGGCCGCGCGCTCGCGGTCGGGCGTGCCGATGCGGCCGTAGACGGCCTGCGTCAGCGAGCCCGAGACGAACCACAGCAGCTCGGCGACCATCACCGCGATCGAATAGACGCCGGTCGCCGACAGCCCCAGCACACGTTCGACGACGAACAGGCCGACGCGGTAGTTGGCCAGCGAGACGAGGTTCGTCAGCGCGATCGTCGCGACGAAAGGCAGCTCGGCGCGCAAGGCGCCGAGGTCGGGCGAGGCCAGCCGGCCGCCGCGCGCCAGCAGCACCAGCAGCACGAGGCCGACCGTCACCTTGGCCGCCACCCAGCAGGCCAGCAGCGCCGGCAGCGCCAGCGCCTGGGCCAGCGCGACGGCGCCCAGCGCGGCCAGAGCCAGCGCCGGTGGCGCCACCGAGACCAGCGCCATCGGCGCCATGCGCCCTTGCCCCAGCCAGAGCCCGGCGACGTTGGGCGCCAGAAGCAGCAGCGGCGCGGCCAGCGCCAGCATCCACAGCGAGGCGTAGGCCGGCGGGCCGACACGCGAAAACAGCCACAGCCCGAGCCCGGCCACGGCGCCAGCGGCGACGCAGGCCAGGACCACCGCGCCCAGCAGCGCCGGCGAAGATTCGCCGTGGTGCGACACACGCCGCGCCAGCGCGACGCCGAAGCCCGACATCAGCGCCAGCAGCAGCCCTTCGACGCTGGTGAACAGCGCGAAAACGCCCTGCTGCTCGGTGCCCAGGCGTGCGGCCACCGTCGTCAGCGCCAGCACCAGGCCGACGGCGGCCAGCCGGGCCGCGAGGTTGATCGCGGTGCCGCGGGCGACGGCGCGGCTCATCGCGGCCGGCGCGCCCTCAGGCCAGCGCGCGGCGCAGCGCCGCGGCGACGGTGTCCTGGTCGGCCTCGGACAGGTCGGCGCTCATCGGCAGGCTCAGCACACGCTGCGCCAGGCGCGCGGCCACCGGGCAGGCGTCGGGCGTGGCGTAGGCGGCGTAGGCCGGCTGGTGGTGCAGCGGCACCGGGTAGTGCACGGCGGTCGGCACGCCGGCGGCCTTCAGCGCGGCCTGCACGGCCTCGCGTCCGTCGACCATCACCGTGTACTGGGCGTAGACCGAGTTGCGGTCGGGCCGCACCGTGACCTGCTCGACGCCGGCCAGCAGCTCGCGGTAACGCGCGCCGATCGCCGCGCGGCGCTGCAGCTCCCAGTCGAAACGTTCGAGCTTGGCGAGCACGACGGCGCACTGCAGCGTGTCCATGCGGCCGCC
Source organism: Rubrivivax benzoatilyticus JA2 = ATCC BAA-35 (assembly GCF_000190375.1). Classification (GTDB taxonomy): domain Bacteria; phylum Pseudomonadota; class Gammaproteobacteria; order Burkholderiales; family Burkholderiaceae_C; genus Rubrivivax; species Rubrivivax benzoatilyticus. The sequence continues at coordinate 63,698 of NZ_AEWG01000061.1, forward strand.
GACGCCCAGCCGGGTGTGGCGGTAGCGCGCGCTCTGGCCGTGCACGCGGATCTCGCGTGCCGCCTGCGCCAGGCGGTCGTCGCTGGTGAACAGCGCACCGCCGTCGCCGTAGCAGCCCAGCGGCTTGCTCGGGAAGAAGCTGGTGGCGCCGAAGGTCGACAGCGCGCACGAGCGCCGGCCGCGGTAGACGGCGCCGAAGCTCTGCGCCGCGTCCTCGATGACCGCCAGGCCGTGGCGCGCGGCGATGGTGTTGATCTCGTCGAGGTCGGCGACCTGGCCGTAGAGGCTGACCGGCACGATGGCCTTGGTGCGCGGGCCGATCGCGGCCTCCAGCAGCGCGACGTCGAGGTTGGCGGTGTCGGGCTCGACGTCGACGAAGACCGGGCGTGCGCCGGCGAGCACGATGGTCTCGGCGGTCGCGGCGAAGCTGAACGGCGTCGTCAGCACCTCGTCGCCGGGCTGCAGGTCCAGCGCCATCAGCGCGATCAGCAGCGCCTCGGTGCCGCTGGCGACCGTGATGCAGTGCTTCGTGCCGGCGAAGCCAGCGAGCGCAGTCTCGAGCTCGGCGACCTCGGGGCCCATGATGTACTGGCCGTGGTCGAGCACACGCTGGATGCGCGCGTCGATCGAGCCCTTCAGCGCCGCGTACTGCGACTTCAGGTCGGTGAACTGCATGGAATCAGGGTGTCGCCGTCGAGGCGGTAGCGTTCGCCGGTGGCCGGGCATTCGGCCTCGCCGTGGCCGCGGGGCGGCAGCGCGAGGCGTTCGCCGTGGCGGCTCATCCAGCCGATGCGGCGCGCCGGCACGCCGACGACCAGCGCGTACGGCGGCACGTCGCGGCTGACCACGGCGCCGGCGCCGACGAAGGCGTATTCGCCGATCGTCGTGCCGCAGACGATGGTGCAGTTGGCGCCCAGCGTCGCGCCGCGGCGCACCAGCGTGCGCCGGTACTCGTGCTTGCGCGGCACCGCCGAACGCGGATTGAAGACGTTGGTGAAGACCATGCTCGGGCCGCAGAAGACGTCGTCCTCGAGCGTGACGGCGTCGTAGACCGAGACGTTGTTCTGGATCTTGACGTTGTCGCCGATGACGACGTCGTTGCCGACGTAGACGCCCTGCCCCAGCGAGCAGCCGGCGCCTATCGTCGCGCCGCCACAGACGTGGGCGAAGTGCCAGACGCGGGTGCCCTCGCCCAGCGTCGCGCCGTCGTCGACGATGGCGCTGGGGTGCACCGCCTCGCCCCCTCTCCCGCTCGCGGGAGAGGGGGCCTGACCGCGAGAGTCGGCCGGCGCTTGCATCAGAACACCAGCGGCAGGCCGACGCGAACGCCGTCGCGCGCGCTGCGGTAGGCGGCGATGATGACTTCGAGCGAGCGCAGGCCTTCGTAGCCGTCGACCTCGGCGCTCTTCTCGCCGCGCAACGTGCCAATGACGTTGTCGTAGTACAGCGGGTGGCCGGGGCCGTAGACCGAGGGCGCGGCGTAGCTGGCGTTCTTCACCGCCTCGTCCTCGGGCGCCGGGGTGTCGAACTCCCAGTGCTGGATCTGGTTGACGGCGACGCCGCCAATGCGCACCGTGCCGCGCTCGCCGAGGATCGTGATGCTGCCCTCGAAGTTCTTGCCGTGGGTCAGCATCGTCACGTTGATCGACGCCAGCCCGCCCTTGCGCAGCCGCAGCGACATCACGCCGGTGTCCTCGGCCTCGATGTCGCGGGCGAGCGTCGCGGTGTAGGCGTGCACGTTGTCGACCGGGCCGACCAGCCAGTCGACCATGTCGACGTAGTGGCTGGCCTGGTTCAGGAAGGCGCCGCCGTCCAGATCCCAGCGGCCGCGCCAGGGCGCGTCGTCGTAGTAGCTCTGCGGGCGCGTCCAGAAGACGTTGACGACGACGCAGTGGATGCGGCCGAAGCGCCCGGCGTCGACCGCGTGCTTGAGCAGCTGCATCGTCGGGTTGAGCCGGTTCTGCTTGACGACGAAGAGCTTGACGCCGGCGTCGCGGCAGACGCGCACCATCTCCATGCCTTCGTCCCACTTCGTCGCCATCGGCTTCTCGGTGAGCACGTGGCGGCCGGCGCGCGCGGCCTTCATCGCCTGGCGCGGGTGCAGGCCGCTGGGCGTGGCCAGCGTGACGATGTCGCAGTCGCTGGCTTCGAGCAGTTCGTCGAGGCTGGCATAGCCGGCGGCACCGGTCTTGGCGACCGCGGCGGCGAGGGCTTCGGGGCGGTTGTCGCAGACGGCGACGAGTTGGGCGCGGTCGGCGTGCTGCCGCAGCGCCTCCATGTGATTGGCCGAGATGCGGCCGCATCCGACCACGGCGAACCGGATCGGGCGCTGCACGATCGGCAGGCTGGGGCTGACTTTCATCGAACCGATCATTCTAGGCTGCGCCTAAAATTGCGGCACATCACCGGGCCCCCCATGACCGACGACAACCAACTGATCGCCGAACGCCGCGAGAAGCTGCAAGCCATCCGCGCCGCCGGCGTCGCTTTCCCGAACGACTTCAAGCCGCGCCACCACGCCGCGGACCTGCACCACCAGCACGGCCAGGTGCCCAACGAGGAGCTCGAGCCGAAGGCCGTCACGGTCTCGGTCGCCGGCCGCATGATGTTGAAGCGCGTGATGGGCAAGGCCTGCTTCGCGACGCTGCAGGACGCCACCGGCCGCATCCAGCTCTACGTCACGCAGGACGCCGTCGGGCCTGAGACGCTGGCCGCGTTCAAGCGCTGGGACCTGGGCGACATCCTCGGCTGCGAAGGCACGCTGTTCCGCACCAAGACCGGCGAGCTGTCGATCAAGGCGACGAACGTGCGCCTGCTGACCAAGAGCCTGCGCCCGCTGCCGGACAAGTTCCACGGCATGACCGATCAGGAGCAGAAGTACCGCCAGCGCTACGTCGACCTGATGACCGACGACGCCGCGCGCTCGCGTTTCGTCGCGCGCAGCAAGGCCGTCAGCTCGATCCGCCAGTACATGGTCGAGCACGGTTTCCTCGAGGTCGAGACGCCGATGCTGCACCCGATCCCGGGTGGCGCGAACGCCAAGCCTTTCGTCACGCACCACAACGCGCTGGACCAGGAGATGTTCCTGCGCATCGCGCCCGAGCTCTACCTGAAGCGGCTGCTGGTCGGCGGCTTCGAGCGTGTGTTCGAGATCAACCGCAACTTCCGCAACGAGGGGATCAGTGTCCGGCACAACCCCGAGTTCACGATGATGGAGTTCTACGCGGCGTACTGGACGCACCACGACCTGATGGACTTCACCGAACAGGTCCTGCGCCACGCCGCGCGCGCCGCCACCGGCAGCGCCACGCTGAGCTACGCCGGCCGCGAGGTCGACCTGGCCCAGCCGTTCGCCCGGCTGTCGGTGCGCAACTCGCTGGTCGTTCACGCCGGCGTCAGCGAGAGCGAGGCCGACGACGCCGCGGCGCTGCACGCCAGGCTGAAGGCGCTGGGCGAGGAGCCGCCGGCGCACTGGACGCTGGCCGAGCTGCAGTTCGGCCTGTTCGAGGCCGCGGTCGAAGACAAGCTCTGGCAGCCGACCTTCATCATCGACTACCCCGTCGAGGTCTCGCCGCTGGCGCGCGCGTCGGACAGCAACCCGTCGATCACCGAACGTTTCGAGCTCTTCATCACCGGGCGCGAGTACGCCAACGGCTTCTCCGAGCTCAACGACGCAGAGGACCAGGCGGCACGTTTCCAGGCCCAGGTGGCGAACAAGGACGCCGGCGACGAGGAGGCGATGTACTACGACGCCGACTTCATCCGCGCGCTGGAGTACGGCATGCCCCCGGCCGGTGGTTGCGGCATCGGCATCGACCGGCTCATCATGCTGCTGACCGACAGCCCCAGCATCCGCGACGTGATCCTGTTCCCCGCGCTGCGCCGGGAGGCCTGACGCGAGGAAAGCGGCGAGTCGGCAGCGGGAGACGAAAAAGAATGAACGAACGCCTGCACGACCTCGCCGCGATCGAGGACGCCGTCTGGCACGAACTGGGCCGCGCGACCGATTCGGCCCATGACTGGCACGTCGGCGTGCTCGCCACCACCGACGGCCAGCGCGCCGACGCCCGCAGCGTCGTGCTGCGCGAGGTCGAGCCGGCGGCGCATTCGCTGATCGTCTACACCGACGCCCGCAGCCCCAAGGTCGCGCACGTCGAGACCCATCCCGAAGGCGTGCTGGTGCTGTGGTCGGCGTCCCGCGGCTGGCAGCTGCGGGCGCACGTGCACGTGACGGTGGAGACCTCCGGCCTGGCCGTCTGGTCGCGCTGGGCCAAGCTGATGATGACGCCCGCGGCGCAGGACTACCTGTCGCCGCTGCCGCCCGGCAGCCGCATCGTCAAGCCGGTGCCCGAACGCGGCACCCGCGCCCACTTCGCGATGATGACGATGCGCGTCGACGCGCTCGACTGGCTGGAACTGCACCCCGAAGGCCAGCGCCGCGCGCTGTTCGACGCCGACGGCGGGCACTGGCTGGCGCCGTGACGCGGGCCGCGGGGGACGGGGATGGGACGGGGTCAGGTCCCACAGGACCTGACCCCTGCATTCCGGCGCCGCGAGGAGCGGCCGCAAGGGGGTCAGGTCTCACGAGACCTGACCCCGCACGTCCGGGGAAGGGGTCAGGTCCCACGGGACCTGACCCCGGACTTCTGACCCCGGACTTCTCGCACTTCGACCCCACACTTCCTCAGCGCTGCCTGAACACCGGCTTGCGCTTGGCGACGAAGGCCGCCATGCCTTCCTTCTGGTCCTCGGTGGCGAACAGCGCGTGGAACAGCCTGCGTTCGTAGCCCAGGCCGTCGGCCAGACCGGACTCGAAGGCGCGGTTGACGCACTCCTTGGCCATCATCACGCTCGGGCCGCTCTGGGCGTTGATGAGCTCGGCGGCGGCCAGCGCCTCGTCGAGCAGCGCTGCCGCCGGCACGACGCGCGACACCAGCCCGGCGCGCTCGGCCTCGGCGGCGTCCATCATGCGGGCCGTCAGGATCATGTCCATCGCCTTGGCCTTGCCCACCGCACGCGGCATCCGTTGCGTGCCGCCGGCGCCGGGGATGATGCCGAGCTTGATCTCGGGCTGGCCGAACTTCGCCGTGTCGGCGGCGATGATGAAGTCGCACATCATCGCCAGCTCGCAGCCGCCACCGAGCGCGAAGCCCGAGACCGCGGCGATGACGGGTTTCCTCACGCGCAGGATGCGCTCCCAGTTGCGCGTGATGAAGTCGCCCTTGTAGGCGTCCATGAAGCTGAAGCCGGCCATCGCGGTGATGTCGGCGCCGGCGGCGAAAGCCTTCTCGCTGCCGGTGATGACGATGCAGCCGACCGTGTCGTCGGCGTCGAAGGCGGCCAGCGCGTCGCCGAGCTGGTCCATCAGCGCGTCGTTCAGCGCGTTCAGCTGCTTGGGCCGGTTCAGCGTGACGAGCGCGGTGCGGCGTTCGCCGTCGCCTCGCAGTTCGGTCAGCACCAGGGGCTCGGGGGTCGTCATGCGGCGGTCTCCTGTCGTCGGTGAAGCGCCCGTGCGGGCTCGGCGCCGACTATGCCGCAAGCGCGTTCAGCTCGGCGTGGCCTGGCGCGGCAGCTGGCGGATCAGCAGGTCGACCCAGGTGTCGTCGTCCTGGCGGATGACGATGCGCACCGGCAGGTACTGCACCGTCGGCGCGACCCACATCTCGGCCGTCAGGTCCTTGCCCGGCCGCGCGCTGCCGCGCGGCTTGACGTGCACGGTGTCGAGATCGCCGAACGGCGCGTGCACGGTCTCGCGGCCGATGACGTCGTAGGTCCAGGTGTCGGCACGGCGCGGCAGCGCCAGCGGCAGCTGCACCGAGCGGCCGGGCTCCAGCAGCGCCGGCTGGGTGATGAACAGCCAGGTCATCTGCACGAACTGGCTGGCGCTGTCCTGCACGCCGTCGATCATCGGCAGCTCGCGGCCGTTGGCCAGGCGGATCACGTGGTCGTCGAAATGCACCGTGAGCTGGCGCGCGTCGCGGAACGCGGCCCGCGTCAGCTCGTCGTAGCGGCGCGGGCGCAGGCCGTGCTCGGTGACCTCGCCATCGCTGGACAGCCGGCGCGTGACCAGCGGCGCGAACGACGGGCCGATCTTCACCTCGACGATGACCTGGTACTGCCAGCCCACACGCAGCCACTCGACCGTGGCCTCGCCCTGCACCGGCCCGCGATAGTGGCCGGTCAGCGTGTAGCTCAGCTGCGTCGACGGCGGCCATTCGAACGGCGGCGCGCCGGCGGCCGCGTCGGCGCTGGCCACGGGTTGCGGCATGCCCGGCAGCGGCACCGGCGGTTCGGGCGGCGGCCCCAGGGTCTCGTCGCCGACGGCGACGGGGGTCTCCGGGGGCGCTTGCGTCTCGGCGACGGCCGTC
>NZ_AEWG01000060.1 GCF_000190375.1 Rubrivivax benzoatilyticus JA2 = ATCC BAA-35
CGCGCGCGCGCGCGCGNGNGNGNGNGNGNGNGNGCCTGCGCGCCACGAGCCCTCACCCCAACCCTCTCCCGCGAGCGGGAGAGGGGGCAAGATGGCGGCGCACGACAGCTTTCCACGATGAACACCACCTTCGTCTACCTCGCCTCGCAGAGCCCGCGCCGCGCTCAGTTGCTCGACCAGCTCGGTGTCGCCCACCGCCCGCTGCTGCCGGCGCCCGACGAGGACGCCGAGGCGCTGGAAGCCGAACGCGACGGCGAAGCGCCGGCCGACTACGTGCAGCGTGTGACGCGGGCCAAGCTCGACGCCGCCGTCGCGCGGCTGCACGCGCGTGCGCTGCCGCCGGCGCCCATCCTCTGCGCCGACACGACGGTGGCGCTGGGCCCGCGCATCCTCGGCAAACCGCGCGACGCCGAAGACGCCGCGGCGACGCTGCGTGCGCTGTCGGGCGGCGAACACCACGTCTACACCGCCGTCGCGCTGGCGCACGGCACGCGGCGGCGGCTCGCGCTGTCGGACTCGGTCGTGCGCTTCGCTGCGCTGCCGGAGGCGACGATCGGCCGTTATGTCGCCAGCGGCGAGCCTTTCGGCAAGGCCGGCTCCTACGCCATCCAGGGGCCGATCTCGGCCTGGATCGAACGCGTCGAAGGCAGCTACTCCGGGATCATGGGGCTGCCGCTGTTCGAGACGCGTGCGCTGCTGGCCGAGGCCGGCGTCGCCACCGCGCCCTGAGTGACGGCCAGCGCACGCTGCGCGTAGCCCCGCACACGCGGCGCCCCCGGCGTCTCGTTAGACTGCGCGCCATGGCGACGCAGGACATCCTCATCAACTGGGCACCGCAGGAAACGCGGGTCGCCATCGTCGAGAACGGCGCGGTGCAGGAGCTGCACGTCGAGCGCACGCTCGAGAGAGGGCTGGTCGGCAACGTCTACCTCGGCAAGGTGGCGCGTGTGCTGCCCGGCATGCAGAGCGCGTTCGTCGACATCGGCCTGGAGCGTGCGGCCTTCCTGCACGTGGCCGACCTGTTCGGCCACCCGACGACACGCGGCGACGCGCCGCTGCCGCCGATCGAGCGCCACGTCTTCGAGGGCCAGACGCTGACCGTGCAGGTCATCAAGGACGCCATCGGCACCAAGGGCGCGCGGCTGTCGACGCAGATCTCGATCGCCGGGCGCATGCTGGTCTTCCTGCCGCACGACGACCACATCGGCATCTCGCAGAAGATCGGCGGTCCCGAGCTGCGCGAGCAGCTGCGTTCGCGCATGCAGGCGCTGGTGGGCGCCGACGGCGGCGGCTTCATCCTGCGCACCAACGCCGAGGAGGCGAGCGACGCCGAGCTCGCCGACGACATCGCCTACCTGCGCAAGACCTGGGCGGCGATCCGCCAGCGTGCGCAGAGCAAGCCGCCGGGCACGCTGCTGCACCAGGACCTGAGCCTGGCCGAACGTGTGCTGCGCGACCTGACCACCGACGCCACGCACTCGATCCGCATCGACTCCAAGCTGCAGCACGAGGCGCTGCGTGTCTTCGGCGAGACCTACACGCCGGGCGCGGTCGGCAAGCTCGAGCACTACCGCGGCGAGCGGCCGATCTTCGACCTCTTCGGCATCGAGGAGGAGATCGCCAAGGCGCTGGCGCGGCGCGTCGACCTGAAGAGCGGCGGCTACCTGATCGTCGACCAGACCGAGGCGCTGACGACGGTGGACGTCAACACCGGCGGCTTCGTCGGCGCGCGCAACTTCGAGGACACGATCTTCAAGACCAACCTCGAGGCGGCCGGCGCCATCGCGCGCCAGCTCAGGCTGCGCAACCTCGGCGGGATCATCATCGCCGACTTCATCGACATGACGCGCGAGGACCACCAGCAGGCGGTGCTCGCCGAGCTGCGCAAGCAGCTCGCACGCGACCGCACGCGCACCACGGTCAGCGGCTTCACGCAGCTGGGGCTCGTCGAGATGACGAGGAAGCGCACGCGCGAGAGCCTGGCGCACATGCTGTGCGAACCCTGCCCGACCTGCCAGGGCCGCGGCCAGGTGAAGACCGCGCGCAGCGTCTGCTACGACATCCTGCGCGAGATCCTGCGCGAGGCGCGGCAGTTCAACCCGAAGGAATTCCGCGTCATCGCCAGCGCCGCCGTCGTCGAGATGCTGCTCGACGAGGAGAGCGGCCACATCGCCGGGCTGTCGGAGTTCATCGGCAAGCCGATCTCGCTGTCGGCCGAGGCGACGATGAACCCGGAGCAGTACGACATCGTGCTGATGTAGGGCGGGCGTCTGCCGCCGCTGCGCGCAGCGTCTCTTCCCCTTGTGTTCTAGGCGACTGGTCCTGGCCGGCCTGTCGGCATCCTTGACACCGACCGGTTCGCAGCCTCGGCCCGCGGCCCCGCCGCTGCGGACAAACCCTTGTCACACCGGCGAAATCTGCCGCCCCGAGGTGGAGTGGCATGTCACGTGCTTTTGATGCAGGAAATCACGTTTGACACCGTCATGAACATCTTGCGCTGCACCTTGTCCGCTCTCGCCACCGTCGCCTGCGCTTCCGCGATCGCCGCGCCGGTCACGCCGACCTACGACCGCTTCGGCACGCTGCCGGGTGCCACCTTCGGCGGCAGCGGCATCCCGAACAACGCCGTGGCGGTGAAGGAATTCGAGAACGGCCTGACGCTCGGCCTGACCGCGCATCAGCGTTACGTCGGGCCGAACCTCGCCAACGACGGCGCCGGGACCTTCTTCGCGCCGGACGGGGTGTCGCAACAGTCGCCGTCGCCGGCGAACCCGTATGCGCTGTGGAACTTCGCGTACTACGTCAGCGGCCTGGACACCACCAGCTACTCGGTGCAGCTGCTGATCGACCGCGATCCGGCGGCCGGCACCGACCAGGCGGCGCACATCGGCGGCGCGTTCTCGGCGCTGCCGCTGATCCAGGACTCGTGGAACCTCGGCATGGACTTCCTCGAGGTGGGCAAGGCCTTCGACGCGTTCGCCGCCGGCGAGTACACGTTCGCCCTGGTCGCCTACTCCGCGGCCGGTGCCGAGATGGGCCGCAGCGCGATCCGCGTCGTCGTCGGCGAGCCCGGCAACGACGTGCCGGAACCGGCGACGCTGGCGCTGGCCGGCTTGGCGCTGTTCGGCGTCGCCGCCGCGAACCGCCGCCGCCGTCACTGAGCCGGCTGCCGCAGCGCCCGGCACGCCGGGCGGGCCGAGCCGGCGTTGCCGCTCGGGGCGCGGGCGGATCTTCGGGGCGCATGGGGCGCGACGGCCGCGGGGCCGGTCGTTGTCGTGAACACGGCCCGCTGCGGCTGCGGGCGGCGGACAATCGCCGGCTTTTGCGTCACCCCGCCCCCGCATGAAGACCTACGACATCGAAGTCCAGCGCCTGAAGTCCCTGCGTCACGACAAGGGCCTGATCGAGATCGGCGTCGACGCGCTGGTGCTGCCGCGCCCGGCGCGCGACGAAGGCGCCGCCGGCTCCTGTCTCAGCCTGCCGGTCGACCAGGCGCGGGCGCTTATGCTGCTGCTCAAGCAGCAGTTCGCCGAGCTCGACAAGCTGCAGCCGCGCAGCCGGCGCTCGGGCCGCTGCTGAGCCGGTGTCAGAACTCAAGTATCTGCAGGGCTACCCGCCCGACCTGCTGGCTCAGGTCCAGGCGCTGATCGCCGAAGGCCGGCTGGCCGACTACGTCGCGCGCCGCCACCCCGAGCCTTCGCCGGTGCGCAACGAGCGCGAGCTCTACGACTACGTCTGCGCGCTGAAGTCGCGGTTCATGAAGAGCGCGCCGCCGCTGTCCAAGGTCGTCTTCGACCCCAAGCTGCACGTCGTCAAGAACGCGCTGGGCACGCACACCGCGGTCTCGCGTGTGCAGGGCGGGCGGCTGCAGGCCAAACGCGAGATCCGCATCGCCGCGCTGTTCAAGGAGGCGCCGGCCGACTTCCTGCGCACGATCGCCGTGCACGAGCTCGCGCACCTGAAGGAGCGCGAGCACGACAAGGCCTTCTACGCGCTGTGCCGCCACATGGAGCCCGAGTACCCGACGCTGGAGTTCGAGCTGCGGCTGTGGCTGACGGCACGCGAACTCTGAAATCCCGGCGCCGGCCGGCCCCAGCCTCGACAATCGGGGCATGACCGAATCTCCCGCCGCGCCCGCCGGCCCCGCTTTCTCCACGCTGCCGCTGTCGCCGGCCGTGCTCGCCAACCTGCAGCAGCTGGGCTACGAGTGCATGACGCCGATCCAGGCCGCGGCGCTGCCGCCGGCGCTGGCCGGGCGCGACCTGATCGCCCAGGCCAAGACCGGCAGCGGCAAGACCGCGGCATTCTCGCTGCCGCTGCTGGCCAGGCTGGACGCCAAGCGCTTTGCCACACAGGCGCTGGTGCTCTGCCCGACGCGTGAACTCGCCGAGCAGGTCTCGCAGGAGATCCGCCGCCTGGCGCGCGCCGAAGACAACGTCAAGGTGCTGACGCTGTGCGGCGGCGCCGCGATCCGGCCGCAGCTCGCCAGCCTGGAGCACGGTGCGCACGTCGTCGTCGGCACGCCGGGGCGTGTGCTCGACCACCTGGAGCGCGGCTCGCTGGCGCTGGAGGCGCTGACGACCTTCGTGCTCGACGAAGCCGACCGCATGCTCGACATGGGCTTCGCCGAGGACATCGCCGCCGTCGCGCGTCACTGCCCGCCGCCGAGCAAGCGCCAGACGCTGCTGTTCTCGGCCACCTATCCGGACGACGTCGCCAAGCTCGCCGCGCGCTACCTGCGCGACCCGCAGGAAGTGCGTCTGGCCGAAACCCACGCCGCCAGCCAGATCGTCGAACGTTTCTACGAAGTGACGGAGAGCCAGCGCCTGCACGCCGTCGGCCTGCTGCTGCAGCGTTTCCGCCCCGAGAGCACGCTGGCCTTCTGCAACACCAAGCAGCAGTGCCGCGACCTGGTGGCGGTGCTGCAGGCGCAAGGCATCGTCGCGCTGGAGCTGCACGGCGACCTGGAGCAGCGCGACCGCGACCAGGTGCTGGTGCGCTTCGCCCATCGCAGCGCCAGCGTGCTGGTGGCCACCGACGTCGCCGCGCGCGGGCTGGACATCAGCAAGCTCGAGGCGGTGATCAACGTCGACATCACGCCCGAGCCCGAGGTGCACACCCACCGCATCGGCCGCACCGGGCGCGCCGGCGAGAGCGGGCTGGTGTTCAACCTCGCCAGCCTCGACGAGATGGGGCGTGTCGGCCGCATCGACGAGATGCAGGGCCGGCAGAGCGTCTGGCATCCGCTGGCCGAACTGGAAGCGGAACTGGCCAAGGCCGGGCCGCAGCCGCCGCTGCTGCCGCCGATGGTGACGCTGCAGATCCTCGGCGGCCGCAAGGAGAAGATCCGCCGCGGCGACGTGCTGGGCGCGCTGACCAAGGACCTGGGGCTGGAGGCGGCGGCGGTCGGCAAGATCGACGTCAACGACTTCTCGACCTACGTCTCGGTGCGCCGCGACCTCGCCGAGCAGGCGCTGCGCGGCCTGGCGCGCGGCAAGGTCAAGGGCCGCACCGTCAAGGCGCGGCGGCTGTGAGCGCGGGCTTCGCCGCCCTCGGGCTGACGCCGGCGCTGCAGCGCGCCTGCGCCGAGCTCGGTTTCAGCATTCCGACGCCGGTGCAGCAGCAGGCCATCCCGCCGGCGCTCGACGGCCAGGACCTCGTCGCGCGCGCGCCCACCGGCTCGGGCAAGACCGCGGCCTACGCGCTGGCGATGCTGCATCGCTTCGACATCACGCCGCGCGAGAGCCGGCGCGTCACGCGCGCGCTGCTGCTGGTGCCGACGCGCGAACTCGCGGTGCAGGCCGGCCAGACGCTGCGTGCGATGGCGCGCGAGATGGCCGAGCCGGTGAAGGTCGCCGTCGTCTTCGGCGGCGTCTCGGTGAACCCGCAGATGATGGGCCTGCGCGGCGGCGCCGAAGTCGTCGTCGCGACGCCGGGCCGGCTGCTGGACCTGGTCGAACGCAACGCCCTGAAGCTCGGCGAGGTGCAGCTGCTGGTGCTCGACGAAGCCGACCGCCTGCTCGACGACGGTTTTGCCGACGAGCTGGAGCGAGTGCTGGCGCTGCTGCCGGCCGAGCGCCAGCAGCTGCTGTTCTCGGCGACTTTCCCGGCGCCGGTGCAGGCGCTGGCCACGCGCTTGCTGCACGCGCCGGTGCAGGTGGCGGTGGACGCCGCGCCCGAGGCCGGCGGCCCCGAGATCGAGCAGCACGCGGTCGAGGTCGACACCGCGCAGCGCACGCCGCTGCTGCGCCGGCTGCTGGCCACGCACGACTGGCCGCGGGTGCTGGTCTTCGTCGCCACGCGCCACGCCAGCGAGATGGTCGCTGCCAAGCTGCAGCGCGCCGGCATCGCCGCCGCGGCGCTGCACGGCGAGCTGAGCCAGGGCGCGCGCGCACGGGTGCTGGCCGAGCTGGCGCACGGCAGGCTGCGTGTCGTGCTCGCCACCGACCTGGCGGCGCGCGGGCTGCACATTCCGGCGCTGGCCGCTGTCGTCAACTACGACCTGCCGCGTTCGGCCGCCGACTACACGCACCGCATCGGCCGCACCGCGCGTGCCGGTGCCCGCGGCGAAGCCTGGAGCTTCGTCACCGCGGCCAGCGAGGCGCATTTCCGCCTCATCGAGAAGCGCCAGGGCCGGCGTGTCGAACGCGAGCGTCTCGACGGTTTCGAGCCCACCGAGACCGCCCCGGCCGCGCCCGCCGGCCACGGCGGCGTCAAGGGCCGGCGCAAGAGCCGCAAGGACAAGCTGCGCGAGGCAGCCGCCGCGCGCCAGGCCTGATCAGCGGCGCAGCAGCGCCTTCGCGGCGTCGATGCGCTGCGCCAGCGGCGCCGCGGCGTCGCGCATCACCGACAGCAGGAAACGTTCGGCTTCGCGTTCGGGTGCCGTGCGCGGCTCGGGCGCGCCCGGCGCCGTGGTCGCATCCGGCGGCGCCAGCGTGCGCAAGGCGGCGGCCAGTTCATCGGCCGTGATCGGGCGCAGCGGCGCCAGCAGCGCGGCCTGGGCGTCGGCGCCCGGCGGCAGGTCCAGCCAAGGGGTCTCGGTGAACAGCGGCGCGAGGTCGGGCGAGACCAGCGCCGCCCAGCGTTCGGGACCGACCTCGGTGCCGGGCAGGGCCGGCGGCGCGGCCTCGGGCGCCGGCCAGCAGCGCAGCCGGGCCGCGGGCAGTTCGTCGAGCCAGCGCCGGCGCAGGCCGTCGACCAGTGCGCTCGCCGTCGCGGCATCCACGGGCTGCTGCAGCGCGAACCAGAGCTGCAGGCCGTCGCGCCCCGACAGCACGATGGCCGGCGCCGGCAGCCCGAGTTCGTTCTGAACGCCGGCCCAGACCGCGCCGAGCAGTGCCGCGTCGACCGGGGCCACGAGTTCCAGCACCGCGCTGCGCACGCGGCCGGACGCGTCGGCCCAGGCGCCCGGCTCGCCCGGCGCGGCGCAGAGATGGAGGCGGAGGAGTTCGGTGTGCAGTCGGTTCATGGTGTCGTCGGCCGTGACTGTAGGCCATCGGCGGCGACGGCCTGCCGCGGGTGTGCACGCCCGACGCATCCCTTCGGTGGACTACGGGTTAATGCTAAAGGTGCGATTTATGGCCGCATTTCTCGTGACGCACCGAGACGCTTCAACTTAAGCTTTCCCTGATTCCCGGGCTTGACAGTGGCCGTCGCTGCTGACCCGGGTTTACTCTGGGTTCAGGGAGCCGAGTCGATGAACAACAAGACCTTGGGCGCCGTGGCTGCGGCCGCGCTGCTGGCCTGCGGCGCGCCGCAGGCGCAGACCCCGCCCGATGCCGGCACCCTGCTGCGTGATGCAGAGCGTGCGGCACCGCCGCCGCCACCGCCGCCGCCGACCACGGCCGCCCCCGCGGCCACCCCCGATGCGGCGCCCGGTGCCCGGGTCCAGGTGCTCGGCTTCCGCCTGCGCGGCGTGACGCTGTTGCCGGAGGCCGAGCTGCAGGTCCGGCTGGCGCCCTTCGTCGGCCAGCCGGCGAGCCTGGCCGACCTGCGCCGTGCCACCGACACCGTGGCCCGCGCCTACCAGGACGCCGGCTACCTCGTGCGGGCCTTCCTGCCCGAGCAGGAGCTGCGCGACGGCGTCGTCACGATCGCGGTGCTCGAGGGCCGCCTGTCGGGCGTGCGTGTCGAGCAGGCGCCGCCGGGGCGCAACGTCGGCGAGCCGCGTGTGCTCGGCACGATGACGGCGCGCCAGAAGATCGGCGCGCCGGTGCGCGCCGACGAGGTGCAGCGCGCCATCGGCCTGCTCGACTCGCTGCCCGGCGTGCAGGCCAGCTCGGTGCTCGAACCCGGCGACCAGCCCGGCGAGACGCGCCTGGTGGTCGCGGTCGCCGACGAGCCGATGTTCGGCGGCCGGCTGCAGCTCGACAACGCCGGCACCCGGGCCAGCGGCGAGTGGCGCAGCACCGGCGCGCTGGAGATCAACAGCCCGCTGCGCTTCGGCGACCAGCTGCAGTTCTTCGCCAGCCACAGCGCCGGCTCGGACTACGGCAGCGCCGGCTACAACGCGCCGGTCGGCTACGACGGCTGGCGTGCCAGCGCCACCGTGTCGCGCCTGGCCTACGGCTACGACCTGAACAACACGCGCTACAGCGGCGGCGCGACGGCCTGGGCGGCGGCGGCGAACTACCCGCTGCTGCGCCGTGCCGGCGCTTCGCTGAGCCTGAGCTTGGCCTACGACCGCAAGGCCTTCGACAACGCCATCGCCGGCATCCAGCTCAGCGACAAGACCGTCGCCACGCGCACGCTGGCGCTGGGCGGCGACGCCGTCGACGGATGGCTGGGCGGCGGCGTCACCCAGTTCTCGCTGTCGCTGGCCTTCGGCCGGCTGGACCTCGGCGGCAATGCCGCCGACCTCGCGGCCGACCAGTCCGCCGGCGGCCCCGACCGCGACGGCAGATTCCGCACGCTGGGCTGGACGCTGACCCGGCTGCAGCGCCTGAGCGCCGCCGACACGCTGCAGCTGTCGCTGTCGGGCCAGCGCGCCAACCGCAACCTCGACTCGTCGCAGAAGTTCGGCGCCACCGGCACCTCGGCCGTGCGTGCGTACTCCAGCTCCGAGCCGTCGGCCGACGAGGGCCAGCTGGCCAGCCTCGAGTGGCGCCGCCTGGTGACGCCCGAGCTGACGCTGTCGCTGTTCCACGACCACGCCTGGCTGCGCCGCGACCGCGAGCGCAACGCCGCGACGCTGGACCCCAACCGCTACACGCTGTCCGGCAACGGCGTGGCCGCCAGCTGGAGCGGCCCGCAGCAGGTGCTGCTGCGCGCGGCGCTGTCGTGGCGCAACGGCCGCAACCCGGTCCGCAGCGCCGAAGGCGACGACGGCGACGGCACCCGTCGCGATCCGCGCCTCTTCGTCTCCTTCGTCAAGGCCTTCTGAGCCTGTCGAACCGCGTGCGGGTGCCCGCCCGCCGCCCCGCATCTTCTCGGAGTACCTCATGAACCACGGTCCCGGCGCCCTGAATCGCATCTATCGACTCGTCTGGAACGACAGCACCGGGGCCTGCGTCGCGGTCGCCGAAGGCACACGCTCGCGCGGCAAACGCAGCCGCGGCGTCGCCGGCGTCGTGCTCGGCGCCGGGCTGGTGCTCGGGCAGACGGCGGCCTGGGCGGCGCCGCCGGCGGCCAACGCGCTGCCGCAGGGCGGCCAAGTCGTCAGCGGCCAGGCGGCACTGCAGCAGCAGGGTGCGCGGCTGGACATCACGCAGGCCAGCCAGCGTGCGGCGATCAACTGGCTGAGCTTCGACGTCGGCAGCCAGGCGCTGGTGCAGATCCAGCAGCCGAACGCGCAGGCGGTGCTGCTCAACCGCGTCACCGGTGCCGACCCGTCGGCCATCCATGGGCGCCTCAGCGCCAACGGCCAGGTGCTGCTCGTCAACCCGAACGGCATCGTCTTCGGCCGCGGCTCGCGCGTCGACGTTGGCGGGCTGGTCGCCAGCACGCTGGACATCGCCGACGCCGACTTCGCCGCCGGCCGGCTGAAGTTCACGCGCGGGGACGGCGCCGGCAGCGTCGTCAACCAGGGCACGATCAACACCGCCGCCGGCGGTTACGCGGCGCTGCTGGCGCCCGAGGTCATCAACGAAGGCGTGGTCAGCGCGCGTCTGGGCACGGTGGCGCTGGCCGCCGGCGACGCGGTGACGCTGGACGTCGCCGGCAGCGAGCTGCTGGGCGTCAAGGTCGACCCGGCGACGGTGGCCGCGCTGGTCGAGAACCGCCAGCTCGTGCAGGCCGAAGGCGGCCGCGTGATCCTCAGCGCCGGTGCCGCGCAGCGATTGCGCGAGCAGGCGGTGGCCGGCGGCGGCGGTGCTGACGCGCTGGTCGACGACGGCGGCACGCTGCGTCTGGTGACGGCCGGCGGCCGCATCGAGGCCGGCAGCGGCCGCGTGCAGATCGAGGGCTCGAGGGTCGAGGTCGACGGCCGCGTGGCCGCCGCCGGCGGCCGCATCGACGTGCAGGCCGACTACCTGGGCCAGGGCGGTGTGCTCGACGTCAGCGCCGGCAGCGGCCGCGGTGGGCGCATCGGCGTCGATGCCGGCACCGTCGTGCAGACAGCGTCGGCGGTGCTGAAGGCCGACGGCGCCCAGGGCGGCGAGCTGCGTGTCACGGCCGAAGACCGCCTGTACGGTTCGGCGAGCTTCAGTGCCGTCGGCCTGGCCGGCCGCGGCGGCGACATCGCTGTCACCGCCGACAGCCTGCAGCTGCGCGCCGCGACGCTGGACGCCAGCGGCCGCGACGGCGGTGGCCGCATCCGCGTCGGCGGCGGCTTCCAGGGCGGCGACGCCGACCTGGCGAACGCCCGCGAGCTCGGCGTCAACGGCACGACGGTGCTGCGTGCCGATGCCACCCGCAGCGGCGACGGCGGCCAGATCGTGCTGTGGTCGGACGACAGCACGGTCTACGGCGGGCGCCTCAGCGCGCGCGGCGGCGCCGGCGGAGGCAACGGCGGCAGCGCCGAGGTCTCGGGCAAGCAGGACCTGGTCTTCGGCGGCACGGCCGATCTCGCCGCGCCCAAGGGCCGCGCCGGCCGGCTGCTGCTGGACCCGCGCAACATCATCGTCGACAACGCCGGCAACTCGATCGCCTCGCTGTCGCTGGACGACCCGACGGCGGCCGCCGACAACGGCTTTGGCACGTTCACGAAGGTGCTGTCCAACGGCAACGTCGTCATCAGCGCGCCGCTGGCCGACACCGGCGGCAGCGCCGACACCGGCGCCGTCTACCTGTTCGACGCCAGCACCGGCGCGCTGCTGTCCAACCTGCGCGGCGCCGGCGCCGGCGACCGCGCCGGCAGTGGCGGCATCCAGGTGCTGTCCAGCGAGAACTACCTGGTGCTGAGCCCGCGCTACGGCACGGTGAACAACGTCAACACCTTCAGCACCAGCACGGCCGACTCCAACGCCGTGCCCGGTGCCAGCGCCTACGCGATCCAGCTGGCCACCAGCGCGTCGGCCGGCGCCATCACCTGGCAGAGCAAGGCCGGCAGCGGCAGCGCGACGATCGGCAGCGGCAACAGCCTGGTCGGCAGCACCGCCAACATCGACAGCGTCACGCGCTACGGCTACAGCGGCAACACGATCAACAACCTCGGCGCGGTCACGGTCACTGCCGACGACCGCCTCGGCAACCTCACCACCTACGACATCTGGGGCGGTGTCGCGACGGCGGGCACGACGACGATCACCGAGTTGGCCAACGGCAACGTCATCGTCGCGGCGCCCAACTGGTACAACGGCCGCGGCGCCGCCGCCTGGATCAACGGCAGCACCGGCGCGCTGGCCAACGGCGCGGCCGGCGGCACGGTGTCGGCCAGCACGGCCCTCGTCGGCAGCACGCCCATTCGCAGCCAGGCGCTGGTGGACACCGACAGCGGCGGCAAGAAGCTCTACGTGCTCGGCGTCGACCTGAGCCTGCCCTACACCTACACCCAGGGCCCGACCAACCGCCGCACCGCGCCTCCGGGCGGCGCCGGCGACGCGGTCGGCCAGAGCATCACCGCGCTGCCCGACGGCGGCTACGTCGTCAGCAGCCCGACCTGGACGAATGGCGGCAGCGCCTATGCCGGCGCCGTGACCCACGGCGCGGCCGGCGGCAGCGTCGGCACCGTCTCCTCGGCCAACAGCCTGGTCGGCAGCCACGCCTACGACTTCGTCGGCAGCGGCGGCATCAGCGTCGTCGGCAACGGCGACTACCTCGTCGCCAGCCCGTACTGGAGCGACAGCGGCAATGCCGCCGCCGGCCGCTACCTGGAGAACGCGCCCAACGGCGCGGTGACCTGGGTCGACGGCGGAACCGGCTACGTCTACGGCGGCAGCAGCACCGGCGCGACGCTGGACAGCAGCAACAGCCTGACCGGCACTGCCGGCTCGGCGCTGGGTGCGCTCGACAGCTCCAGCGTGTCGCCGTACACGAGCTACGACTACACGTCGACCTACGTGCTGACGACGACGCAGGGCACGCGCACGCAGGCCGTCGGCGACGGCATCGTCGAGCTGGCCAACGGCAACTACCTCGTGCACAACCGCGGCTGGAGCAGCGGCAAGGGCGCCGTGACCTTCGGCGACGGCAGCCTCGGCGTCGCCGGCGTGGTGTCGGCGGTCAACAGCCTGGTCGGCGGCGCCTCGGCCGATTTCCAGTCCAGCAGCGTCGTCGAGCTGTCCGGCAGCCGCTACCTGGTCGTCACGCCCTACGCCGACCTCGGCGCCATCGACGGCGGTGCCGTCACCTGGGGCTCGGGCACGAGCGGCATCGTCGGCGCGCTGTCCACCGGCAGCAGCCTGTACGGCAGCCACGCCGGCGACCGCGTCGGCCTCGGCGGCGCGTTGCCGGTGGGCACGCTCGACGCCGACGGCCTGCGGGCGAACGCGATCGTGCTCAGCCCGCACTGGGGCAACCGCAGCGCCGCCACTTCCACCGTCGCCTACGGCGCGGTGAGCTGGATCGACGGCAGCACCGGCCACGCCCGCGGCGAGGCCGGCAACGGCGCCGCCGTGGCGGCGGCCAACAGCCTGGTCGGCAGCCACGACGGCGACTACGTCGGCAGCATCCACCTGAGCGATTCGCGCGCCACCTCCTCGGTCGGCAACGGCAGCAACCTGCTGCAGGTGCTGGGCGCCTGGGACGCGCAGCTCACGGCCAGCGTCGACGTGCTGGCCAACGGCGACTACCTCGTGCGCAGCCCCGGCTGGGACGGCGGCAAGGGCGCGGTCAGCTGGGGCGCGGGCGCCAGCGGCACGGCCGGCGCGGTGGCTTCGTCGAACAGCCTCGTCGGCAGCGTCGCCGACGTCGTCAGCACCAGCACGGCGACACAGACGCGTGCCGGCATGAGCTTCACCGACACGACCTACCACCTGACGACGACCGGCGACCACGTCGGCCTGCTCGGCTTCGCGCTGGACAACGGCAATTTCCTGGCGATCAGCCCGCTGTGGAACGGCGGCCGCGGCGCCGTCACCTGGATCGGCAGCGGCCAGCGCACCGGCACGGTGTCGTCGGCCAACAGCCTGGTCGGCAGCACGCCCGACACCTACGCCGACGCCAACCAGAGCAGCATCACCAGCGTCGGCGACCGCCTGGGCACGATGCCCAACGACAACTGGGTGGTGCCCGTCGTCAGCGAGACGACGAGCGGCGGCAACACCTACACGACGACCTCGCAGCGCCTCGTGGGACCGTACAACTTCGCGACCGCCAACGTGGTGAAGACCGAGAGCTGGTACGCCAGCGGCGGCAACGTGACGCTGGGCCGCAGCTACTATGTCGGCAACGGGCCGCAGAACCTCTCGCTGGTCAGCGAATGGGACTTCCTGACGACCGGCTTCCGCTACAACGGCACGCCGATCGTGCACGAGCTGGCCAACGGCAACGTGCTCGTCGCCAGCCCGGGCTGGAACAACACCGGCGCGGCGCAGGCCGGCGCGATCAGCTGGATCAACGGCAGCACCGGTGCGCTCGCCGGCGGTGGCAGCGGCGCTGCGGTCTCGGCGTCCAACAGCCTGGTCGGCAGCCACGCCGGCGACGTGCTGGGTTACCGCCTGCCGATCGACGGCGTGGCCGAACTGAGCAACGGCCACTTCATCCTGCTGAACCCGCAGTGGCACGACGAGCGCGGCGCCGCCACCTGGGGCAGCGGCACGGCCGGTGTCATCGGCACCTTGTCTTCGGCCAACAGCCTGGTCGGCAGCACCGGCTCGGGCAGCCTGGGCTTCACGGTGCCGCAGGACTACGCCTACCGCGTCGTCGGCGAGTCCGATCTCAACTACGACTGGGTCGACCGCACGTCCGACCACACTGGCGACCGCGTCGGTGATGGCGGCGTCACGGTGCTCGCCGACGGCAACGCCGTCGTCGGCTCGCCGCTGTGGAACCAGAGCAGCGCCTGGACGCAGGTCGACCGCCCCGACTCGCTCGGCGCCGCGACCTGGATCAACGGCAGCAACGGCCAGCTCAAGACCGGCGCGGCCGGCGGCACGATCAGCGCCGCCAACAGCCTGGTCGGCAGCCAGCACGGCGACGCCGTCGGCTACAACGCCTGGGTCGACCCGAACACGGGCCTGCACTACGTCACCTACGGCATCACCGCGCTGGACGGGGGCGCCTACGTCGTCGCCAGCCCGTGGTGGAACAACGGCGGCGTTGCCGAAGTCGGCGCGGTGACACACGTCGCCGCCGGCGGCATGGTCGGCAGCGTCGGCACGTCCAACAGCCTGGTCGGCGGCACGGCCGGCGACCACCTCGGCCGCACGCTGTCGAGCGTCGACTGGTACACCTACGGCGCCCAGATCGACCGCGGCGTCATCGTCGTCGAGTCCGGCGGCCAGAAGAACTACCTGGTGCGCAGCACCGACTGGACCAACACCTACAGCGGAGGCGCGGCTGCCGGCGCGGTGACCTGGGTCGACGGCAGCACCGGCCGCGCCTACAGCGAGAGCGCCAAGGGCGCGATGGTGTCCGAGCGCAACAGCCTGGTCGGCAACAGCGCCGCCGACGGCGTGGGCACGCAGTTCATCGTGCTGACGCGCGAGGTCTCGGGCCAGCAGGTCGCCAGCGGCGACGTGCTGGTGCTCAGCAACCTCACCGACTGCGGCGAAGCCGGTGCCGGCGCGATCACGCTGGTGTCGGGCGCGCATGGCGCGTCGGGCCCGGTGAGCTGGCGCAACAGCGTCATTGGCCTGGCCGCGGCGGACGACGGCCTGTCCACGTCGGGCTTCGACGGCTGGAGCTACAGCAGCGACGTGCGTGCGACGCTGCTGCCCAGCCTCGTCAGCTCCGCCGAGCAGGTCGCGTGGCGGCCGCTGGTCTGGGTGAATCCCAACGCCGGCTCCGGCGCCAACGCCAGCCGGGCGCTGGCGCTGACGCTGCTGGCCGACAACAACGCCGCGCCGGTCAGCACCGACCAGATCAACGGCAGCGGCGGCAACGCCAACTGGGCGGGCAGCCTGTATGCCGGCAACGGCAGCGGCTTCACCGGCATCGGCGGCAGCGCCGGGCTGCTGGCGTTCTCGACGAACACCGGCCAGGACGCCGTCATCACGCCGCAGGCCATCACCGCGATGCTCGACGCCGGCACGGCGGTCACGCTGCAGGCCAGCAACGACATCACCGTGCTGCGCGACATCGTCGCCAGCGCCGGCGGCCACGGCGGCGACCTGACGCTCGAAGCCGGGCGCTCGGTGCATCTGCGCGCCGACATCGTCACCGACAACGGCGACTTCAACGTCATCGCCAACCAGAGCGTGGCCAACGGCGTCGTCGACGCCGACTGCAGCGCCTGCACGGCCGTCATCAGCCAGGCCGCCGGCACCTCGATCGACGCCGGCAGCGGCAACGTCTCGATGCGGCTGCTCAACGGCGACGACAAGACGTATTCGGATGCCGGCAACATGAGGCTGTCGTCGGTCGACGGGGCCCGGATCCTGCTTTCCAACGCCGGGTTGAGCTCGGGCGGACAGGGCCGCGGAATGCGGTTCAACGACGGGGCGGTGATCGGCGACGCCGCCGGCACCGAAAGCGTGGAACTGCGCGTCCGGGGCACCAGTGCCAACGGTGGCGCCCTGGTGCTGGCCGCCGACACGCAGATCCAGGGCTACGACAGCTTGACGGTCGCGGCCTCCGACGACAGCCTGGCGGTGACGCTGGGCGGCGCATCAAGCACCGGCCTGGCGCTGACCGCCGCCGAGATGGGCGCCGCGATCCAGCAGAGCAGCGGCTTCGACGTCATCCAGTTCGGCAGCAACGATCAGGGCGGCGTCACGACGCTGGGCGCGCTGGACTTCACCCAGGCCTCGATGCTGCGCGGCGCGAGCACGCTGGATGCCAACCTGCGCCTGTCCGGCGGGGCCGGCGGCATCGTGGTAGGCAGCACGCTGAAGTCGGGCGTCGCCGATGGCCGCCAGCTCGAGCTCTTCACCTACGACGGCACGATCACGCTGGGTGCCAGCTCGGCGATCACCGCCAGCACCGGCAACCTGCGCTTCAGCAGCTTCGGCGGCGGCGTCACGCAGGCCTCCGGCAGCACGATCAACGCGGCGGCGATGCGTTTCGGCGGCGACGCCACGGCCGTGCTCACCGCCGGCGACAACACCATCGGCAACCTGGCCGGCAACTTCGGCAGCCTGGACATCAAGACCACCAGCAGCACCGCGGTGCATGCCGACGGCCTGGCCGCTGACCATGGCCTCAGGCTGCAGGCCAGCGGCGCCAGCAGCGACATCACGCTCGCCGGCACCGTCGCCAACGGCAGCGGCGACCTGGTGCTGGCTGCCGGTCGCCACTTCGTCAACAACACCGCCGTCGACACCGGTCTCGACGCCGGCACCGGCCGCTATCTCGTCTACTCGACCAGCCCCAGCGGCACGACCGAGGGCATGACGGGCTACGACAAGCACTATGCCCAGAGCTACAGCGCCGGCAGCACGCCGGCCTACGCGGCCAGCGGCGACTGGTTCCTCTACAGCGTCTCGCCGACGCTGACGGTCAGCGCCGGCAGCGGCAGCAGCGTCGTCTACGGCAGCGGCGCGTCGACGCCGGCGGTGTCCATCACCGGCTTCATCGACGACGACACCGTCGCCAGCGCGACGACCGGCTCGCTGGACACCAGCCTGTCGAGCTACACCGCCAGCGGCGCCGGCTACATCCCGGTGGGCAGCTACACGCTGGCGCTCAACGGCCAGGGCACGTTCACGAGCAGCCTGGGCTACACGATCAGCGTGACGACGGGTTCGAGCACGCTGACCGTCACGCCCAAGGCGATCAACGTCAGCGGTCTGAGCGCCAACGACAAGGTCTACGACGGCACGACGGCCACCACCGTCAGCGGCACGGCGGCGATCGTCGGCGGCGGCAGCGCCAGCGGCGACGGCAAGTACCTGAGCAACGACGTGGTCTCGCTGTCCGGCACCGCCTCCGGCGCCTTTGCCGACCGCCATGTCGGCGACAACAAGTCGGTCACGCTGTCGGGCCTGACGCTCGGCGGTGCCGACGCCGGCAACTACACGATCAGCACCGACTCGGTGACCGCCGACATCACGCCGAAGACGCTGACCGTCAGCGGCCTGAGCGTGGCGTCGAGCAAGGTCTACGACGGTTCGACCACGGCCACCGTCAGCGGCAGCGGCAGCCTGCTGGCCGCGCAGGCCGCAGGCAGCGGCAGCACCGGCGACGGCCGGGCCTACAGCGGTGACACGATCTCGCTGTCCGGCACCGCCACCGGCAGCTACAACGACGCCACGGTCGCCGGTGCCAGCACCGTCAGCTTCGGCGGCCTGACGCTCAGCGGCGCCGAGGCCGGCAACTACGTGCTGGCCCTGGGCAGCCAGGCGGCGACGATCACGCCCAAGGCGCTGACCGTCACCGGCCTGACGGCGCAGAACAAGGTCTACGACGCGACGACGACCGCCAGCTTCGGCGGCACGGCGGCGCTGTCCGGTGTCGTCGGCAGCGACGCGGTGTCGCTCACCGGCACGCTGGCGGCCAGCTTCGGCACCGCCGATGCCGGCACGAACAAGAGCATCACGACCAGCGGCCTGTCGCTCACCGGCGCGGCGGCCGGCAACTACTCGCTGACCGCGCTGACGGCCCAGGCCGACATCACGGCGCGCACGCTGGACGTCACGGCGCTCGACCGCTCCAAGACCTACGGCGATGCCGACCCGACGCTGGGCTTCAGCGTCGGCGGCCTGGGCCTGGTCGGCGGCGACAGCGCGGCCGACGTCTTCGCCGGGCTGCTGAACACCGTCACCGGGGCCTCGGCCACGGCCGGCACGCATGCGATCACCCAGGGCTCGCTGGCCGTGGCCGACGGCAACTACCAGCTCGGCACGTTCACTGCCGGCACGCTGACGGTGGCCAAGGCACAGCTGGACGTGACGGCGGGCGACCGCAGCAAGGTCTACGGCGCGGCCGACCCGACGCTGGGCTACACGGTGGATGCCGCCGACCT
>NZ_AEWG01000059.1 GCF_000190375.1 Rubrivivax benzoatilyticus JA2 = ATCC BAA-35
GCTGGCGCGCGGCCGCCGCGGCCTGGCGCCGGTGCCGGCGGCGCTGGGCGCGCTGGCCGCGCTGCTCGCCAGCGGCCTGCTCAACACGCTGGTCGACACGCCGCGTTTCCTGCTGCTGGCGCTGCTGCTGCCCTGGCTGGCGGCGGCCGCGCCGGTCGACTCCCCGCGCGGCGAGGGCCCGCCTGCGCCAGGGCCCGGAGCCGCACCCTAGAATTGCCGGTTGGCCCGCGCCGGCGGGCTCCAGACATCCACAAGGATCGCCGTGTTCATTTCTTCCGCCTTCGCCCAGGCCGCCGCTCCCGCCGGCGGCGCCGAATCCTCGCTCTTCAGCCTGCTGCCGCTGGTGCTGATGTTCGTGGTGCTGTACTTCATCATGATCCGTCCGCAGATGAAGAAGCAGAAGGAGCACAAGGCGATGGTCGAGGCCCTGGCCAAGGGCGACGAGGTCGTCATCGCCGGCGGCGTCATCGGCCGCGTCGCCAAGCTCAGCGACAGCATCATCCACGTCGAGGTCGCCGACGGCGTCGAGCTGCAGGTCCAGCGCGTGTCCGTGCTGCAGGTCCTGCCCAAGGGCTCGTACAAGTAAGAACTCCCGCGGGCGGCCGCCGCGGCCGCGCCCCGTCGCTGTCCAGGAATCTCCATGAACCGCTACCCCTGGTGGAAGTACGCGATCCTCGCCTTCGCCTTCGTGGTCGGCCTGCTCTACACGGTGCCGAACTTCTACGGCGAGGCGCCCGCGGTGCAGGTGTCCTCGGGCAAGGCCACCGTCAAGATGGATCCGGCGATGGTCCAGCGCGTCGAGCAGATCCTGTCGAGCGCGGGGCTGCAGGCCGACTTCGTGCAGCTCGAGGGCGCCTCGGTGCGCGCGCGCTTCGCCGACACCGACACCCAGCTCAAGGCCAAGGACGCGATCAGCCACGCGCTGAACCCGGACCCGAACGACCCGACCTGGGTCGTGGCGCTGAACCTGGTGTCGCGTTCGCCGCAGTGGATGGCCCGCGTCCACGCGCTGCCGATGTACCTGGGCCTGGACCTGCGCGGCGGCGTGCACTTCCTGATGCAGGTCGACATGAAGGCCGCGCTGACGAAGAAGGCCGAGGCCGTCACCGGTGACGTGCGCACGCTGCTGCGCGACAAGAACATCCGCCACGCCGGCATCACCCGCGAAGGCAACAACGTCGAGGTGCGCTTCCGCGAGGCGGCCCTGGCCGAGCAGGCGCGCAACCTGCTCACCGACCAGCTGCAGGACATGACCTGGACGCCGACGGCCGACGCCGGCGGCGACGTCAAGCTCGTCGGCACGCTCAAGCCGCAGGCCGCGACGCGTGTGCAGGAGCAGGCGCTCAAGCAGAACATCTCGACGCTGAACAACCGCGTCAACGAGCTCGGCGTCGCCGAGCCGGTGATCCAGCAGCAGGGCCTGGACCGCGTCGTCGTCCAGCTGCCCGGCGTGCAGGACACGGCCAAGGCCAAGGACATCATCGGCCGCACCGCGACGCTGGAGATCCGCCTCGTCAACGAGACGCAGGAGGCCGTCGACGCCGTGCGCGGTGCCGGCCCGGTGCCGTTCGGCAGCGAGCGTTTCCTCGAGCGCGGCGGCCAGCCGGTCATCGTCTACCGCAACGTCGTGCTGACCGGCGAGAACCTCACCGACGCCCAGCCCGGCTTCGACGGCCAGACGAACGAACCCACCGTCAACCTGACGCTGGACGCGCGCGGCGCCCGCATCTTCAAGGACGTGACGCGCGAGAACGTCGGCAAGCGCATGGCCATCCTGCTCTTCGAGAAGGGCAAGGGCGAGGTCGTCACCGCGCCGGTGATCCGCACCGAGATCGGCGGCGGCCGGGTGCAGATCTCGGGCCGCATGACGACCGAGGAGGCGAGCGACCAGGCGCTGCTGCTGCGCGCCGGCTCGCTGGCCGCGCCGATGGAGATCATCGAGGAGCGTGCGATCGGCCCGAGCCTGGGCGCCGAGAACATCGCCAAGGGCTTCAACAGCGTGCTGTGGGGCTTCGTCGCGATCGCGGTCTTCATGTGCGCCTACTACATGCTGTTCGGCGTGTTCTCGACGCTGGCGCTGGGCTTCAACCTGCTGATGCTGATCGCCGTGCTGTCGATGCTGCAGGCGACGCTGTCGCTGCCGGGCATCGCCGCCATCGCGCTGGTGCTGGGCATGGCGATCGACGCCAACGTGCTGATCAACGAGCGCGTGCGCGAGGAGCTGCGCCACGGCGCGTCGCCGCAGGTGGCGATCAGCGCCGGCTACGAGCGTGCCTGGGGCACCATCCTGGACTCCAACGTCACGACGCTGATCGCCGGCCTGGCGCTGCTGGCCTTCGGGTCCGGCCCGGTGCGCGGCTTCGCCGTCGTGCACTGCCTGGGCATCCTGACCTCGATGTTCTCGGCGGTGATGTTCTCGCGCGGCCTGGTCAACCTCTGGTACGGCCGGCAGAAGAAGCTCAAGTCGGTGTCGATCGGCCAGGTCTGGCGCCCGAATGGCGGCACCGCGGTGCCCGCCGAAGACAAGCAAAACGCCAAGGTCTGAGGGGACGTCATGGAGTTCTTCCGTTTCCGCCGCGACATCCCGTTCATGCGCTACACGCTGGCGCTGAACGTCATCTCGTTCCTGACCTTCCTGGCCGCGGTCTTCTTCATCTTCCACCGCGGCCTGCACCTGTCGATCGAGTTCACCGGCGGCACCGTCGTCGAGGTCGCCTACTCGCAGCCGGCGGACCTGGAGCGCACGCGCCAGGCCGTCGAGACGCTGGGCTTCGGCGAGGTCCAGGTGCAGAACTTCGGCACCTCGCGCGACGTGATGATCCGGCTGCCGATCCGCGAGGGCGAGAAGCAGGACCAGGTCGCCAGCCGCGTCTTCGACGCGCTGTGCAAGGCCGAGAGCGGCAGCGTCGCGACCAAGGAGTACCTGACGCCCCAGGGCGAGCAGGTGAGCCGCCCGTCGTGCTCGGTGGCCGACGGCAGCGAGCCGCTGAAGCTGTCGCGCACCGAACTCGTCGGCCCGTCGGTCGGCGCCGAGCTGGCGCGCGACGGCGCGCTGGCGCTGGCCTTCACGGTGCTGGGCATCATGGGCTACCTGGCCTTCCGCTTCGAGTGGAAGTTCGCGGTCGCCGGCATCATCGCCAACCTGCACGACGTGGTCATCATCCTGGGCTTCTTCGCCTTCTTCCAGTGGGAGTTCTCGCTGGCGGTGCTGGCGGCGATCCTGGCGGTGCTGGGCTACTCGGTGAACGAGTCGGTGGTCATCTTCGACCGCATCCGCGAGACCTTCCGCAAGATGCGCAAGATGTCGACGACCCAGGTCATCGACCACGCGATCACGAGCACCACCAGCCGCACGATCATCACCCACGGCTCGACGCAGATGATGGTGCTGTCGATGCTGTTCTTCGGCGGCCCGACGCTGCACTACTTCGCGATGGCGCTGACGATCGGCATCCTGTTCGGCATCTACTCGTCGATCTTCGTCGCCGCCGGCATCGCGATGTGGCTGGGCGTCAAGCGCGAGGATCTGGTGAAGACGAGCGCCAAGGAGAACGATCCGAACGACCCGAACGCCGGGGCCGTGGTGTAGAGTCAACGCAACGGCCGCCCGCGGCCTTGCACAGACGGACGACCGACCGATGGCGACCGGCGCCCCCAACACCAACCTCGCGAGCCAGGCCCGGCGCCTGTACACCGAGGAACTGGTGAAGGGCCTGCCGGCGCTCGTGCAGGCCGCGCTCGACGGCGCCCGCACCCTCTTCGAGAAGCCCTGCGAACACGCCGCGTTCCAGCGCCGGCGCGACATGATGCAGGGCCTGAACGCCGGCGCGCAGTCCTGGCACCGCGGCCTGGTCAACGGGCTGCGCCACGCGTTGCTGCACGGCGGCTCCACCACCCGGCTGGGTGACCTGCCGTCGATGTCGCCGGGCCAGCTGACGCTGGTCGACGACGACACGATCGAGCTCGAGATCGTCACCTCGCGGCTGGCGCTGGCGATGATGGACCGCGCGTCCTGGGAGTTCGCCGACCTGCGGTCGCGCGTCGCCCACCTGGAAGGGCGCAACGAGCTCGACGCCCACGACATGCTGCGCGCCCACGTGCTGGCGCGCATCGTCTTCGAGGCCTGGCGCTCGTCGGGCCAGACGCTGGCCTCGTGGCGCGAACTGCAGCCGGTGCTGCACGAGGAGTTCGCGCTGCTCGTCGAGGAGGCCTACCACGAGACCAACCGCTGGCTCGCCGAGCACGGCGTGCTGCCCGAGGTCGACCTGCGGCCGTTCATCCGGCGCTCGCGCACGCACCCCGGCGCGCTGCCTGCCGGCTATGCCGTCAGCGACGGGGGGGGCGGCAGGCCGCGCTGACGCCGGCCCGGGCTCGGGCTTCGGCCAGCTGCCGGCGTCGGGGCCGCCGTCGGCCTACGGGCTGGGCAGCGGGCTGATGCGCGGTGTCGGCGAGGAGACGCGCATGATGACGCGCGCCGCGCCGCTGGCGCGCGGGCGCGACCATGCCGAGGCGGTGCTCGGCCGGCTCAACCGGCTGGTCGGCCGCCAGGTGCCGGCGTTCGGCAACTCGACGCGGGCGCTGGCGCTGTCGCCCGGGCTGGCGCGTGCGATCGACACCGCCGAGGCCGGCATCCGCCAGCGCATGACGACGACGGCCGCCGACGCCGAGCCGATGGTCACCACGCCGGTGATGCTGGAAGACATCCAGCAGCGCAAGCAGCAGCTGAAGAAGGCCGCGGCCACGCCCGAGGAGCGCGCCACGATCGAGATCGTCGCGCTGCTGTTCCAGAGCATCCTGACCGAGGAGCGCATCCCGGCGGCGATGCGCGTGTGGTTCGCGCGGCTGCAGATGCCGGTGCTGCGCGTGGCCGTCACCGAGCCCGACTTCTTCGCCACCGTCGACCATCCGGCGCGGCGCCTGATCGACCGCATGGGCGCCTGCGTGATGGGCTTCGACAGCGCGGCGCAGAAGGTCGGCGACGCGCTGGAGCGCGAGATCAAGCGCATCGTCCAGGTCGTCGAGGCCTACCCGGACACCGGCCGGCGCGTCTTCCAGACCGTGCTCACCGAGTTCGAGAAGTTCCTCGAGCACTACTTCCGCAACGAGAACGAGGCCACGCGGCACGGCGTCTCGCTGGCGCAGCAGGTCGAGCAGCGCGAGACGCTGGCGATCCAGTACACGATCGAGCTGCGCCGCATGCTCAACGACATGCCGGTGCAGGAGGGCGTGCGCCAGTTCCTGTTCCACGTCTGGGCCGACGTGCTGGCGACGACCGCCGTGCGCTACGGCGCCCAGGGGCAGGAGACGCGCACGATGAAGCGCGCCGCGGCCGACCTGATCTGGTCGGCCAGCGCCAAGGTCACGCGCGAGGAGCGCGCCGAGGTCATCCGCCGCCTGCCGCCGCTGTTGAAGTCGCTGCGCGAGGGCATGGCCTCGGCCGGCATGGACGCCGAGCGCCAGGACGAGCAGATCCAGCAGCTGAACAACTCGCTGGCCGCGGCCTTCACCGCCAAGACGGCGGCGATCCCCGACGACCGCCTGCGCGAGCTGATGGAGCGGCTGGAGACGCTGGAGGAACTGCTGCCCGACGCCGAGGACGTGCGCATCGACGAGTCGATGGTGCTCGACCTGTCGGGCCACCAGAGCGCCGATCTCGAGGTCGTGCTCGACGGCGGCTCGATGCCGACGCCGGCGATGCTGGCCTGGGCGCGCGAGCTGCAGGTCGGCAGCTGGTTCATGCTCGAGTACCGCGAGCGGCACGAGGCGGTGCAACTGGCCTGGCAGGGCATGCGCCGGCAGCTGTCGCTGTTCGTCAGCGCGCAGGGCCGCTGCGTGCTGTTCCAGCAGCAGCGGCTGGCGTCGTACCTGCAGGCCGGGCTGCTGCTGCCGGCGCAGGACGAGGCGCTGACGGTGCGCGCCACGCGCAGCGCGCTGGCCAAGCTCGACGTCGACGCGTCGCGGCTGCTGAACTGAGGGTTCGGAACGGGCGGCCGCGCTCGGGGCTGAGCCTGGCGCGCAAGGCCTTCCGGCTCAGTGGATCAGCCGGTCTTCGGCGGCGACGAAGAGCTCGTCGAGGATCAGCGCGTCGGGCTCCTCGCCCAGGCTCCAGAAGACCATCAGCACGATGATCTTCAGGTCTTCCAGGCCGATCGGGCCGCTGCCGACGGCGCTGGCGCGGTCGATGACCATCTCGCGCATCGGGGCCGGCAGCACGCCGGCCGACTCGAGGAAGCAGATGAAGCCGATCGACTCTTCGCCGAGCAGGTCGCGCTCGTTCTCGGTGTAGACGCGCAGGCTGCCGGCCGCGGCGCTGCCGACGCTGGTGTCGGCGCTGTGCGCCAGACCTTCGAGCCAGCGTAGCGCTTCCTGGATTTCCTCGGTCTCGAAGCCGACGGCCGACAGCTTTCGCTGGAGCTGCTGGGGCTCGGGACAGGCGTCCGGCCGCCAGTAGTTCTCGTAGAGGTACACGAGGACGTCGAACATGAACCCACTATAACGCAGGGGGGCGGCGGGCGCCGGCGGCCGGCCTTCACCCCGCGACGCGGCGTTGGAAAAGTCCGCCCGGCAGCCGCGCGAGCTGTCCGTCGAGCTCCAGTTCGAGCAGCCGGGCACTCAGTTCGGCCGTCGGCCAGCCGGTGCGCGC
Source organism: Rubrivivax benzoatilyticus JA2 = ATCC BAA-35 (assembly GCF_000190375.1). Classification (GTDB taxonomy): domain Bacteria; phylum Pseudomonadota; class Gammaproteobacteria; order Burkholderiales; family Burkholderiaceae_C; genus Rubrivivax; species Rubrivivax benzoatilyticus. The sequence continues at coordinate 6,644 of NZ_AEWG01000059.1, forward strand.
GAGCAGCGCGTCCAGCGTCGCCGGCTCGTGGCCGAGCGCGGCGAGCACCGGATCGGCCGGGGTGTCGGCGTCCGGCACGGCCGACAGCGCGGCGGCCGGGCGCGTGCCGCGCAGGACCTCCAGCACGTCGTCGACACCCTCGACGAGCATCGCGCCCTGGCGGATCAGCGCGTGGCAGCCGCGTGACTGCGGCGAGTGGATCGAACCCGGCACCGCGAACACCTCGCGCCCGGCCTCGGCGGCCAGGCGGGCGGTGATCAGCGAGCCCGAACGCGGCGCCGCCTCGACGACCAGCGTGCCGCGCGCCAGCGCCGCGATGATGCGGTTGCGCTGCGGGAAGTGCTCGGGCAGCACCGGTGTGCCGGGGTCGTACTCGCTGACGATCGCGCCGGTCTCGGCGATGCGCCGTGCCAGTGCCTTGTGCCGCGCCGGGTAGACGCGGTCGGGGCCGGTGCCGACGACGGCGACGGTCGCTGCGCCGGCGGCGAGCGCGCCTTCGTGCGCGGCGCCGTCGATGCCGGCGGCCAGCCCGGAGACGATGGTCAGCCCCGCCTCGCCGAGGCCGCGCGCGAACTCGCGGGCGTTGGCCAGGCCCTGCGGCGTCGCCTCGCGGCTGCCGACGATGGCCACCGACTCCGCCGCCAGCAGCTCGGTGCGGCCCTGCACGTACAGCAGCAGCGGCGGATCGGCGGTCTGCAGCAGCAAGGGAGGATAGGCAGGGTCGCCGAGCGTGATCGCGTGGCGCAGCGTCTCTCCGGCCAGCCAGGCGCGGGCGGCGGCCAGCCGGGCCTCGCATTCGGGCGCCGGCCGCGCCATCGTCGCCGCCAGTGCCGGGCCGCCCAGTTCGGTCAGCGCCACCGGCGAGGCCGCCAGCACGGCCTCCGGGCTGCCGAAGGCCGCCAGCAGCCGCCGCGCGCCTTCACGCCCCAGCCCCGGCGTCTGCAGCAGCCGGAACCAGGCGTCGAAGTCGTCCGGGGCGGCCATCGGCGGGCGGCCGTCTCAGGCCTCGATGCGGCCCGGCGCGGCCTTCGCCGTGCCGCGGTGTCGACGCGAACCCGCGGCCGCTGCGGCCCGGCCGGCCCGCTGGCGGCGCCCGGCTTCGCGGGGGAAGGCGCCGAACGCGCCTGCCGGCGCGCTCACGGTGCCGTGAAGCGGTCGCCCGGCTTCACCGGGTCCTTCACGTTGACGATCAGCGCGTAGGACACGCGCTCGAAGACGCTGAAGACGAAGAGCAGCCCGTGGCGTTCGTCGGGCAGCTGGATCGGCGTCTTGCCGCCGCTGGTGGTGTCGAAGTCGGCACGCCCGGCGCGCCACAGCGCCAGCACGTGGCCACGCTCCAGGCCGTCGCGGCGGCCCTTGTTCAGCGCGACGATCTGGTTCTGCCCGGCCGACAGCGCCTCGCCGTAGATCGACGCGATGCGGCCGTCGACCGGCACCGCCGGCGCGTGCGGCGCGTAGGCCGTCAGCTCGCGCTGCGGCACCGGCGACAGGCGGTCGCCGACGCCGGCTTCCATGCGGATCGTGGTCACGACGAAGCTCGCCGGCACGACGCGCGCCTTGCTGTCGGCGTCCGACTGCTCGCTGCCCGGGCGCACGTAGTCGGCGGTGCCGACGTAACGCGCCTCGTAGCCGAGGATCTCGCGCGTCACCGGGTCGCGCAGCGGCTGCGGCTGGCGGAACACGCGGAACTCGCGCGCGCCGCCGAGGTCGCCGAGCACGTAGGCGGTCTCGCCGCGCGACAGCAGCACGCGGCCTTCCTGGGTCGCGACGATGCGCGGCGCCCGCTCGAGCTCGTCGGTGTCGAAGACCACGGCCTCGTTCAGGAACGGGCCGATCAGGTGCAGAGGGATGGCGGCGATGGCGCCGTTGTCCAGCAGCTCGGCACGCACGCGCGGCGACAGGCGCACGGTCTGCGGGTCGGCGGTCATCGACTGGCCGATCTGCAGCGTCGCGCGGCCGTCGCGCTTGACCAGCACCAGCACCTGGCCGGGGTAGATCAGGTGCGGGTTGCGGATCTGGTCGAGATTCATGCCCCAGAGCTCGGGCCAGCGCCACGGGCTCTTCAGGAACAGCTTGGAGATGTCCCACAGCGTGTCGCCGCGCTGCACGACGTGCGAGTCCGGCGCGTCGGGCGCCAGCTCCGACAGCGGCACGCCGGCCTGGGCGACCTGGCGCGCGGTGTCGCGCTGCCCGGGCGTCACGGGGTAGTTCGGTGCAGCCAGCGCCGGCAGGGCGGCGGCGACACCTGCGGCGACGGCGGCCCGCGTGGCCAGCGCTGCCCAGCGCGTGATCTTCATCGGCCTCGGACGGCTCATGGGTCTTTGCTCTCCTCGCAAGGGGCCTCGCCCGGCGGTGCGACAATTCGCAGGGCTGCGGGCGCGAACTGCTCACTTGAATTGGCAGATTCTGCCCGTAAACCCTTGCTGTCGTAACGAAATCGTCGTTGCCGCCGCGCCCGCGTGCAGCCCTTCACGCTGCCGGGCGCCGCGACGTGGCCCGGCTCCGACGACCGGGCGTCCTTCGCCGCCGCACCATGGCCCAACTCCCCATCCTGCGTTATCCCGATCCCCGGCTGCACAAGGTCGCCAAGCCGGTCGCCGCCGTCGACGCGCGCGTCAAGCAGCTCGTCGCCGACATGCTCGAGACGATGTACGAATCCGAAGGCGTCGGCCTGGCCGCGACCCAGGTCGACGTGCACGAGCGCCTGTTCGTCATGGACACCTCGCCCGAGCACGACCAGCCGATGGTCTTCGTCAACCCGCAGATCGTCGCGCGCAGCGAGGAGCTGGTGATCTGGGAAGAGGGCTGCCTGTCGGTGCCGCAGGTCTGGGACAAGGTGACGCGCAACGCGCGTGTCACGGTGCGCGCGCTCGACCGCGAAGGCGCCGAGTTCGAGATCGCGCTCGACGGTCTGGCCGCGGTCTGCGCCCAGCACGAGATCGACCACCTCGACGGCAAGGTGTTCGTCGAATACCTCAGCCTGCTCAAGCGCGAGCGCATCAAGGTGAAGATGGCCAAGCGCACGCGCGAGGAAGCGCGCGGCGCGGCATGAGCCGCTTGCGCGCGGCCTTCGCCGGCACCCCCGAGTTCGCGCGTGTCGCGCTCGACGCGATGCTCGCCGCCGGTTTCGAGGTGCCGCTGGTGCTGACCCAGCCCGACCGCCCGGCCGGCCGCGGCATGAAGCTGCAGGCCTCGCCGGTCAAGCAGTGCGCGCTGGCGCACGGCCTGCCGGTGGCCCAGCCGCGCAGCCTGCGGCTGGACGGCAAGTACCCCGACGAGGCCGCCGCCGGCCGCGCGGCGCTCGAAGCGGCGGCCCCCGACGTGCTCGTCGTCGCCGCCTACGGCCTGATCCTGCCGCAGTGGGTGCTGGACTTGCCGCGCCGGGGCTGCATCAACATCCACGGCTCGCTGCTGCCGCGCTGGCGCGGCGCGGCGCCGATCCACCGCGCGATCGAGGCCGGCGACGCCGAGACCGGCATCACCATCATGCAGATGGACGCCGGCCTGGACACCGGGCCGATGCTGCTGAAGCAAGCGCTGCCGATCGCCGCCGACGACACGACGGCGACGCTGCACGACAAGCTGGCGGCGCTCGGCGCGCGTCTGGTCGTCGACGCGCTCGGCCGGCTCGATGCGCTGCCGCCGCTGCCGCAGCCCGAAGCAGGCGCCAACTACGCCGCGAAGATCGAGAAGGCCGAAGGCGCCGTCGACTGGACGCTGCCGGCGGCGGTCATCGAACGCCGCGTGCGCGCCTTCGACCCCTTTCCCGGCTGCAGCTTCACGCTCGACGGCGAGGCGTTCAAGCTCTGGCGCGCGGCGGTCGTGCCCGGCGCCGGCGAGCCCGGCGCCGTGCTCGCGTCGGGCGACGGCGGGCTGGTCGTCGCCTGTGGCGACGGCGCGCTGGAGCTGCGTGAACTGCAGCGCACCGGCGGCCGGCGCGTGCCGGCGCGCGAGTTCCTGAAGGGCCGGCCGGTGGCCGCGGGCACGCGCCTGGGCTGAACGGCGGCACTCAAGCCGCCGCCGCGGCGGCCGATATTCCGGCGGTGAAGACCTTCCGCCACCGCCTCCCGTTGCGCCTCGCGGCCGCCGTCGTGCTGCCGCTGGCTGTCGCCGGCTGCGACCAGCTCGGCATCGAGTCGGCGTCCGCCGTCGCCGCCAAGAAGGACGCCGACGGGCGCGCCATCGGTGCCGCCTGCCGCCATGCCGGCCGCGCCATCGAGGACTGCTTCGGCATGAACAAGAAGGCCGACAAGGCCGCCGTGTTCGCCGGCTGGAAGGAGATGAACGACTACATGCGCGAGAACAATCTCGAGGTCGTTCCGCCGCAAGGCGCTACCGCAGTCGCCAAGGACGCGGCGCCCGCGGACGCCAAGGACGACGAGCCGGCGGCCGAGGCCGGCAACAAGAAGCACTCCTGACGACGCTTCGTCGGCCCCGGCTGCGTTTCGTCGCGCCGCCGTCGCGCCCGGCCGCAGCCGCCGGCACAGTGCGCTCCATGCACCTGGAGCCCACGATGAAACGCCTGCTGTCCACCGCCGCCGTCGCCGCGATGTCCGCCGTCTTCGCCGCGTTCACCGCCTTTGCCGCCACGCCGGCGCAGGCCGCCCCCACCAGCCAGGCGCGCAGCGCCTCGGGGTTCACGGCGATCGAGCTGGAAGGCCCGGTCGACCTCGTCGTGCGCGCCACCGGCCGGGAGTCGGTGCAGGTCGAGGCCGAGGCCGCCGACCTGGCGCGGGTCGAGACCCTGGTCGAGGAGCGCCGCGGCGTGCGCACGCTCGTCGTGCGCCTGCGCGAGGAGCGCGGCTTCACGTGGTCCCGCCCGGTCCGGGCCACGGTCGAGGTCGTGCAGCTCGCGCGGCTGGCGGTCAAGGGCTCGGGCGACGCCGTCGTCGAAGGCCTGAAGACGCCGTCGCTGGCCGTCGCGCTGGCCGGTTCGGGCGACGTCAAGCTGCGTGGGCTGGACGCCGGCGCGCTGACGGTGTCGATCGCCGGCAGCGGCGACGTTGCCGCCGACGGCCGTGCCGCCCAGCTGTCGCTGAAGATCGCGGGCAGCGGCGACGCCGACCTCGCCGCGCTGCGCGCCGACAGCGCCACCGTCTCGATCGCCGGCAGCGGCGACGCCGACGTCACCGCCGACGCGAGCCTGTCGGTGTCCATCGTCGGCTCCGGCGACGTGCGCCACGGCGGCACCGCGACGCCGGCCGTCAGCGTGCTCGGCAGCGGCTCGGTGCGCCGCCGCTAGTCCCCGCGCGGGCGGCCCGGGCGGGCCGATGGGACAATGGGCCCATGTCTGATGGGATGTTCGGCTGGCGCCACCCGGAGTTCCGGCGTGGCGCCCGCGAGATTGCCGGCATCCTGCCCGGCATCGGCGCCTGGGGAATGATCACCGGCGTCGCGATGATCAAGGCCGGCCTGTCGGTGCCGGCGGCGATGGCGATGACGCTGCTCGTCTACGCCGGATCGGCGCAGCTGGCGGCGCTGCCGCTGCTGGTGGCCGGCGCGCCGGTCTGGGTGATCTGGGCGACGGCCTTCTGCGTCAACCTGCGCTTCGTCATCTTCAGTGCCCAGTGGCGGCCGTACTTCGCGCCGTTCCCACGCGCCGAACGCGCCCGCATGGCGTACTTCAGCGGCGACCTGAACTACATCCTGTTCATGCGTCGCTTCCCCGAGCCGGTGCCGTCGCCCGAGCAGAAGCCGTACTTCTGGGGCGGGGCGATCTCCAACTGGTTCGCCTGGCAGATCCCGTCGATCGCCGGCATCTTGCTGGCCGACGTGATCCCGACCGAGTGGGGCATCGGCTTCGCCGGCACGCTGGCGCTGATCGGCCTGGCCTGCTCGCTGCTGGGCAGCCGCTCGTCGCTGGTGGCCGCCGGTGTCGCCGGTTGTGCCGCGGTGGCGGCCTACGCGCTGCCGCTGCGGCTGAACATCCTCGTCGCGATCGCCGCGGCCGTGGCCATCGGCCTGCTGATGGACCGCTCGCGCCCCGGCCCGGCGACGCCGGTCGGAGGCTCGCGATGAGCGACTGGGCCGAGGCGCTGCGCCTGGCGCTGACGATCGCCGGACTGGCGGTCATCACGGTGCTCACCCGGGCCTTCTTCATGCTGCCCGAACGCGAGCTGCCGATGCCGGGCTGGCTGCGTGAAGGCCTGCGCTACGCGCCGCTGGCGGCGTTGATGGCGGTCGTCGCGCCCGAGGTCGTGATGTCGCAGGGGCAGCTGATCGACACCTGGCGCGACCCGCGGCTTTTTGCCGCCGCCGCCGGCGCGGGCTGGTTCTTCTGGCGCCGCGGCATCCTCGGCACCATCGTCGTCGGCAGCGCGGTGATGGTGGGGCTGCGCGCGGGGCTCGGCTGGTAGCTCCGCGCCCGGCGGGGATGCGACACTAGCGGCCGTCTTTCGTCAGCCTGTCGCTCAACACCCATGAACGTCCTGCGCTTTTCCGACCTCGCCGCCGCCGGCCGCGCCCGCGGCCAGCGTGTCTTCATCCGAGCCGACCTCAACGTGCCGCTGTCCGACGACGGCCAGATCACCGAGGACACGCGCGTGCGCGCCTCGGTGCCGTGCATCCAGATGGCGCTGGACGCCGGTGCTGCGGTGATGGTCACCTCGCACCTGGGCCGCCCGACCGAAGGCGAGTTCAAGCCCGAGGACTCGCTGGCGCCGGTCGCCAAGCGCCTGGGCGAGCTGCTCGGCCGCGAGGTGCCGCTGGTCGCCGACTGGGTCGACGGCGTAGCCGTCCAGCCCGGCCAGGTCGTGCTGCTGGAGAACTGTCGCGTCAACAAGGGCGAGAAGAAGAACAAGGAAGAGCTGGCGCGCAAGATGGCCGCGCTGTGCGACATCTTCGTGCACGACGCCTTCGGCACCGCGCACCGCGCCGAGGCCAGCACCTACGGCATCGCCGAGTACGCCAAGATCGCCTGCGCCGGCCCGCTGCTGGCTGCCGAGATCGACGCCATCAGCAAGGCGCTGGCCAACCCGAAGCGGCCGTTGGTGGCCATCGTCGCCGGCAGCAAGGTCAGCACCAAGCTGACGATCCTGCAGAGCCTGGCGAAGAACGTCGACGGCCTGATCGTCGGCGGTGGCATCGCCAACACCTTCCTGCTGGCCGCCGGCCTGAAGATCGGCAAGAGCCTGGCCGAGCCCGATCTCGTCGGCGAGGCCAAGGCCGTCATCGAGGCGATGAAGGCCCGTGGCGCCGAGGTGCCGATTCCCGTCGACGTCGTCACCGCCAAGACCTTCGCCGCCGACGCGCCGGCCACCGTCAAGGCTGCCGCCGACGTCGCCGACGACGACCTGATCCTCGACATCGGCCCGAAGACCGCGGCGCTGCTGGCCGACAAGCTGAAGGCCGCCGGCACCATCGTCTGGAACGGCCCGGTCGGCGTCTTCGAGTTCGACGCCTTCGCCCACGGCACCGAGACGGTGGCGCGCGCGATCGCCGCCAGCGACGCCTTCAGCATTGCCGGCGGCGGCGACACGCTGGCCGCGATCGCCAAGTACGGCATCGAACAGGACATCGGCTACATCTCCACCGGCGGTGGCGCCTTCCTCGAGGTGCTCGAGGGCAAGACCCTGCCGGCCTTCGAGATCCTGTCGCGCCGCGCCGCCGGCTGAGCACGAGGCACGCACGCGCCGCGTGGGGTCAGGTCTCGCGAGACCTGACCCCGTCTTTCTAGTCTTTCCGCACACGCCGCAGGGGGTCAGGTCTTGCAAGACCTGACCCCGCCTTTCTGACCCCGCTTCTCGACGGCTTAGGGTCAGGTACCGTACCCGCTCCCGCCCTGGCCGCAACCGTCGCCGCCGCGCGAACAGGAGGCTCACCGTGAACACCCCCCTCTCCGACGCCGAACGCGCACTGCGCGAGGCGGCGCTGGACTACCACCGCGCGCCAGTGCGCGGCAAGATTTCCGTCACGCCGACCAAGCCGCTGTCCAACCAGCGCGACCTGTCGCTCGCCTATTCGCCAGGCGTCGCCTACGCCTGCCTGGCGATCGAGGAAGACCCGGCGCTGGCCGCCGAGTACACCTCGCGCGCCAACCTGGTGGCCGTCGTGACCAACGGCACCGCGGTGCTGGGCCTGGGCGACATCGGCCCGCTGGCCGGCAAGCCGGTGATGGAAGGCAAGGGCTGCCTGTTCAAGAAGTTCGCCGGCATCGACGTCTTCGACATCGAGCTCGCCGAACGCGACCCCGACAAGCTCGTCGAGATCATCGCCGCGCTGGAGCCGACGCTGGGCGGCGTGAACCTCGAGGACATCAAGGCGCCCGAGTGCTTCTACATCGAGCGCCGCTTGCGTGAGCGCATGAACGTGCCGGTCTTCCACGACGACCAGCACGGCACGGCGATCATCTCGTCGGCAGCGCTGCTCAACGCGCTGGAGCTCGTCGGCAAGGACATTGCCAGCGTCAAGCTGGCGGTCTCGGGCGCCGGGGCCGCGGCCATCGCCTGCCTGGACCTGATGGTCGACCTCGGCGTGCGGCGCGAGAACGTCTGGGTCTGCGACTCCAAGGGCCTGATCCAGTCCGAACGTGCCGACGTGCTGGCCGGCAAGCTCGACGAGTCGAAGATGCGCTACTGCCAGCGCAGCACCGGCCGCACGCTGGCCGACGCCGTGGCCGGGGCCGACGTCTTCCTCGGCTGCTCGGCCGCCGGCGTGCTGACGCCCGAGATGGTGGCGACGATGGCCGCGCAGCCGGTGATCCTGGCGCTGGCCAACCCCGAGCCCGAGATCCGCCCCGAACTGGCCAAGGCCGTGCGTCCGGACTGCATCATCGCCACCGGCCGCAGCGACTACCCGAACCAGGTCAACAACGTCCTGTGTTTCCCGTACATCTTCCGCGGGGCGCTGGACTGCGGCGCGACGAAGATCACCGAGGCGATGAAGGTCGCCTGCGTGCACGAGATCGCCGCGCTCGCCAAGGCCGAGGCCAGCAGCGAGGTCGCCGCGGCCTACGCCGGCAAGGAACTGAAGTTCGGTCCCGACTATCTGATCCCGACGCCGTTCGACGCCCGCCTGATCCTGCGCATCGCGCCGGCGGTGGCCAAGGCGGCGGCCGAGTCCGGCGTCGCGACGCGGCCGATCGCCGACCTGGATGCCTATCGCCAGTCGCTGACGCGCTTCGTCTACCAGACCGGCATGTTCATGCGCCCGGTGTTCAACGCCGCCAAGGCGCGCCCGGCGCGTGTCGTCTACGCCGAGGGCGAGGACGAACGCGTGCTGCGTGCGGTGCAGGCCGTGCTCGACGAAGGGCTGGCGCGGCCGATCCTCGTCGGCCGCCCGGGTGTCATCGCCGAACGTGCGGCGCAGGCCGGGCTGCGGCTCGAAGCCGGCCGCGACTACGAGGTCGTCGACCCGGCCGACCATCCGCGCTACGACGAGTACTGGCAGGCCTACCACCGCCTGATGGGCCGCGACGGCATCTCGCCCGAAGCGGCGCGCACGACGGTGCGGCGCTCGCACACGCTGACCTCGGCGCTGATGGTGCGCCGCGGCGAGGCCGACGCGATGGTCTGCGGCCTCGCCGGGCGCTACGACTCGCATCTGGAACACGTGCGTGCGGCGATCGGCCTGAAGCCGGGCGCCAGGACGCTCGCGGCGATGAACGCCCTGCCGCTGGACAGCGGCACGCTGTTCGTGGCCGACACCTTCGTCAACGAGGAGCCCAGCGCCGAGCAGCTCGCCGAGATCGCGCTGATGGCCGCCGAGGAGGTGCAGCGCTTCGGCCTGCCGCCGAAGGTGGCCTTCCTGTCGCACTCGATCTTCGGCTCGTCGGCGCGGGCTTCGGCCCGGCGCATGCGCGCCGCACGCGACCTCTTCGTGCAGATGGCGCCGCACATCGAGTGCGACGGCGAACTGCATGGCGACGCCGCGCTGTCGGCCGAGGTGCGCGCACGCTACCTGCCCGACAGCACGCTGACCGGCAGCGCCAACGTGCTGGTGCTGCCCAATCTGGACGCCGCCAACATCCTGTTCAACGTGCTGAAGATGACCAGCGGCCACGGCGTCACCGTCGGTCCGATGCTGCTGGGCACGGCGGCGCCGGCGCACATCCTGACGCCGTCGGCCACCGTGCGCCGGGTCATCAACATCACCGCGCTGGCGGTGGCCGAGGCGGTGGCGCTGGCGGCCGTGCGACAAGCCACGAGGTAATCAGGCCGTACCCGGGCAAACATGGCGGCGGCAGGTCTTCTGCCCATAATTGCAGGCGCTGGGTTTCCAGCGTTTCGAGAAAAGAGCCGCCATGCGTGCCACGAAGATCGTCGCCACCCTCGGCCCCGCCTCCTCTTCGCCGGAGGTGCTGGAGGCGATGATCCGTTCCGGCGTCGACGTCGTGCGCATGAACTTCTCGCACGGCAAGGCGCAGGACCACATCGACCGCGCCAACCTCGTGCGCCAGGTCGCCGCCGCGGCGGGCAAGGAGGTCGCCATCATGGCCGACCTGCAGGGCCCGAAGATCCGCGTCGGCAAGTTCGCCGAAGGCAAGGTCGAGCTGCAGAACGGCGCGCGCTTCGTGCTCGACGCCTCGCGCAGCGAGCCCGGCGACGTCGAATGCGTCGGCCTGGACTACAAGGACCTGCCCCGCGACGTGCGCCCCGGCGACACGCTGCTGCTCAACGACGGGCTGATCAAGCTGTCGGTCGAGCAGGTGGTCGGCGACCGCGTCGTCACCCGCGTCGTCGTCGGCGGCGAGCTGTCCAACAACAAGGGCATCAACAAGGCCGGCGGCGGGCTCACCGCACCGGCGCTGACGGCCAAGGACATGGAGGACATCCGCACCGCGATGAGCTTCCAGGCCGACTACGTCGCCGTCAGCTTCCCGAAGAGCGCCACCGACATGGAGATGGCGCGCCAGCTGTGCAACGTCGCCGGCGAACCCTGGCGCCACAAGCCGGGGCTGATCGCCAAGATCGAGCGCAGCGAGGCCATCCCCGTGCTCGAGCAGATCCTGAGGGCCTCCGACGGCATCATGGTCGCGCGTGGCGACCTCGCGGTCGAGGTCGGCAACGCCGCGGTGCCGGCGCTGCAGAAACGCATGATCCGCATGGCGCGCGAGGCCGACAAGATCGCGATCACCGCCACGCAGATGATGGAGTCGATGATCGTCAACGCGGTGCCGACACGCGCCGAGGTCAGCGACGTCGCCAACGCCGTGCTCGACGGCACCGACGCGGTGATGCTCAGCGCCGAGACCGCCGCCGGCCGCTACCCGGTCGAGACCATCCAGCAGATGGCCGCGATCGCGCTCGAGGCCGAGGCCGCCGACGACTTCCGCCTCGAGACCGACTTCGCCAACAAGCGATTCGGCCGCATCGACCAGTCGATCGCGATGGGCGCGCTGTTCACCGCCCACCACTTGGGCTGCCGCGCGATCCTGGCATTGACCGAGTCGGGCTCGACGGCGCTGTGGATGAGCCGCCACCACATCAAGGTGCCGATCTACGGCCTGACGTCTTCGTCGGCGCCGCAGCGCCGCATGACGCTGTACCGCAACGTCACGCCGCTGCTGGTGCCCAAGTTCACCGACCGTGACGAGGCGCTGGCCGCAGCCGAGCGCGTCCTCGTGCAGCGCGGCGTGCTGCGCCCGGGTGACACCTACGCGATCACCTGCGGCGAGCCGATGGGCCACCCCGGCGGCACGAACATGCTCAAGGTCTGCCGCGTCGGCTGACCGGGGCAGCGTCGAGGCGACGCCGGGCCACCGGCATGCCACCGAAGGCCGGGGTCAGGTCTCCCGCGAAGGCCGGGGAAGTCTGGGGTCAGGTCTCCCGCGCGAAGTCCGGGGTCAGGTCTCCCGAGACCTGACCCCTATGGGCCGCCCGATGGGCCATGGACCTGACCCCGATGGGCCTGCTCAAGGTCTGCCGCGTCGCCTGACGCGGCGCGCGCATACCCGCCTGCGGCCTGGTCGTACCGGGGGTGCCGCGGGGGGCAGTGGCTAGAATCTTTCGCATGTCCGGCGCGCGTCGCGTGGCCGGACGCCCTCTATTCACTCCGCGGGAAGACCACCATGCCACTCGTCTCGATGCGTCAGCTGCTGGACCACGCCGCCGAAAACGGCTACGGGATCCCGGCCTTCAACGTCAACAACCTCGAGCAGGTGCAGGCCGTGATGGAAGCGGCCAAGGAAGTCGGCGCGCCGGCCATCCTGCAGGCCAGCGCCGGGGCCCGCAAGTACGCTGGCGAGGCCTTCATCAAGCACCTGATCCAGGCCGCCGTCGAAGCCTTCCCGACCGTGCCGCTGGTCATGCACCAGGACCACGGCCAGAGCCCGGCGATCTGCCGCGGCGCCATCGACCTGGGCTTCGGCTCGGTGATGATGGACGGCTCGCTGATGGAAGACGGCAAGACGCCGTCGAGCTACGAGTACAACGTCGACGTGACGCGCAAGGTCGTCGCGATGGCGCACGAGGTCGGCGTCACCGTCGAAGGTGAACTCGGCTGCCTGGGCTCGCTGGAGACCGGCGAGGCGGGCGAGGAGGACGGCATCGGCGCCGTCGGCAAGCTCGACCACTCGGCGCTGCTGACCGACCCCGAGCAGGCCGCCGACTTCGTCAAGCAGACCCAGCTCGACGCGCTGGCGATCGCCATCGGCACCAGCCACGGCGCCTACAAGTTCTCGCGCAAGCCCACCGGCGACATCCTGGCGATCTCGCGCGTCAAGGAGATCCACCTGCGCATCCCGAACACCCACCTCGTGATGCATGGCTCGTCGTCGGTGCCGCAGGACCTGCTGGCGCTGATCAACCAGTACGGCGGCGAGATGAAGGAGACCTACGGCGTGCCGGTCGAGGAGATCCAGGAAGCCATCAAGCACGGCGTGCGCAAGATCAACATCGACACCGACATCCGCCTGGCGATGACGGCCGCGGCGCGCAAGTTCATGGCCGAGAATCCGTCGAAGTTCGACGCCCGCGAGTGGCTGAAGCCGGCGCGCGAGGCCGCCAAGCAGATCTGCAAGCAGCGTTACCTCGAGTTCGGCTGCGAAGGCCAGGGCGCGAAGATCCAGCCGGTGCCGATGGCCGAGATGGCCCGCAAGTACGCCGCGGGCACGCTGGCGCAGCTCGTCAACTGATGATTTTCGTGGCGGCGGCAGCGTCCGTCGCCGAGACGAAGAGGGGGCCGCGACCGAGGCCCCCTCGTGCATTTTCAGCCCCACACTTTGAGCGCGGGTCGCCCCGCGAGAGCGCATGAGCACAGCCCTGTACCAGTCGGATCTCCACTCTCTGCCGCTGCTGGCGCGCGGCAAGGTGCGTGACAACTACGCAGTGGGCGAAGACCGCATCCTGATGGTCGCCAGCGACCGTCTCTCGGCCTTCGATGTCGTGCTCGATGACCCGATCCCGGGCAAGGGCGAGCTGCTGACGCGCATGGCGCTGTTCTGGTTCGACAAGCTCGGCTCGATCGTGCCCCATCACCTGACCGGCGAGGATCCGTGCTCGGTCGTCGCCGCCGACGAGGTGGCCCAGGTGCGCGGCCGCTCGATGCTCGTCAAGCGCCTGAAGGGCCTGCCGGTCGAGGCCGTCGTGCGCGGCTATCTCGCCGGCTCCGGCTGGAAGGAGTACCAACAGAGCGGCACCGTCTGCGGCGTCGCGCTGCCGCCGGGGCTGAAGAACGCCAGCCGCCTGCCCGCACCGATCTTCACGCCGGCCACCAAGGCCGCCGTTGGCGACCACGACGAGAACATCCCGTTCGAGCGCATGGAGCAGATGATCGGCGCCGAACTCGCCGCCCAGGTGCGCGAAGTCTCGATCCGCCTGTACGAGGCGGCCGCGGCGCACGCGCTGACGCGCGGCATCATCATCGCCGACACCAAGTTCGAGTTCGGCCTCGACGAGCGCGGCACGCTGACGCTGATGGACGAGGTGCTGACGCCCGACTCCTCTCGCTTCTGGGAGGCCTCGGGCTGGGTCGAGGGCGAGAACCCGCCGAGCTACGACAAGCAGCCGGTGCGCGACTGGCTGGAGACGGCCACCGTCGACGGCCAGCCCTGGAACAAGCGCGCCCCGGCGCCGCGCCTGCCGGCCGAGGTGGCCGCGGCCAGCACCGCGCGCTACGCGCTCGCCTGCGAGCGCCTCACCGCGCCCGCGTGACGCCATGAGCCGGCTGCTCGCCCGTCTGGACCACGAGCTTGCCGGCTGCCGCGATCCGCTTCGGCGCGCCGAACTGGCCGCCGAACGCGGCTGCTACTTGGCGCGGGTCGGCGACATCGCCGCCGCGCAGCTCGTCGCAGCGCAACTGCGGCGCGAGCACGGCGACGGCCGCGCCAGCCGCATCGCCGTGCGCATCATGCTGCTCGAAGGGCTGATCCTGTTCTTCGACAACATGGATCCGCTGGCCACCGACCGCATCCTGCGCGCCCACACCGTCGCGCTCGCCTGGCGCCACGACGACCTGATCCGCCTCACCGCCGCGTGGCTGGGGCACATGCAGTTCGTGCGCGGCGACTTCGACGCGATGCTGAAGGCTTTCGAGCCCTGCTTCGACCGCCCCGGCGCCTGCCTCGAGGCGAGCAGCCGGGTCTGCGTGCTGATCGGCAGCGCGCACCAGTTCGCCGGCCAGCCTCAGGCCGCACGCCCCTGGTACGAGAGGGCCCGCCGCGAGGCGATCACGCTGGGCGACGACGCGACGATCGGCGCGCTGGTCTACAACCGCCCGGCGATGTCGCTGGTCACGCTGCGGCTGGACGCGCTGCGCGGGCGGCTCGATGCCGACGAGCTGCAGATGGCCGGCATCGGCGTCGAGTCGGCCTACGCCTACTGCCTCGGCGCGCATCAGCGTTCGCTGATGCAGCTGAAGGATGCCTGCCGTGCGCGCGTGGCCCTGCTCGGCGGCGAGCCCGCTCGCGCGCTCGTGATCTACGACGAGCTTCTGCGGCAGCAGGACACCCGCTTCGGTTTCCATGCCGACCGGCTGATGCTCGAGATCGAACGCGCCGCGTGCCTGCTGGACGTTGGCCGCGACGGCGATGCCCGGCAGGCGCTGGACCGGCTCGATCCGGCGCTGCACGCGGGCCTCGCGCTCGAGGACCAGCTGCTGTTCCTGCTGCAGCATGCGCGCCTGTCCCGGGCGCTGGGCCACCCGGAGCGCGCCGAGGCCTGGGCCAGCGTCCTGGCCGATGTCCAGGGACGGTACGATTCCGAGATCGGCCGCCTCAAGGCCGGGCTCGCTGGGCTGCATCCTTCGCGCCTGGCGGCCTGACGCCGGCGGGGGCACCGCCGGTTCGTGCGAGGATGGCGGTTTGCGCCATCCACCCCTGATCTGCAAGGAATCGTTCTCTTGAGTTCCCTCGACACCCCGGCGCGCCTGCCGCGCGTGGCCATCGTGCTCGGCTCCTCCAGCGACTGGGAGACGCTGCGCGGCGCGGCCGAGCTGCTGCAGGAGTTCGACGTGCCCTACGAGGCGCGCGTGCTGTCGGCGCACCGCATGCCCGACGAGATGTTCGCGTTCGCCGAGACGGCGCGCGAGCGCGGCCTGCGCGCGATCATCGCCGGCGCCGGCGGCGCCGCGCACCTGCCGGGCATGGTCGCGGCCAAGACCACGGTGCCGGTGCTCGGCGTGCCGGTGGCCAGCCGCCACCTGCAGGGTGTGGACTCGCTGTACTCGATCGTCCAGATGCCCAAGGGCATCCCGGTGGCGACCTTCGCGATCGGCGCTGCCGGCGCGGCCAATGCGGCGCTGTTCGCCGTGGCGATGCTGGCCGCCGACGACGAGGCGCTGCACGCCAAGCTCGCCGCCTTCCGCGTCCGCCAGACCGAAGTCGCGCGCGCGATGACGGCCGATCTCAAGTGAACGCGCCGCTGCTCCCCGGTGCCGCGCTCGGCGTGATGGGCGGCGGCCAGCTCGGCCGCATGTTCGTGCACGCCGCGCAGACGATGGGCTACCGCACCGTCGTGCTCGAGCCCGACGCCACCAGCCCGGCCGGGCTCGTCGCCCATCGGCACGTCGCCGCGGCCTACACCGACGCTGCGGGCCTCGCCGAGCTGGCCTCGGCCTGCGACGCGGTGACGACCGAGTTCGAGAACGTGCCGGCCGATTCGCTGCGCACGCTGGCCGAACGGGTGCCGGTCGCGCCGGCTGCCGCCGCGGTCGAGATCTGCCAGGACCGCGCCGCCGAGAAGCGCCACTTCCAGCGCTCCGGCGTGCCCTGCGCGCCGTTCGCGACGATCGAGCATGAGGCCGACCTCGCCGCCGCCGCCGCGCTGCTGCCCGGCATCCTGAAGACCGCGCGCCTGGGTTACGACGGCAAGGGCCAGGCCTCGGTCGCGACGACCGAGGAATTGGCCGCCGCCTGGCAGCGCCTGGGCCGCGCCGCCTGCGTGCTCGAGAAGCGCCTGCCGCTGGCGCTGGAGCTCAGCGTCATCGTCGCGCGCGGGCGCGACGGCGCGCTGGTGCATCTGCCGGTGCAGCAGAACCTGCACCGCGACGGCATCCTCGCCGTCACCCAGGTGCCGGCGCCGGGCGTGTCGCCCGAACTCGCCGCCCAGGCCGTCGACTGCGCCGGCCGGCTGGCCGCGTCGATGGACTACGTCGGCGTTCTCTGCGTCGAGTTCTTCGTGCTCGCCGACGGCAGCCTGGTCGCCAACGAGATGGCGCCGCGGCCGCACAACTCCGGCCACTACAGCCTGGACGCCTGCGACGTCTCGCAGTTCGAGCTGCAGCTGCGCACGCTGGCCGGGCTGCCGCTGGCCGCACCGCGCCTGCATTCGGCGGCGGTGATGCTGAACCTGCTCGGCGACCTGTGGTTCCCCGATGGCACGGCCGAGCCGCGCACGCCCGACTGGGCCGGCGTGCTGGCGCTGCCCGGCGTCGCGCTGCACCTGTACGGCAAGACCGACGCGCGCCGTGGCCGCAAGATGGGCCACCTGACCGTCACCGCCGCCGACGCCGAGAGCGCCCGCGCGACGGCGCTCCGGGTCTGCGAGTGCCTGGGCCTGCCGGCCTTCTGAGGACGACGATGCCGATCCTCGACGGAACCAAGCCCGCTTCGATCACCAGCGCCGCCGAACGCTTGCGCGACGGCGGTCTGGTCGCCTTCCCGACCGAGACCGTCTACGGCCTGGGGGCCCGCGCCGACCGCGACGTCGCCACCGCCGCGGTGTTCGCGGTCAAGGGCCGCCCGGACGACCACCCGCTGATCGTGCACGTCGCCGACGCGGCCGCGGTCACCGAGTTCGCCGAGCCGCCGGGGCCGGTGGCCCAGGCGCTGATGGCGCGCTTCTGGCCCGGGCCGCTGACGCTGATCCTGCGCCGCCGCGAAGGCCGCGGCGAGGCCGCCGCCGGCGGCCAGGACACGATCGGGCTGCGTCTGCCTTCGCATCCGGTGGCCCTGGCGCTGCTGCGTGAGGCCGCGCGCCTGGGCGTGCCCGGCGTCGCGGCGCCGAGTGCCAACCGCTTCGGCCGCGTCAGTCCGACGACCGCCGCGCACGTGGTCGGCGAGTTCGGCGACGGTCTGCTGATCGTCGACGGCGGGGCCTGCGAGGTCGGCATCGAGTCGGCGATCGTCGACTGCTCGGGCGAACGTCCGGCGCTGCTGCGTCCGGGCGCGCTCGACCGGCGCGAGATCGAGGCCGTGATCGGCGCGCCGCTGGCCGCGGCCGGTGCCGATTCGCCGCGCGCGTCGGGCACGCTCGAGTCGCATTACGCGCCGGCGGCCCGGATCCGGCTGCTGGACACGGCGTCACTGATGGCCGTCCTGCGGAAACCGGTGCCAGCGGGCGTCGCGGTATATTCCCGCGTCGTTCCGCCGCCGGGTTCCAGCGTGCAGCACCGGCCGATGCCGGCCGATCCCGCAGCCGCCGCGCACGAACTGTTCGCGGCCCTGCGCGGCTTCGATGCCGGTGGCGCGTCGCTCGTCTGGGTCGAGCAGCCGCCGGCGGGTCCCGAGTGGGACGGCGTGCGCGACCGTCTGACGCGCGCCGCCGCCTGACCCCAGCACCTAGCCGCTTCCGTTTCGGAGTCCTCATGTCCCTCTTCCTGAATCGCGGCCGCCTCCTGCGTCGCGTGATCGGTGGCGTCGCCATCGCGGCAGCGCTCGTGGCCTGTGGCGGCGGCACCTCGCAGTACGACGCCTTCGACCCGGGCCGGGTGATCGTCTTCGGCGACGAGAACAGCCTGCTGACCTCCGGCGGCAAGCGCTGGAGCATCAACAGCGTCACCGTCGACAGCACGACCTCGGTCGAGACCTTCTCGTGCACCGGCAACCCGATCTGGGTGCAGCGCCTGGCGGGCAACTACGGTTTCGTCTTCGAGCAGTGCGACCCCGAGAACGGCAACGTCAAGGCCTTCTTCCGCGCCACCGAGAACGCGCGTGTCGCCGACCTGCAGGCGCAGATCGACGCCCAGGTGGGCGACGGCGGCTTCCGCGACAAGGATCTGGTGGCGGTGATGGTCGGCGCCAACGACATCCTCGACCTGTACCGGGCCTATCCGACGCGCAGCATGTCCGACCTGAAGGACGACGCGGCCGCCCGCGGCAAGGCCCTGGCGCGCCAGGTCAACAAGATCGTCGACCTGGGCGGCAAGGTCATCCTGTCGAACCTGCCCGACATGGGCCTGTCGCCCTACGCGCTGGCCGAGAAGGCCGCCAACACCGACGTCGACCGCGCGGCCTTCATCTCCGCGCTCGTGCAGTCCTTCAACATCTCGCTGGGCACCAACATCCTGATCGACGGCCGCTACATCGGCCTGGTCCAGGCCGACACCCGGATCCAGGTGATGAAGAAGTCGCCGGGCAGCTTCAACCTGAGCAACGTGAAGGATGCGGCCTGCCTGACGACCGCCGAGTTGCCGGATTGCAACAGTCAGACGCTGGTCGAAGGGGCCACCAGCAGCTCCCACCTGTGGGCCGATGCCTGGCACCTGGGGCCGCGTGGCCACTACGAAATCGGCCGCATGGCGATCGATCGCGCCGAGAACAACCCGTTCTGAGCCGTCGCGGCCGCAGGCCGCTGCCCGGGTTTCCTCTTCGCAGAGTCGGCCCGAGCCCGCTTATAGTCGCCTCGCCAAAATAGAACGAACGTTCGTGACGGGCGTTCGAATACATCAGGAAAGCGGGGCAGACATGATGAAGATGCGCAGAGGCGTGCTCGCGGCCGCCGTCAGCGCGGCATTGCTGGCGGCATGCGGCGGCGGCAATCCCGATCCGGCCAGTGACGGCCCTTCCGGCGCACCGACGACGCTCGGTTCGTTCACCGCGGTCGTCTCGTTCGGCGACAGCCTGAGCGACGTCGGCACCTATGCGCCGAAGACCGGCCCGCTGGGCGGCAAGTTCACGACCAACCTGGCCGGCACCGACGGCTACATCTGGGTCGAGCATGTCGCCGACGCGCTGGGGCTGGCGGTCACGCCGGCGATGACCGGCTTCGCCGGCCTGCCGAGCACCGACTGCCCGGCCGCGAACAACACCTGCACCGGCTTCGCCCAGGGCGGCTCGCGTGTCACCAACCCGGTCGGCATCGGCCGCGACGGCGGCGCGCTGACCGTCCCCGTTGTCACGCAGATCGACAACTACCTCGCCAGCGAGCGTTTCGGCCACACGTTCAAGGACACCGACCTGATCCTGATCTGGGCCGGCAACAACGACGCCTTCGTGCAGCTGAACACCTTCGCCACGACGGTGCAGGCGATCCAGGCGCAGGTCATCGCCGGCGAGATCAGCGCCGAGCGCGGCAACAAGCTGATGTACGACGCGCAGAGCGCCGCGCAGGAGGGCGTGAAGGAAGCCGCGCTCGAGCTGGCCGGCTACGTGAAGACCAAGATCCTCGCCAACGGCGGCAAGTACGTCGCGATCGGCAACCTGCCGAACTCGGCGCTGACGCCCAGGTTCCAGGCCTACCCGGCGAGCATCCAGGGCGTGCTGAAGACCATCACCGAGACCTTCAACTTCTGGCTCAAGGCCGGTCTCGACGGCCAGCCGGTGCAGATCCTCGACATGGCCGCCATCGGCGCCTCGGTCTACGCCAACCCCGGCAGCTGGAACATCACGACGCCGGCCTGCAGCGTCCAGAAGATCTTCGACTTCACTGGCGAGGCCATCAAAGACGGCTCCTCGCTGTTCTGCAACGCGACGCCCGGCTTCCCGTTCAACGGCCTCGTCGACGGGGCCGATCCGTCCACGTGGTTCTTCGCCGACGGCGTGCACCCGAGCACCGGGGGCCACGCGTACTACGCCCGCCAGGTCCTGGCCCAGCTGAGATCGTTTGGCTGGATCGCCGCGGACGACTGACGACGACGCGAACGCCACGACAAGGAATCACGACATGAACAAGACGATTCGCGCGCTGGCGGTGCTGGCGCTCGCGGCCGGTGCCGCGGGCCTGGCCCAGGCCCAGGACTACAAGCTCAACGTCCTCAAGGCCGGCATCACGCGCTACGACACGCATTCCCAGACCAACGGCGTGACCGGCCTGGGCGTGCCGCCCGGCGCCGACGCCAACACGACCGACGCGACGACGGCGGTCTTCATCTACGAGCGCATGGTGTCGCCGAACATCGGCGTCGAACTCGTGCTCGGCATCCCGCCGAAGATCGAGGGTTACGCCGACGGCTCGGTGGACTACCTCGGCAAGGTGGTCGAGGCGCGCTCGGTGGCGCCGACGCTGCTGTTCAACTACCACTTCGGCGCGCCGGCGGACAAGTTCCGCCCGTACGTCGGCCTGGGCATCAACTACACCCACTTCGCCAAGCGCAAGTCGCCCTACGGCTGGAAGATCCACATGGAAGACTCGTGGGGTCCGGCGGCCGAAGCCGGCTTCTCCTACAAGCTCGACCAGGACTGGGGCGTGTTCGCCAGCGTCGCGGTCATCAAGGTCAAGAGCGAGCTGGTCGGCGAAGGCGCCGCGGTCATCAAGACCACGGTGAACTACCGCCCGGTGGTCTTCACCGGCGGCGTCAGCTACAGCTTCTGATCGCCCGGCGGGGCGCGCCGCGCCCCTGCTGCACGAGGCCCGCCGGCAGCGCCCGCGGGCCTCGTGTCGTTTCAGGCGCCGCCGTCGCGGCGTGTGCGGCGCTGCCGGCGCTCGATCGTGATCTTGAGCGTCAGGATCGTCGCCGCCAGCGCCAGCGTCGCGGCGTTGGCGACGATGATCGGCCACTCGCCGAGCGCGATGCCGTAGGCCAGCCACAGCGCCACGCCGGTCGTGAACACGCCGTACATGCCCAGCGAGATGCCGCTGACGTCGCGTGTGCGCAGTGTCAGCAGCGCCTGCGGCACGAAGGCCGCGGTGGTCAGCGTGGCGGCGAGGTAGCCGATGGCGTCGGCCAGCGTCATGGTGCGGCGGCCGCGCCGGCGTCGCGTGCGGTCCATTGCAGCAGGGCCTCGAAGGCCGGGCGTGCGGCAGCGGCGTTGGGGTGCTGCAGCAGCGCGACGAAGGCGTAGCGCCGGCCGCTGTCGGCGAGCACGTAGCCGGCCAGCGCCGCGACGTCGCGCAGCGAGCCGGTCTTCAGGTGCGCGCGGCCCGGCGTCAGCGCCTTGGCGCGGCGCATCGTGCCGTCGATGCCGGCCACCGGCAGCGAGGCGACGAACTCCGGCATCGCCGGGCTGGCGTAGCCGCGCTCCAGCAGCCGCGCCAGCAGTCCGGCGCTGAGCCGGGTCGTGCGCGACAGCCCCGAGCCGTTGTCGATGACGGTGCCCGGCGGCAGCGGGCCGAGCGCCTGGTCCAGCCATTCGGCGAGGGCGCTGCGTGCGCCGGCGGCGTCGGCCGGCAGGTCGGGGCGGCGCTGCAGCGCCAGCGTGCGCGTGATCTGCTCGGCCATCGTGTTCTGGCTGAGCTTGTTCATGTCGCGCAGCAGGTCGGCCAGCGGCGGCGAGCGCAGCTCGAAGCTCGGCGCGGTGTCGCGTGGTGCGCTGCCGGCGCGTGCACGGCCGGCCAGGCGTCCGCCGGCCTCGGCCCACAGCGCTTCCAGCAGCCGCGCGTCGTAGCTCGCCGGGTCGGGGTCGGCGACGTACCAGGCCAACTCGCCGCAGGCCGCCGGGTAGCGGCCGGCAAAGCGCACCGCCGGGCCGAAGCTCGCGCCCAGCGCCGTGCGCCAGTCGCTGCACGGGGCGGCCGACAGCGGCACCGTGGCCTGCACCGGGGTGCGGGCCAGCGGCGGGTCGGCGATGACGCGCGCGACGCCGGCGCCCGGGTCGGGCACGAAGGTGTAGCCGACGGTGCGAAAGCTCGCCAGCAGCGCCGCCGGCTGCACGTTGTACGGCCGGGTGGCGTCGCCGTCGAAGTCGCCAGGCGCCGCCTCGGGGGCGACGAAGGCCGAGCCGTCGAGCACGATGTCGCCGCGGATCTCCAGCACGCCCATCTGGCGCACGCGGCGCAGCGCGGCGCGCAGCCGGTCGGCGCTGAGCTGCGGGTCGCCGCGGCCCTGGAGGACGAGCGAGCCGTCGAGCACGCCGTCGCGGATCTCGCCCTGCAGCCAGACCGGCGTGGTCCAGGTCCAGCCGGTGCCCAGGCGTTCCAGCGCCGCCAGCGTCGTCACCAGCTTGGTCACCGAGGCCGGGTTCAGCGGCAGCTCGGGCTGCCAGGCCAGGCGCGTCGGGCCGGCCGGCAGCTCGCGCACGACGACGGCCAGCGCCGAGGCCGGCACGCCGGCGCGCTCGAGCGCCGCACGTGCCTCGGCGGGCAGCGCCTGCGCCCGCGCGGCCAGCGCGGCGACCGCGAGCGCGAGGCAGGCGAGGGCACGCGGCAGGGTCATCCGGCGATGATCGCACGGCTAAACTCGCCCGATGCCCGATCCGTCCCTCCCGCCCGGCAGCGTGGCCGCGGCGAGCCCCGAGACGGCGCGTCTGCTCGCCTTCGACACCTCCACCGAACGCATGGCCGTCGCGCTCGCCGCGCCGCACGGCGCCTGGACCGCCGACGAAGCCGGCGGCGCGCAGGCGTCCGCGGCGCTGCTGCCCACCGTGCAGGCGCTGCTCGCGCGCGCCGGGCTGGTGCTGGCCGAGGTCGACGCCATCGCCTTCGGCCGCGGCCCCGGCGCCTTCACCGGCCTGCGCACCAGCTGCGCCGTCGCCCAGGGCCTGGCGTTCGGCATCGGCTGTCCGGTGCTGCCGGTCGACAGCCTGCTGATCGTTGCCGAGGACGCGCGTGTGCAGCTTGCCCCCGAGGCGGCCGAGTTCGAGGTCGACGTCGCGATGGACGCGCGCATGGACGAGGTCTACGCCGAACGCTGGCGCTGGGCCGACGGCCGCTGGCACGAGCTCGTCGCGCCGGCGCTGTACACGCTGGAGGCATTCGCCGCGATGGCCGCCGGCAGTGGCGGCGTGGTGGCCGGCAGCGCGATCGCCGCCTTCGGCGAGCGCCTGGGCCTGGCGCCCGGGCGCGCCGTGGTCGCCGCCGAGCACGACCGTCCCGCGGCGCTGCTGCGCCTGGCGCGCGCCGCCTGGGCGGCCGGCGAGGGTGTCGACGCGGCGCTGGCGCTGCCGCTGTACCTGCGCGACAAGGTCGCGCTGACGACGCGTGAACGCGAGGCCGTGCGCGCCGCGAAGGACGCCGCGGAGGCTTCGCGTTGAGTGCCGCGACGCTGCGCGCGATGAGCTTGTCCGACCTCGACGCGGTCCTGGCCGTCGAGGCCCGGGCCTACGAGTTCCCGTGGACCCGCGGCAACTTCGTCGACTCGCTGGCCGCTGGTTACGAAGCCTGGGTGCTGGAGGCCGACGGCGTGCTCGCCGGCTACTACGTCGCGATGGTCGGCGTCGACGAGATGCACCTGCTCAACGTCACCGTCGCGCCGGCGCTGCAGCGCCGCGGGCTGGGCCGGCGGCTGCTCGACGAGCTCGACGCACGCTGCCGCGTGCTGGCGCTGCCCGTCGTCTGGCTCGAGGTGCGCGCCGGCAACGAGCGCGCGATCTCGGTCTATCTGCGCCGCGGTTTCGCGCCGGTCGGGCGCCGGCGCGGCTACTACCCGGCGGCGCAGGGGCGTGAAGACGCGATCGTGATGAACCGGCGCGTGCCGCAGGAGGCCGGCGATGTGGTCTGAACGCCAGGCCGCGATGCTGCGGGCGATGGGCCTGCGGCTGTGGCAGCCGCCGGTCCTCGACGCCTCGGCCCCGCCGGCAGAAGCCGCGGCGGCCGAGGCGCCGGCACCCGTGGTCGAGGCGGTGCCGGTGGCGGGCGTGGCGCTGCGTTCCGAGCCGCGCCCGGCGGTGCCTCC
>NZ_AEWG01000058.1 GCF_000190375.1 Rubrivivax benzoatilyticus JA2 = ATCC BAA-35
CTCTGGCGCGAGGCCGACGGCGCTGGCGCGCCGACGGCAAGGCCCGGCCGACGGGCGGAAAGCCGTCGAGGCGCTGGCCGCCAAGGCCGACACCACCGGCCTGCGGCTGGCCTGGCACGACGAGGCCACCGGCCGCTGGGCCACACGCGCCCTGCCCTGGGCCGCGCCGGCGCCGCGCGCCGTGCTGCCGGTGGTGCGCGCCGTCGCCCAGACCGACCCGGTGCCGCGTTTCGGCGACGCCGCCGACGACCCGGCGATCTGGGTGCACCCGGCCGACCCGGCGAAGTCGCTGGTGCTGGGCACGAACAAGAAGCAGGGCCTGTTCGTCTACGGCCTGGACGGCCGCCAGCGCCAGGTGCTCGAAGCCGGCCGGCTGAACAACGTCGACGTGCGCCAGGGCCTGCGTTTCGGCACGCTGACGCTGGACCTGGCGCTGGCCACGCAGCGCGACGAGAAGGCGCTGGCGGTGTTCACCATCGCCGCCGACGGCACGCTCGCCGACGCCGGCCGGATCGCCACCGGGCTGGACGAGGTCTACGGCACCTGCCTGTACGCGCCGCCGGCCGGCGGGCTGGAGGCGCTGGTCAACGACAAGGACGGGCGCGTGGAGCGCATCCGCGTCGAGGCGGCGCCGGGCGCCGACGGCCGGCCGGTCTTCAGCGGGCGCGTCGTGCAGCGTTTCAAGCTGGAATCGCAGCCCGAAGGCTGCGTCGCCGACGACGACAGCGGCCGGCTCTTCATCGGCGAGGAGGACCGCGGCGTCTGGATGCTGGACCTGAACGCTGCCGAGCCCAAGCCGCAACTCGTGCTGAAGGTCGGCGGCCTGCTGCAGGCCGACGTCGAAGGCCTGGCGCTGTACCACGACCGCGACACCGGGCGCCGCTGGCTGGTCGTCAGCAGCCAGGGCAACGACAGCTACGTCGTGGCCGAGGCCGCGCCGCCCTGGCGCGTGAAGGGGGCGCTGCGCATCGGTCTGGACCCGGTGGCCGGCATCGACGGCGTGTCCGAGACCGACGGCCTGGAAGTCACCAGCACGCCGCTGGGCCCGGCGCTGCCGCGCGGCGCGCTCGTCGTGCAGGACGGCTTCAAGCGCCTGCCCGACGGCGCGCAGAACTTCAAGATCGTCGACTGGCGCGAGGTGGAGCGCGTGCTCGGCCTGCGCTGAACACGCGCAAGGCGGCGGCCGATAATGGTCGCCGCCATGCGACTGCTCATCGTCGAAGACGACCCCGACCTCGGCGACGCGCTGCGCGCCGGCCTGCGCCAGGCCGGCCACGCCGTCGATCTCTTCCCCGACGGCCAGCAGGCCGACGCCGCGTTGCGCGGCGCGCCCTACGACGCCGTCGTGCTCGACCTGGGCCTGCCCGGCACCGACGGCGTGACCTGGCTGCGGCGCTGGCGCGAGCGCGGCCTGGACAGCCCGGTGCTGATCCTCACCGCACGCGACGGCATCGAGCAGCGCATCGAGGGCCTGGACAGCGGCGCCGACGACTACCTCGTCAAGCCGATCGCCATCGCCGAGCTGGCCGCGCGGCTGCGCGCGATGGCGCGGCGCAGCGCCGGGCGCTCGCAGTCGGTGTGGACACACGGCGCGCTGCGCTACGACCCGGCCAGCAAGCAGGTGCACTGGCGCGGCCAGCCGGTGGAGCTGCGCGGGCGCGAGCTGGCGCTGCTGGAGGTGCTGCTGATGAACCCGCAGCGCGTGCTGAGCAAGGTGCAACTGCAGGAGAAGCTCTACGACTGGGGCGGCGCCGAGCCCGAGAGCAACGCGCTGGAGGTGCACATCCACCACCTGCGCCGCAAGATAGCCCCCGGCATCGTGCGCACCGTGCGCGGCGTGGGCTACGCGCTGGGCGCGGCCGACGGGGACGAGGCGTGAGCGGCGACGCCGGCCGCCGGCCGCAGAGCCTGCAACGCCGGCTGCTGCTGGCGGTGCTGGTGGCCGCGCCGCTGCTGTGGGCCATCACCGTCGGCGTGGCCACCGACAGCGCGCAGACCGAGGTCGACGAGATGTTCGACAGCGAGCTGATCCGCCTGGCCGGCACCGTGCACGGCGCGCTGTCGGGCATGGCGGCCAAGGGCGAGCTGACCGAGATCGAGCTCAAGCCGCCGGCCGAAGGCGGCACCGGCGCCGCCGAGCTGGAGGACATGGGCCTGGCCGCCTGGGACGGCGATGGCCGGCCGCTGCTGTACGACGAGCAGGGCGCGCGCCTGCCCTGGCGGCGCGACGCCAGCGGCTTCGTCGATCTGCAGGTCGACGGCATCGCCTGGCGCGTGTACTACC
This sequence comes from Rubrivivax benzoatilyticus JA2 = ATCC BAA-35, assembly GCF_000190375.1. GTDB lineage: Bacteria > Pseudomonadota > Gammaproteobacteria > Burkholderiales > Burkholderiaceae_C > Rubrivivax > Rubrivivax benzoatilyticus. The sequence continues at coordinate 2,285 of NZ_AEWG01000058.1, forward strand.
AGCAGGCGGCCGACGGCCGCTGGAGCGTGGCCGCCGCCCAGCGCCAGGAAGAGCGTGACGAGCTGATCTGGGGCCTGCTGTCGGGCCAGCTCGCGCCCTGGCTGCTGATGCTGCCGGCGCTGCTGCTGGCGCTGGCCTGGGCCTCGCGGCGCGCGCTGGAGCCGGTGCGCCGCATCGCCGGCGATCTGGAAGGCCGCGACGCCGACAGCCTGCGCCCGCTGCCGCTGGACGAGACGCCGTCGGAGCTGCGGCCGATCGTCGGCTCGATGAACGCGCTGTTCGAGCGCATCGAGGCCGCGCGCCAGCGCGAGCGGCGTTTCACCGCCGATGCCGCGCACGAGCTGCGCACGCCGCTGGCGCTGCTGCGCGCGCAATGGGACGTGGCGCGCAACAGCAGCGACCCCGGCGAGCGCGCGCACGCCGAAGGCCGGCTCGAAGCCGGCATCGCACGCATGGACCGGCTGGTGTCGCAGATGCTGGCGCTGTCGCGTGTGGAGGCCGCCGAAGGCCTGCCGCAGCGCCGCCCGGTCGACTGGGTGCCGATCGTCGGCCAGGTGATGAGCGACACGCTGCCGCTGGCCGAGCGCCGCCGCATCGAGCTGGGCTGCGACTGGCCCGAGCCGCCGGCGCAGCCGCTGCCGCTGGACGGCGACCCGGCGCTGCTGGAGATCCTGCTGCGCAACCTGGTCGACAACGCCACACGCTACGCCCCGGAAGGCGGCAGCGTGACGGTGGTCTTCGAGCCCGACGCGCTGCGTGTCGAGAACGACGGCCCGCCGCTGGCGCCCGAGCTGCTGCAGCGCCTGGGCGAACGTTTCCGCCGCCCCGAAGGCCAGGCCGAGAGCGGCAGCGGGCTGGGCGTGTCCATCGTGCAGCGCATCGCGGTGCTGCACGGGCTGGAGATGCGCTACGGGGCGCGGGCGGACGGGACGGGGGTGGTGGCGCGGGTGGGGCGCGTCGCGACGGGCCCGGCCGAGCATCGGGGCCACCGCGATGCCCGGTGAGACGCACGGGTTTCCTCTCGTACGGGGCTCGGCAACGGCCGCCATCGGCTCGGCGGCCCCGTCGCCCACGCTTGCGGTGGACCCCCTGGTGGCCGAACGCACCATCTTCAGTCCCGACAGGACGCACCGCTTCACGCTTTTCCGGTACTGGGGCGATCACGAGGACTATGCGTGCGGCATCAGCATGAATCCATCGGGTGCTGCGGAAGACGTCGGCGATCCGACCGTGGACGGCATGGCGCGGCGAGCCAGGGAATGCTGGGGCGTCGGCACCTATTACCAGCTGAACGTCATGTCTATCCGGGGAACGTACTCGGCGGACTTGCGCAATGCCGCCGTCGTGAACCTGCGCGAGAACGACGAATGGATTCGGAGAATCGCGGCTCGGGCACGAATCGTGGTGGTCAGCTGGGGGAACCCCGGCCACAAGTCGGGGCGCGGGCCTGCGGTGGAAACGATCCTTCGGGAAGTTTGCGACCCTGCAAAGGTGTTTTGCTTCGGCAAGAACAAGAACGGATCTCCAGTTCATCCGCTCTACCAACGGATTGATGCGCCACTGAAGCCCTACTTTGACTGAGGACCGCTCGACCGCCATGCCCACCCGCCTCGCCTCCTGCTCCTGCGGCCGCCTCACCGCCACGGTGAGCGGCGAGCCGCTGCGCGTCTCGATCTGCCACTGCCTGGCCTGCCAGCGCCGCACCGGCAGCGTGTTCGGGCAGCAGGCGCGCTTCCGGCGCGAGGACGTGGTGCTCGCCGGCGCCTCGACCGAGTTCGTGCGTGTCGGCGACGACGGCGGCCGGGTGCGTTTCCACTTCTGCCCGGCCTGCGGCGCGACGGTCTGGTACGTCGTCGACGACATGCCGGAGGCGGTCGCGATCCCCGTCGGCGCGTTTGCCGACCCGGCTTTCCCGCCGCCCACCGTCTCGGTCTACGAAGAGCGAAAACACGGCTGGGTGCAACCGCCGCCCGAGGCCGAACACATCCCCTGAGACCGGCGCCGCCGGCCCATAGAAGATGAAACCCCTGCTCGTCTCGCTCGCCCTGGCGCTGGCCTCGGCGTCGGCCACGGCCGCCGAACCGGTGCGCCGCATCGGCGTCTACGTGCTGCCCTACTACGCCGCCGCGGCCGACGACGGCGGCCGCCCGCAGGTGGCGGTCGGCAAGGCCTTCGACGAACGGCTGGCGAGCCACGATCCGGCCGTCATCGCCGAGGTCGAGAAGTCCATCCGCGCGGCACCCGAGCTCGTCACGCCGATGACGCTGATGGTGCTGGCGATCCGGCTCTACGACGTCGGCCTGCGCGACGAGGCCGTGTTCTGGTTCTACGCCGCCAAGGACCGCTACGCGACGCTGGCCGCGGTGCTGGACATGTCGCACCCGGCGCTCGCCCAGGTGGCCCAGGCGACGAGGGACTTCGCCGTCACCGCCGGGCCCGACCTCAACGGCTACGCCTTCTGCGACCTGGGCCGCCAGGCGCGGCAACGCCAGGCGGCGCTGGACTGGGTGGCGGCGCACCCGTACCGGGCACTGTTCATCGACGCGCTGCCGGCGCGGCCGGGGGACCGCCAGGCCCACCTCGAGGCGGCGCTCGCCGATCTGCGCACGCAGGCCGCGCGCGAACGCGACGCGCTGGCGACGCCGGAGCTTCGCGCCCGTGTCGCGGCCACCCGCGAGGCCAACCAGATGCAGGACAAGTACTGCTGGTGAGGGGGTCAGGGGGCTGAGCCGCCGGGCGTGCCCCGGCTCAGCCCGCCGCGTCGCCGCGCGACTCGTAGGCCGCGGGCGTCACGCCGGCGCGGCCCAGGAAGGCGCGCACGTGCAGCACCGACTGCCGGTCGAGCTCGTCGCCGCCGTGCGGCCGGTGCAGGATGTCTTCCACCTTGCCCAGCGTGACACGCAGGCGCGCGCCGGAGATCGGCTCCAGCGTCGCGCCGACGTGCTTCAGCAGCGACTCGACGTCGCGCCAGTGCAGGTTGTGCGGCGGCGGGTCGTGGAACAGCGCGCGGATCAGGTTCGTGTGATGACGGCTCATGCACGGCTCCTGGAGCTGACGCATGAGCGTAGCCGACGGTCGCGGCGCCGGTCTACGAAGGATCAAGCATCGCCCGGCTCGCGCAGCCAGGCCGGGAGGTCGCGCTGGCCATGCAGCACGCGCCAGACGTCGACGTGATCGTCGCGCTCGACGTAGGACACGAGGTACGGGTAGCGCTTCAGCGGCCAGGCGCGCAGGCCGGGAAGGTTCAGCTCGTGCCCCAGGCGCGGCGAAGCGCTTGCCGGATGCCGGCCGATGCGCGCATACGCCCGCTCCAGCAAGTCGACGAAGCCTGCAGCCGCCGTCCCGGCCCCTTCGGCGAGGTAGAAGTCCAGCGCCTGCGCAACATCGTCGACGGCCTGCTGGCGCGCGACGACGGGTTTGCGTTTCACGCTTTGCGGCGCGCTGCGGTGGCCGTGTTCACGCGCTCGCGCAGCCCGTCGAAGTAGGCGTCGTCAGCCACCACGGCCGGGGCCGACGCAGCGCCGGCCAGCAGCAGGCCACGCAGCTGCTGGCGCTCCTGGTCCTGGCGGATCAGCTCGCGCACGTACTCGCTGCTGGTGCCGTAGCCTCGCCGGCTGACCTGCTCGTCGACGAAGCTCTTCAGCGCATCGGGGAGGGAGATGTTCATCGTGCCCATCGCATGAGCCTAGGCGCCTTGGCAAAAATTGGCAAACGTGCCGCCTCGAACAGCTTGCCAACCCCGAGGGGCCGAGGGGCGCCACGGCGTCCCTCCGGCAAGCGACGCCCCGGCGCCACGCCACCCGAAGCAGGGGACGCCGCAGCACGGCCGCCGCCTATGCTGTCGGCCGCACGCCCTGCCCACCATGCGCCACCGCCTGCTCGCCCCGCTCGCCCCTCTGGCCCTGTTCCTGGCCACCACCACCGCCGCCGCGCAGCCGGTCCCGCTGGACGAGGAGCCGTTCACGCGCCACGCGGCCGGGCAGTTGCAGCGCACGCTGCCGTCCAGGCCGGTCACCGTGCTGGGCCCGCTGACGCTGGGCCTGGGTGACGCCCAGATCAACCTCGACCGCATCCACGCCTTCTGCCGGCGTGACGCCGAGGGCTGCGCCGAGCGGCTGGACGCCTTCCTGCACGACGTCGCCACCGCGCTGGGCGACGCCCAGGCCAAACCCCGCGCCGACGCGCTGCGCATCGTGCTGCGCTCGGCGGCCTACGTCGTCAGCGCCCGGGCGTCGATCGCCGGCGGCCGTGTCCCCGGCCGGCTGGACGCCCGGCCCTTCGTCGGCGGGCTGATGGCCGTGCCGGTGCTCGACGGCGAACGGTCGGTGCAGCTGCTCGGCAGCGGGCAGCGTGAGGAGCTCGGGCTCGACGACGACCAGGCCTACGCCCGCGGCCTGCAGAACCTGCGCACGCGCCTGGTGCCGCTGGCGGTGGCGGCGCCGCCGGTCGCGCCAGGCCGGCTGGGCGTGCTGGCCGACGACGTCTACCAGCCCAGCCGGCTGCTGCTGCACGACAGCTGGGCCGGCCTGGCCGAAGCCCAGGGCGGCGTGCTCGTCGTCGCGGTGCCGGCCACCGACCTGCTGCTGTACTCGGCCGACGATTCGCCGGCCGGCCTGGCCGCGTTGCGTGCGCTGGTGGCCGACACGATGGCGCGCGCGCCCAACCCGCTGGCCCCGCTGCTGCTGCGCTGGCGGCCCGAGGGCTGGGAACTCGTGCCCGCCCGCTGAAAACCTGTTTCAACGCCGATCGACATGCTCCGACGTCTCGCCACCCTCGCCACGCTGCTCGCCGCCTCGCTGATCGCCGGCTGCGGCGTCACGCTGAACGGCGTGACCGTCCCTCCCGACACGCTGCAGAAAGCCCGGTCGATCGCCGTCGTCTCGGTGCTCGGCGACACCATCCGCTTTCGAAAGCAAGGTCTCCTCAGCAGCGACGACGTGCCGTTCGAAGTGCCCGAATGGGGCCTGGACGACCGTTTCGCCGCGCTCTACGCCGAGGAGATCACGCGCTCGCTGGGCGTGACGGCGCGGCCCTACCACGGGCCGCTGCAGAAGGACCTGCTGAACACGCTCTACGTGATCAAGGGGCTGAACACGCGGGCCTCGCCGAACTGGGAGGTCGGCGCGCCGGCACTGCGCGCCATCGCGCGCGAGACGAACGCGGACCTGCTGGCCGTCGTCGTTCGCGACGGGACGATGGACTACCTGCAGATGTCGCAGTTCATCCTCGACGGCCTGGGCTTCACATCGGGCCGAGGCCTGTGCGCCACGCACGCGTTCATGATGGTGGTGCTGGTCGACGCCACCAGCCTGGAGCCGGTGGCCGGCTCCACGCTCTGGGTCCGCAAGGACGTGCCGCGCTGGTTGTTCCAGCGAGCCGTGGTGCCGAACGAGCTGTGCGCCCGCGCGCCGGCCGGCACGCTCTCGCCCAAGCAGATGGAGATCCTGCACGCCGGCATGCTGCGCGCCGTCGAGCCGGAGGCGATCGAGGACACCGTCAAGCGGCTCGTGAAGAGGCCCTGACCCTCGTCGCGCCTGGCCGCCGCCTCAGCGCTTGATCTTCGCCAGCAGCTGCCGCGCCTCCTCGCGCCGTCCGGCGTCGGCGATCTGGCGGCCCGGGCGTGCGGGCGCGTCGATGGCGCGCTGCAGGTAGGTCACGGCGTCGGCCTCGTGGCCGGTCTCGACCAGGTACTCGCCGTAGAAGAAGTTGGCGTCGATGCCCTGCGGGTTCAGCGCCAGCGCCTTCTGCAGCATCTGGCCGGCACGCGCCTTGTCGCCGAAGCCCAGCGGCCAGCCCGGTACCTTGTAGTACAGCACGCCCAGACTGTTGTAGGCCGAGCCGTCGAGCGCATTGCCGTCGATCTGGATCGCACGTTCGTACAGCGCCTTGGCCTGCTTGACGAGGCCCAGCGCGCCCAGGCCTCCCTTCTCGCCGGCCAGCGAGCTGACGATGATGCCTTCCCAGACCAGCGGCTCGGCGCGGCCGGGGAAGCTCTCGCTGGTCTTGTGGGCGTTGGCCACCAGGGTCTCGAAACGCTTCTCGCGCTCGGCGGCGGGGGTCTGGTAGCGGATCACCTCCCAGTCGTGCTGCAGCGCGGTGACGGCGTCCTCGACCGGGCCGGCCTGGGCGACCGGCAGCGCAGCCAGCGCGGCGGCGGCGACGACGAGGGAGCTCAGCAGGGAGCGACGGATGTTCATCGGGTCTGTCCTTGGGTGGGGGCCGCCGCCGGCAGGCTGCGGCGATGTTTGCTGAAGCCGGAGTCCATCCAGGCGCCCAGCAGGCCGTTCAGGCGGGCGAAGACACGTTCGCCGCCGCCCAGCGTGCGCTCGGGCGCCTCGCTCTCGATCAGCTGCAGCAGCGCCTGGGCGACGAGCTCGGGCGTGTCGCTGGCGGCACCGGTGGAGACGTTGTAGGCCTGCGCCGCGGCGTCGTTGAAGCCGGTGCGCGTGCTGCGCGGGGCCAGCGTCTGCACACGCACCGGGCCGTCGGCCAGCTCGCGCCGCAGCGCCTCGGCAAAACCGTGCAAGCCGGCCTTGCTGGCGCCGTAGACCGAGAAGCCCGGCAGGCCGATGCGCCCCAGCACCGAGCCGACGAAGACGATCTGGGCGCGCGGCTGGCGTTGCAGCTGCGGCAGCAGCGCCTGGGTCAGCAGCATCGGCGCCAGCAGGTTGGTCTGCAGCACCTGCTCGACCTGCGCCGCGGGCACCTGGGCCAGCGCGCCGAAGGCCGGCACGCCGGCGGCGTGCACGACGACGTTGGCGTTCCAGTCGGCCGCCGCCTGCACGACAGCCTGGCGGCCTTCGGGCGTGGCCAGGTCGGCACGTTGCCAGGCGTTGCCGGGGCCGCTGGCGCCGCGGCCGACACCGAGCACCGCGGCGCCCTGTTCGGCCAGCGCCTGCACCATCGCGCGGCCGATGCCGCCGGCCGCGCCGGTCAGCACGACGCGGGTCTGGTCGATCTTCATGCCGCCTCCTCGACGGGTTGCGGCTGCGGCAGCGGCAGGCTGCGGAAGACGTCGCCGTACAGGCGGTAGAACACGCGCGCGGCGTGCACGATGGCGGCCTGGTCGGCGGGGTCGTGGATCTGGTCCATCAACAGCTCGAAGTGCTGCACGTGCTCCTGGTCCAGCGTGCCGTGCGAGCGCAGGTAGCTGAAGGCCGAGTCGGGCAGCGCCAGCGCCTGCTGGATGGCGTCGGCGGCGTGCAGCGCCAGCGACACGCTGGTGCCTTCGAGCACCAGCACCATGCCGAAGAAGCCCAGCGGGTTGCGCCGCGCGATCGTGTCGTAGGCGTAGGCCACCATGACCTCGGTGGCGATGCCGGGGGCTCCGTGGCGCACGGCTTCGGCGTCGCCGCCGGCGTGGGCGATGTCGTCGAGGATCCACTCGTCGTGGCCGGACTCCTCCTCGATGTACTCGTCCAGCGGGCCTTCGAGCCAGGCGTGGTGCGCGGGCAGCGCGGCGCGAACGGCCTTCAGCAGCGGCACCGTGTGGCGCACGTGGTGGAAGGCCTCGCGCAGAAAGGCCAGGTAGCTGGGCCGCGAGACCTCGCCGCGCAGCGCGCCCTGGATGATCGGCGTGGCGAGCAGGCCGTTGCGGGCCTCGGTGGTCTGTTCGAGCAGGGTGGCGTGGAATCCCATGGCGTGTCAGCAGGAGGAGATGGCGGACGCCGCGTCGAGCCCGAGGGCGTCGGCATGGCGGGCGAGGATGGCGTCGCGGCGCGGGCGGCCGTTGGCGGTGGCCAGGCCCGAGGCGGCGTCGAAGGCGTCGGCGGCGCGCGTCCAGCGCGCGACGCGGGCGTAGTCGGGCAGCGTGGCGTTGGCGGCGGCCACCGCGGCGTCGAGCTGGTGGTCGCCGACCGCGGGCGACGACGGCCAGAGCACCGCCGACAGCGCCGGCTGGCCGTCACCGAGCACCACGGCCTGGGCGACGGCCGGCTGGCAGCGCAGCGCGGTCTCGGGCCATTCGGGCGAGACGTTGCGGCCGTAGCCGGTGATCAGCAGGTTCTTCTTGCGGCCGACGACGTGCACGAAGCCGGCGTCGTCGATGCGGCCCAGGTCGCCGGTGGGCCACCAGTCGCCGTGGCGCGCTGCGGCGTCGCCGACGTAGCCGGCGAACAGCGGGCCGCCGACCTCCAGCTCGCCGTCGGCGGCGACGCGCACGCGGGCGTGCGGCAGCGGCCGGCCGGCGCTGCCGGCGTTGTCGGCCCCGGGCAGGTTCAGCGTCTGCACCGAGGCGCCTTCGGACAGGCCGTAGCCTTCGTAGGCCGGCAGGCCCAGCGCCCGCGCGGCCTGCAGCACCGGCGCGCCGACCGCGGCGCCGCCGACGGCGACGAAACGCAGCGAGGCCGGCGCGCGCCGGCCGGTGGCGGCCAGCCAGCCGCACCAGGCGCGCAGCATCTGCGGCAGCAGGATCAGGCTCTGCGCTTCGTGGCGCTCGACGGCGGCGTGCAGCCGGGCCGGGTCGAAGCTGGACGAGCCGGCGAGGCCGACCTCGGCCAGCGGCGGGCAGATCACGGTGCTGCCCTGGCGGCGCGGCGCCATCAGCCCGGCGACGTTCTCCAGCAGCACCGCGTAGGGCAGCGCGGCGAGGTGGCGTTCGATGGCCAGCGGCGCCAGCGCCTGCACCAGGCCGTCGGCCACGGCGTCCATCGCCGCGGCCGTCAGGCACACGCCCTTGGGCGTGCCGGTGCTGCCCGAGGTGTAGGTGATCTTGGCGGTGCCGGCCGGCAGCGTCGGCCGCAGCGCCGGCAGGCGCGCGGCGGCGAGCGTGCCGGCAACGCTCGCCAGCGGCTGCCAGTGCAGCCCGGGCCAGCGCGCGGCCAGCGGCGCGGCGGCCACCAGCGTGTCGACACCGGCCGAGGCCAGCACGTGGCCGAGCATCGTGGCGTCGAAGAACAGCGGCAGCGGCACGTGCACCACGCCGGCGGCACGCGCGGCGTCGTCGAACACGGCGAAGGCCGCGCCGTTGTCCAGCAGCGTGGCCAGCACCTGCGTGCCCTGGGCCCGCAGCCAGCCGGCCGCGGCCTCGGTGGCGGCGGCGAGTTCGGCGGCGCTCCAGGCGCGGGCGCCGTCGACCAGCGCCGGTCTCAAGCCGCACCCCCGCGGCGGCGGAAACGCATGATCGCGGCGTCCAGCCGGCCGGCCAGCACCAGCGGCCGGTGGTCGTAGTACGTGCCCCAGCGTGCGGCATCGCGGCCCAGCACCGCCGGGTCGGCGACACCCAGCGTCACCGGCGCGATGCCCAGGCGCACGAAGAGGTGGCGCAGCTCGACGGTCAGCGTGCAGACGACCCAGTCGTAACCCTGCTCGGCCAGGTGCGGGCCGATGCGCGTGATGAGGCGGCGGCCTTCGCCGGCACGCGCGGCGGCCAGGTGGCCGACCTCGACGATGCGCTCGCGCACCGCCGGTTCGCCGAGCAGCTGCTCGACCGGCGCGTCGAGATAACGCTCCAGGAACAGCTCGCCGTCGCGCGCCGGGCGGTAGCCGGCGGCAGCGACGAGTTCGCCGCCGCCGTCATGCAGCCCGACCATCGCCGGCGCGAACTCGCGCACGTCGGCCTCGTAGCGCTCACGGTAGACGCGGCGCACCAGCGCCTCGACCTCGGGCCGACCGCCGGCGTCGCCCGGATAGACGCGCAGGCGCGGCTCGGCGCCCGGACGTTGGACGAGGCTCATGGCCGGCTCCCGCAGCATGCTCGGCATGCAGACTCCCTTCAGGCGCTGCCGCGGAATGCGGCAGCTGACGGGGAGGATGCTCGCGGCCGACGATTAGCGCGGCATTAACGCAACAGCGCCGGGCACCACCGCGGCGTGCAGCGCGTCACGCGCCGAGCACCGGAAACTCGCGTCCTGGCAAGGCTTTGGCGCGTATCCCATGGGCTTGGGCGGTTTCCCGCCCCGTTCCGGTGCGGAGCCTGACAGAATCGAACGATCGTTCGAAAACGGCGTCCATTGCGGCATGTCAACGCAACCTTCCCCCAGCCTCGACCTCAGTTCCGTCCGCACCCTGCCCGAGCTGCTGCGCTGGCGCGTCGCGTTGAGCCCCGACGCCGAGGCCTACCGCGAACACGAGGACACACGCGGCTGGGTGAGCTGGAGCTGGCGCCAGTTCGGTGACCGTGTCGAACGCTGCGCCGCGGCACTGGACGTGCTGGCCCCGGCACGCGGCGCGCGCATCGCGATCCTGCTGCCCAACGGCCTGGACGCGGTGACGCTGGACCAGGCGGCACTCTCGCGCGGCTGCGTGCCGCTGCCGATGCACGCGCTCGACAACCCGCTGTCCATCGCCTACATCCTGGCCGACAGCGGCGCCGAGCTGCTGGTCACGCAGACCGAGGCCCAGTGGCAGGCGATCGCCGGCTGCGGCGCGCTGCCGGCGTCGCTGCGCCAGGTGGTGATCCGCGAGCGCGACGAGGGCGCTGCCGCAGCGGCCACCGGCGGGCCCGAGCTGCTGTCGCTGGCGCAGTGGCTGGCGCGGGCTCAGGCCCGGCCGCCCGCGGCGCCGGTGCCGGTCGACGAGCAGGAGCTCGCGGCGCTGGTCTACACCTCGGGCACGACCGGCAAGCCCAAGGGCGTGATGCTCACGCACCGCAACGTGATGGCCAACGTGAAGGCGGTGCTGGCGCGCATCGCGCCGCGGCCGGACGACGTCTTCCTGTCTTTCCTGCCGCTGTCGCACACCTTCGAGCGCACCGCCGGCTACTACCTGCCGATCGCCGCCGGCGCGACGGTGGCCTTCGCACGCTCGACTCAGCACCTGCCCGAGGACATGAAGACGGTGCGCCCGACGGTGCTGATCTCGGTGCCGCGCATCTACGAGCGTGTGTTCGTCAAGCTGCAGACGATGCTCGAAGGCTCGGCGCTGAAGAAACGGCTGTTCGAGATGGCGCAGGCCGTCGGCTGGCGGCGCTTCTGCCGCGCGCAGAAGCTGCCGGTGCCCGGCTCGGTGCCGGCGGCCTGGGACGCGCTGGTCTGGCCGCTGCTGGCCAGCCGCGTCAGCGCGCCGCTGCAGGCGCAGTTCGGCGGCCGGCTGCGGCTGGCGGTGAGCGGCGGTGCGGCGCTGTCGGCGCCGATCGCCCGCTGCTTCCTCGGCCTGGGCCTGCCGATCGTGCAGGGCTACGGCATGACCGAGAGCACGCCGGTCATCAGCTGCAACACGCCGGAAGACAACGACCCGGCCACCGTCGGCCGGCCGCTGGACGGCGTCGAGGTGCGCATCGGCGACAACCGCGAGCTGCTGGTGCGCGGGCCGAACGTCATGCGCGGCTACTGGAACCGCCCCGAGGACACGGCGCGCGCGCTGGAAGGCGGCTGGCTGCACACCGGCGACCAGGCCAGCCTGGACGGCGGGCGCATCCGCATCGTCGGCCGCGTCAAGGAGATCATCGTCACCGCCACCGGCGAGAAGATCGCGCCGACCGACCTGGAGATGGCGATCGTCGCCGACCCGCTGTTCGAGGCCGCCTGGGCTTTCGGCGACAACCGGCCGTTCATCGCCTGCATCGCCGTGCTGGCCGCCGGGCCGTGGGAGCGGCTGGCACGCTCGCTCGGGCTGGACCCGGCGGCGCCCGAGTCGCTGCAGGCCCCGGCGGCGCGCGAGGCGGCGCTGGCGCGCATCCGTGCCGCCACAGCCGCCTTCCCGCACTACGCCCAGCCGCGTGCGGTGTGGCTCACGACCGAGCCCTGGACCATCGAGAGCACGATGATCACGCCGACGCTCAAGTTGAAGCGCAACAACCTCCAGTCGCGCTACGGCGAGCAGGTCGAGGCGCTGTACCGGCGCTGAGCCGGGGTCAGAGCCGGGGTCAGGCACCGACGCGGAACACCGCCACCGCCCGCGCCAGCGCCGCCGCACGTTCGCGCAGCGCCTGGCCGGCGGCGGCCGACTGCTCGGCCAGCGCGGCGTTCTCGCCGGCCGCCTCGTCGAGGCGCGCCATCGCCCGCGTGGCCTCGCAGACACCACGCGCCTGCTCGTCGGTGGCGGTGGAGATCTCGCGCTGGCGGTCGGCGACATGGCCGACGGCCTGGGCTGCAGCGTCGGCATCGGCACGCGCCGCCTCGGCGCGGCTCGCCCCTTCGGCGACATGGGCCGCACAGGCCGCGATCAGCGCACGCGCCTGGTTGGCCGCGCTGCGGCTGCGGTGCGCCAGCGCGCCGATGCGTGCGGCCACGACCGCGTAGGCGATGCCCTCCTCGCCGGCGCGCGCCGCGCTGACCGAGGCCTCGCGTGCCAGCAGCTCGGTCTGGTCGGCAATGCCTTCCATCAGGTCGATGGAATCGGCGGCGGCGCGTGTGGCGCGCTCGATCGAGGCCATCGTCGTCAGCATCGCCGATGCCGACTGGCCGCTGCGGCGCACCGTCTGGCGCGCCTCGTCGGCGGCGGCATCGACTTCGCGCGCAGTGTCGGCCACGGCCTCGGCCGAACGCGTGATCTGCTCCATCGCCACGGCCGTCACCTGCACGTCGCCCGACTGCTGCCCGGCCAGCGTCGACAGGCCACGGCTGCCCTGCGCGATCTCCTCGGCGGCACCGGCGATGCGGCCGATCTCGCGGCGCACGTCGTCGACCACGGCGCGCATGTTGAGGTTGGCCAGCCAGATGGCCTGCTGCAGCGGCCCCAGTGGCGCGGCGAGATCGTGGTTGCTGCGGGTGGCAAGGTCGCAGGCGGCCAGGCGGCTGGCAGCCACCGTGGCCAGCCGCAGCTGCCCGGCGACACGCCGCTGGAACCAGGCCAGCAGCAGGACGGCCGCGGCAACCGCCAGTGGCAGGCGCAGTGGCGCCAGCGGTCCGAGCGGCGCCAGCGCCAGCACGAGCACGGCGGCCAGCCCGGCGGCCAGGGCCGGCGTCGGGCTGCTCGGCCACCGGCGACGGGCGCCCGGGGCCGGCGCGCCATCGGCCTGTGCCAGGCGGGCGTAGCGCGCCTCGGCCTCGTGCACCTGCTGCGGCGTGGGCCGGTGGCGCACCGACATGAAGGCGACGACGCGGCCGTCGGCGAGCACCGGCGTGACGTTGGCGACCACCCAGTAGTGGTCGCCGTTGCGGCAGCGGTTCTTCAGCACGCCGCACCAGGGCCGGCCGGCCCCGATCGTCGCCCACATGTCGGCGAACAGCGCCGGCGGCGTGTCGGGATGGCGCACGACGTTGTGCGCCCGCCCGAGCAGCTCGTCGGCGGCATAACCGCTGACCTCCGCGAAAGCAGCGTTGCAGTGCGTGATACGCCCCTGGACATCGGTCGTCGAGACCAGCATCAGCGTGTCGGGATAGTCCCGTTCGACCTGTGTGACCGGCAGGTTCGACTTCATGAGGCAGGCAGGCCGAGTGGGCGAAGACGTCAAAATATCACTTTTGCTATTTCGCACACTATTGCCGAAGCATGAAGACCATCACGATCGGCGCCGGGCGGCAATAACGCACGCCCGGCACGGCGCACGCCGCGCGCCGGCAAGCCCGCCGACCGCCCGCCATCGGCTGACGCCGGCCCGGCCGTTGCGGTTCAGGCCAGCCGCTGCTGCAGCGCCGCCACCAGTTCGGCCAGCGGCGGCCACGGCGGGGCCGGCAGCGCGTCGCGCGGCTCGTACTCGACCCGCAGCACCCGCTCCGGCACGTCCTCGTGGCGGGCCTCGCCCTCGGCGTCGAGCCGGCCTTCGATCGTCGCGCCGCCGTCGAAACGGATCGTGTAGCGCTGGCCGGCGAACGGCCGGCCGTCGGCGTCGTGGTGGGCGATCGCGATCCAGTTCGGCGGCGCGCCCGGCCGCCCCAGCGGCAGCGCCGGCAGCGGTGCGTCGACCCGGCCCGGCCCCGGGAACCGCTGGGCGCCGGACTCGACGACGAAGCTGCCGGCCGTCGTGAAGCGCACGTCGGCACCGTCGAGCACGAGCGCCGAACCGCCAGCCCGCAGCACGAGGCGGCGGCGGGCGACGAGACGCAGCTCGCCATCGGCGGCCTGCAGCCGCAGGCGGCCCTCGGCCTGCAGCGACAGCGCGCCGGCGTGGGCACGCACGGCGGCATCGCCAGCGGCGGCGACACAGCGCAGGTCGCCGCCGGCCGAGAGCTGCAGCCGCCCGCCCGCGGACAGCGCCGCGTCGGCGTTCACGCCGGTGCGGCAGCCCGCGCCAGCCACCGAGACCAGGTCGCG
>NZ_AEWG01000057.1 GCF_000190375.1 Rubrivivax benzoatilyticus JA2 = ATCC BAA-35
CGCAGGCCCGGCGCCTGCCCGGCACCGGCGGCCCCGGCCGCGGCGCCCGCCAGCGGCGGCTTCTTCGGCTGGATCAAGCGCATGTTCACGATGCCCGAGCCGACGCCGGCCGCGGCACCGGCCGCGCCGGCTCCGGCCGCCGAGGCGTCGCCCGCGACGCCGGACAAGCGTGAAGGCGGCCGCCGCGGTGGCCGCGGCGAACGCGGCGAGCGTGGTGAACGCGGCGAGCGTGGTGAACGCAGCGAACGTGGCGAGCGCAACCGCAACGGCCGCCCCGAAGGCCGCCAGGAGGCTCGCGAAGGACGTGAAGGCCGCGGCGAGAACCGCCGTGACGGCCGTCGCGATGCCCAGGACGCCGGCGCCGAGACGCGCGAGCCGCGTGCCGAACGCGGTGAACGCAGCGAGCGCGGTGAACGCGGCAACCGCGGCCCGCGTGCCGAACGCGCCCCGCGTGCCGAAGAGAGCATCGCAGCCGCCGCGCTGGTGCCGGCCACCGCCGAGGCGCTGACGCCGGCCGACGGTGCGCCGGTCGCCGAGAACGCCGAGACGCGTGAAGGCGGCCGCCGCCGCCGCCGCCGTGGCGGCCGTGGCAACGGCGAAGGCCGGATCGAGGAGACCGTGCTGGCCGACGGCAGCGCCGCGCCGGCCGACGAGGCCGCCCCGATGGCCGCCGAAGCCGCGCCGGCCGTCGTCGACGAAGCCTCGGCGCCCGAAGGCGTGTTCCCCGAAGCCCACGAGCGCGAAGGCGAGCCCGAAGGTGAACGTGAAGGCGGCCGCCGCCGTGGTCGCGGCCGCGACCGTTATCGCCGCGAGCGCCGCGAAGGCGAGGCCGTGGCGCCCGAGGCGACCGCAGCCGACGCCGCCATCGGCGACGACGCCGTGGTGACGCCGCCGGCCCCGGCCGAAGCCGTCGCCGAGCTGCCGGAGATCCCGGTCGCCGAAGCCGTGCCGGCACCGCAGCCGCCGGCTGCGCCGCGCATCGAACCCTATGCGCTGCCGACCGAGGCGCTGAGCGCGCTGGCCGCCGACGCCGGCCTGCAGTGGGTGCAGTCCGACGCCGACAAGGTGCGCGCCGCGCAGGAGGCGATTGCCGCCGAGCCGAAGCCGGTGCACGTGCCGCGTGAACCGAAGCCGGTCGTCGTCGTCGACGAAGGCCCGCTGGTGCTCGTCGAGACGCGCAAGGACCTGTCGCAGCTGAAGCTGCCGTTCGAGCACGGCGCCTGACCCGCCGGCCTCGGACGAGGGCCGCCGGCCGTGAGGCCTGCGGCCCTCTTTCGTGGCGGGGCCGCGCCGGGCGTGCCGGCCACCGCCGTCCTCGACTTCCCGTTCTGTCCGCTTCCCCTCAGATGACCAAGATCGCCCTGATGCTCGCCCGCCTCGCGGGTGCCCTGACGCTGGTGCTCGGCGCCGCCCATGCCTTCGGCCTCGGCCCGGTGCTGCAGCTGCACATGATCGGCGGCACGGTGTTCGTGCTCGCGCTGTGGGCGCTGGTGTTCACCGGCTTCCGTGCCGCGCCCAAGCTGGCCGTGCTGGCCTTCAACTGGGGTGTGGTCGTCGTCGCCTTCGGCATCTTCCAGCTGCGGCTGGTGCCGGGCGAGTACCACTGGACGATGCAGCTGCTGCACCTGCTGCTCGGCCTGAGCGCGATGGCCCAGGCCGAGCGCCTGGGCGCGGCGATCAAGCGCCGCGAGGCCGGCACCGCCGCGGGCTGATCCGGACCGGGCCGGCACGGCACCTGCCCCGCTTCGGCGGGCGAGCCACCGCTCGACGGGGTCAGGTCTCCCGCGTGCTCGACGGGGTCAGGTCTCCCGAGACCTGACCCCGGACTTCCCGCTTCGGCAGGCGAGCCGCTGCTCGACGGGGTCAGGTCTCGCGAGACCTGACCCCGGATTTCCGGACTTCCGGCCGCACGACGCGGCCGTCGCCGTTTCAGGGCAGCTGTTCGAGCGCCCGGCGGTAGGCCGGCGCGTGCATCAGATCGTCCCAGCCCAGCGGCAGTTGCTGCGGCAGCAGCGCCTGGCGGCGGCGTTCGGAGTCTGCCGACGGCGTCCACAGCCCGGCCGCGGCCGCCCGATCCAGCCCTTCGAGCAGCGCGTCGACCGGCGCGCCGCCGTCGACCGTCGACTGGTTGCACAGCAGCACCAGGTCGCAGCCGGCGCCCAGCGCCAGCAGCGCCGCGTCCAGCGTCGAGCCGACGCCCTTGGCGCCTTCCATGCTGAGGTCGTCGCTGAAGACGGCGCCGTCGAAGCCCAGCCGCTCGCGCAGGATCTCCTGCAGCCAGCGCCGCGAGAAACCCGCCGGCAGCGCGTCGACCTTGGGGTAGACCACGTGCGCCGGCATCACCGCGTTCAGGCTGCCGGCCAGCCAGTCGTAAGGCTGGGCGTCGTCGGCCAGGATGGCTTTCAGCGAGCGCCGGTCCACCGGCAGCGCCAGGTGCGAGTCGGCCTTGACGAAGCCGTGGCCGGGGAAGTGTTTGCCGCAGGACGCCATGCCGGCCTGCAGCAGGCCGTGCATCAGACTCTTGGCCAGCAGCGCCGCGACCCGCGCGTCGCGGTGGAAGGCGCGGTCGCCGATGACCTGGCTGGGGCCGTGGTCGAGGTCGAGCACCGGCGTGAAGCTGAAGTCGACGCCGCAAGCGCGCAGCTCGCTGGCCAGCACGTAGCCGGCAGCGGTGGCCGCCGCGGTGGCGCGCATCGCATCCTGCATCCACAGCTCGCCGAAGGCGCGCATCGGCGGCAGGTGGGTGAAGCCGTCGCTGCGGAAGCGCTGCACGCGCCCGCCTTCGTGGTCGACGCAGATCAGCAGGTCCTCGCGCAGCGACTTGATCTCGGCGGTCAGCTCGACGAGCTGGCGCCGGTCGGCCCAGTTGCGCGCGAAGAGGATCAGGCCGCCGGCCAGCGGGTGGCGGATGCGGCGGCGGTCGTCGTCGTTGAGCGTGGTGCCGGCGATGTCCAGCACGACGGGGGCATGAAGGCTCACGGAAGCTCCTCGGGTTCGGTGGGGGCCGCGGCGCGTTCGACGACGACGAAGGACGCGGCGTAGTCGCTCTCGTCGGTGACGGTGACGTGGGCGACCAGGCCGCGCGCGGCGAACCACGCGGCCAGTTCACCGGACAGCCGCACGAAAGGTTTGCCGCTGGGTTCGTTGAGGATCTGGCAGGCGCGCCAGGTCATCGGCATGCGGATGCCCAGGCCGACGGCCTTGGAGAAGGCCTCCTTGGCCGAGAAGCGCGTCGCCAGGAAGGCGATGCCGCGCACCTCGGCACGCGCGCGCCGGGCGCGGAAGATGCGCAGCTCATCGTCGCCCAGCACCTTCTCGGCGAAACGCTCGCCGCGGCGCGCCAGCGTCGCCTCGATGCGGCGGATGTCGCAGATGTCGGTGCCGATGCCGTAGATCACGCCGGCACGCCGTGGCTCGCCGAGCGGATCGCGCGCTGGTAGGCCCGCACCGTCTCCGGCAGGCCCAGCTCCAGCGCGTCGGCGATCAGCGCGTGGCCGATCGACACCTCCTGCACGCCCGGCACGGCGCGCAGGAAGTCGGGCAGGTTGTCGCAGTTCAGGTCGTGGCCGGCGTTGAGCTGCAGCCCGGCGGCCAGCGCCGCACGGCCGGCGGCGGCGAAACGCTCGAGAACCTCGGCCTGCCGGGGCGTCCCCCAGGCGGCGGCGTAGGGCTCGGTGTAGAGCTCGACGCGGTCGGCACCGATCTCGCGCGCGATGGCCATGGCCTCGGGGATCGGGTCCATGAACAGGCTCACGCGCACGCCGAACGAATGCGCCTCGGCGATCACCGGGCGCAGGCGCTCGGCGTCCTCTGGCAGGTTCCAGCCGTGGTCGGAGGTGAACTGGGCCTCGCTGTCGGGCACGAAGGTCACCTGTTGCGGGCGCAGCTCGCGCACGTAGGCCATCAGGTTGTGGAACGGGTTGCCCTCGATGTTGTATTCGGCCTGCGGCCAGTCGCGCAGCAGCGCGGCCAGGTCGTGCACGTCATGGCCGCGGATGTGGCGCTCGTCAGGGCGCGGGTGCACGGTGATGCCGTCGGCACCGGCCTGCAGGCACAGCGTCGCGGCGCGCACCACGCTCGGGATGCCGAGATGGCGGGTGTTGCGCAGCAGCGCGACCTTGTTGACGTTGACCGAGAGCTTGGTCAGGCCGCCGGCGGCGGCCTCGGGAGCGACGAGAGGATTCATCGGGAAGCGGTGTCGACGAGCTTCTGCACGTCCTGGAAGACCTGGCGCGAGCGCAGCCGGGCATGGCCGAGATGATAGTGAAGCACCCCGCGCAGCGCGGCGCGCAGCGGGGTGCTCACCGGGGCACAGGCGGCGCGCAGCGCGCCGCCATGGTGGGCGAGCAGAGCGGCCTCGAGGCGCACCCAGTCGGCACCCGGCAGGCCGTCGGCATCGGCGACGAGGCCGGCCTCGGGGTGCAGGGCGTAGCGGCGCGCGGCCGCCAGCGGCGCGAGCGTCAGCGTCTCGCTGCCCAGCTCGGGCAGCAGACCGGTCTCGCGCAGCAGCACGAGCTCGAAGGCGCGCAGCGCCGACGCCTCGTCGGCGGCCAGCGCGGCCAGCGTCTCGGCGTAGGCGTCGAAGAGCTGCGGGTACGCGTCCTGGCGCGCCAGCAGCTTCATCAGCAGCTCGTTGCAGTAGAAGGCCGAGAACATTGCCGCGGCCGGCACCGGCGGCACGCCGCCGCCCCACTCCGCGGTGCGCAGCGTGTGGATCTCGGCGGCCTCGTCGGCCGGCGTGCGGCCGAGTTGCACGGCGATGCGCTGGAACGGCAGCAGCACCGGGCGCAGCTGCGAGGTCGGGCGCTTGGCGCCCTTGGCGGCGACGACGACGCGGCCACGCTCGCGCGTGAACAGCTCGACGATCAGGCTGGTCTCGCTCCAGTCCCAGCTGTGCAGCACGTAGGCCGCGAGCGGCGCGGCCGCCGCCCGGCTCATCGGCGCGCCTCCCGGCTCACGTCACTCGTAGCCGTAGCTGCGCAGGTGCGCCTCGTCGTCGGCCCAGCCCGAACGCACCTTGACCCAGAGCTCGAGGAAGACCTTGGCGTCGAGCAGGCGCTCGAGCTCCTGGCGCGACTCGGTGCCGATGCGCTTCAGGCGCTCGCCACCCTCGCCGATGACCATGCCCTTGTGCGCGTCGCGCTCGACGACGATGGTCGCGGCGATGCGGCGCAGGTTGCCCTCTTCCTCGAACTTCTCGATGACCACCGTCGACGAGTACGGCAACTCGTCGCCGGTCAGGCGGAACAGCTTCTCGCGCACGATCTCGCTGGCCAGGAAACGGTCGCTGCGGTCGGTCAGCGCGTCTTCCTCGTAGAACCAGGGCTGCTCGGGCAGGTGCGGCTCGACGATGGCGAACAGGCGCTCGACGTCGGCCGCGGTGGTGGCCGACATCGGCACGTACTCGGCGAAGGCGTGGCGCTCCTGCATGCTCTTCAGCCAGGGCAGGATGTCGGTGCGGCGGCGCACGGCGTCGAGCTTGTTGGCGACCAGGATCACCGGCTTGTCCGGCGGCAGCAGCGCCAGCACCTTGGCGTCGTCGAGGCCGAAACGCCCGGCCTCGACCATGAACAGCACCGCGTCGACGTCGGCCACCGAGGCGGTGACGGTGCGGTTGAGCGTCTTGTTCATCGCGCCGCTGTGGCGCTTCAGGTGCGTGGTCTGGAAGCCCGGCGTGTCGACGAAGACGAACTGCGTCGCGCCGACCGTGCGGATGCCGGTGATGCGGTGGCGCGTGGTCTGCGCCTTGCGCGAGGTGATGCTGATCTTCTGGCCGACGAGCGCGTTCAGCAGCGTCGACTTGCCGACGTTGGGCCGGCCGACGATGGCGATCAGGCCGCAGCGCTGGCCCTCGACGGCAGCCGGCGCGGGCGGGATCGGGGGCAGCTCGTAAGCCTGGGACGACGAGTCGTCCGGCGCTTCGTCGCCCGGAGGGGGGGTGGTGTTCATCGCGTGGGCGGGCGCTTCAGGAGCGCAGGGGGGCCGCCGGGTTTGTCGTCGGCCTTGAGACCTTCGAGCAGGCGGCGTGCGGCCTCCTGCTCGGCGGTGCGGCGGGAGCGGCCTTCGCCGCGTTCGGCGAGGCCCAGCGTGGCGACGGCGCACTCGACCTCGAAGGTCTGGGCGTGTTTCTCGCCGCGCGTGGCGACGATGCGGTAGGCCGGCACCGGCAGGCGCCGCGCCTGCAGCCATTCCTGCAGCTCGGTCTTGGCGTCCTTGCTCCAGGCGTCGGCCTCGGTGGCGGCGATGACCTCGCCGAAGAGGCGGCGCACGGTGGCCAGCGCCGGATCGAAGCCGCCATCGAGGAAGATCGCGCCGATCAGCGCCTCGACGGCGTCGGCGAGGATCGACGGCCGCTGGGCGCCGCCGCCGCGCATCTCGCCTTCGGACATGCGCAGCACCTCGGACAGGCCGAGCGTCAGCGCGACGCGGTGCAGGCTGTCCTCGCGCACGAGGTGGGCGCGCACGCGCGTCAGGTCGCCTTCGTCGCTGCCGGAGAAACGTTCGTACAGCAGCGCCGAGACGGCGCAGTTGAGCACCGAGTCGCCGAGGAACTCGAGGCGCTCGTTGTGCTCCGCGCCCCAGCTGCGGTGCGTCAGCGCGCGCGTCATCAGCGCGGTCCGCGTGAAGCGGTGACCGAGGCGCTGCTGAAGGGCGTCGTGACGGGCGTCCATCAAGGTGCCTTGGCCCGGCCCTCGTACTTGATCAGCAGGTACACGGGGCCCATCAGCGGCACTTCCTTGTCGTACGCGAAGGCGATGACGACCTTGTCGTTCTCCTTCGTGATCTCGAGGTCCTTGCTGTCGATCGAGGTGATCGAGTACTCGACTTCCTTCTGGCGGTCGAACGCGGTGCGGGCGTCGCTGACCGTGGCGGGCTGGCCGGCGGCGACCTTCTCGATGGCACGCTTGATCGTCAGGTACTCGTTGACCGTCGGCACCGCGCGCACCAGCACGTAGCCGGTGAAGCCGATGGTCAAGGCCCAGAACAGCAGCCCGAACAAGGTGATGCCGCGTTGGCTGGCGCGCGGCGCGCGCGGGACCGGAGTCATGTTCGCCTCTCGTTGTACGCCGTGTCGAGGGCCGGGCCGCTCAGTGGAAGGCTCCGATGCGGCCCAGGTCGCCCAGGTTCATCCAGACGAAGAATGCCTTGCCGACGATGTTCTCGTCCGGAACGAATCCCCAGAAGCGCGAATCCTGCGAGTCGTCGCGGTTGTCGCCCATCGCGAAATAGTGTCCCGGCGGCACCTTGCAGGTCACGCCTTCGGCCGAGTACTGGCAATTCTCGTGCATCGGGAACGACTTGGGCTCCGGGCCGTAGAAGGCCGGGCGCTTGGGGTCGACGAGGATGCGGTGCTCCACCGCGCCGAGCTTCTCCGAGAACATCGGCGCGTAGAGCAGACGGTCCTCGTTGTAGAACTCGCCCAGCGGCGTCACCGGCACCGGCTGGCCGTTGACGTAGAGCTTCTGGTCGGCGTAGCGGATCTCGTCGCCGGGCACGCCGACGATGCGCTTGATGTAGTCGACACGCGGGTCCACCGGGTAGCGGAAGACGACGACGTCGCCGCGCTCGGGGTCGTGGTTGGCGATGATCTTCTTGTTGATCACCGGCAGCCGGATGCCGTAGTGGTACTTGTTGACGAGGATGAGGTCGCCGACGAGCAGCGTCGGGATCATCGAGCCCGACGGGATCTTGAACGGCTCGAACATGAACGAGCGCAGCAGGAAGATCACGACGATCACCGGGAACAGCCCGGCGGTCCAGTCCAGCCACCAGGGCTGCTCGAGGATCTTCTCCTTGGCCGCGCCGACGTCGCCGTCGACCTTGGCGATGCCCTGGCGCGCGAGGTCTTCGCGGCGCGCGGCGTCCTGGCGCTCCAGCTCCGCGGCGGCGGCTTCGCGCGCCGGGCGGAAGTGGAAGCGCTCGGCCAGCCAGTAGCAGAGGGTGACGGCGCTGAGGAGGAACAGCAGCAGCGAGAAGTTGCCCGTCCACTGCCCGAGGAACCAGCCGCCCAGATAGACGACCAGGGCGCCGTACAGGACGGCGGTCAGAGTGCTCATCAAGGTGTTTAGTCGTCCACTTGGAGGATCGCGAGGAAGGCTTCCTGAGGCACCTCGACCGAGCCGATCTGCTTCATGCGCTTCTTGCCCGCCTTCTGCTTCTCGAGCAGCTTCCGCTTGCGCGTGATGTCGCCGCCGTAGCATTTTGCCAGCACGTTCTTGCGCAGCGCCTTGATGTTCTCGCGGGCGATGATGTTCGCGCCGATCGCCGCCTGGATCGCCACGTCGTACATCTGGCGCGGGATCTGCTCGCGCATCTTGGCCGCCACCGCGCGGCCGCGGAACTGGCTCTGCGCCCGGTGCACGATCATCGCCAGCGGGTCGACGCGGTCGCCGTTGATCAGGATGTCGACCTTCACGACGTCGGCCGCGCGGTACTCCTTGAACTCGTAGTCCATCGAGGCGTAGCCGCGGCTCACCGACTTCAGCTTGTCGAAGAAGTCCAGCACGATCTCGGCCAGCGGCAGCTCGTAGGTCAGCATGACCTGCTTGCCGTGGTAGGCCATGTTCAGCTGGATGCCGCGCTTCTGGTTGGCCAGCGTCATCACCGGGCCGACCGCGTCCTGCGGCATGTACAGGTGCACCGTGACGATGGGCTCGCGGATCTCTCGGATGCGGCCCATGTCGGGCATCTTGCTGGGGTTCTCGACCTGCAGCACGGTGCCGTCGTTCAGCTCGACCTCGTAGACGACGCTGGGCGCGGTGGTCACCAGGTCCTGGTCGAACTCGCGCTCCAGGCGCTCCTGCACGATCTCCATGTGCAGCAGGCCGAGGAAGCCGCAGCGGAAGCCGAAGCCCAGCGCCTGGCTGACCTCGGGCTCGTAGCGCAGCGAGCTGTCGTTGAGCTTCAACTTCTCCAGCGCGTCGCGCAACTGGTCGTACTCGCTGGCCTCGGTCGGGTACAGGCCGGCGAAGACCTGCGGCTGGATCTCCTTGAAGCCGGGCAGCGGCTCGCTGGCCGGGCCGGCGTTGTTCGGCAGCTTCTTTTCCAGCGTGATCGTGTCGCCGACCTTGGCCGCCTGCAGTTCCTTGATGCCGGCGATCAGGAAACCCACCTCGCCGGCGTTGAGCGCCTCGCGCGGCATCGACTTGGGCGTGAAGACGCCGATCTGCTCGAGCGGGTAGACGGCGTTGGTCGCCATCATGCGGATGCGGTCACCCTTCTTCAGCACGCCGTCGACGACACGCACCAGCATCACGACGCCGACGTAGTTGTCGAACCAGCTGTCGATGATCATCGCGCGCGGCGCGCCGTCGGGGTTGCCGCGCGGCGCGGGCATGCGGTGCACCACCGCTTCGAGGATGTCGTCGATGCCCAGGCCGGTCTTGGCCGAGCAGGGAATGGCGTCGGTGGCGTCGATGCCGATGACGTCCTCGATCTCGGCCTTGGCGTTGTCGGGGTCGGCCTGCGGCAGGTCCATCTTGTTGAGGACCGGGATGACCTCGACGCCGAGGTCCAGCGCGGTGTAGCAGTTGGCCACCGTCTGCGCCTCGACACCCTGGCTGGCGTCGACGACGAGCAGCGCGCCCTCGCAGGCCGACAGCGAACGGCTGACCTCGTACGAGAAGTCGACGTGCCCCGGGGTGTCGATCAGGTTCAGGTTGTAGACCTTGCCGTCCTTGGCCCGGTACTCGAGCGCCGCGGTCTGGGCCTTGATCGTGATGCCGCGCTCGCGCTCAATGTCCATCGAGTCGAGCACCTGGGCTTCCATCTCCCGGTCGGAGAGCCCGCCGCAGCGCTGGATGATGCGGTCGGCCAGCGTGCTCTTGCCGTGGTCGATGTGGGCGATGATCGAGAAGTTGCGGATGTGGTTCATGCGGCTCACCAGCCGGCGGTCGCGGCGCGGGTTGTCACCAGGGCCGGACCCGGCATCGCTGGGGCGCAAACCGCCCTCGTGCATGCCGCGCCGGAAACAAAAAAAGGCACGTCCAAGAGGTGACGCGCCTTCCAACAGAACGTATGGCAACTGCTTGTTGGGCGTCCATTGTAGCCAAAAGGCACCGCCGGCAAGCCCTCCGCCGACCGTTTCCCGGGGCTTCGGGCCCGGTCATCGGATCGACATGTCCACACGTTGTCCACACGCTGCGACGCCACCCCGCACCGGGCCGCAGGCGCCGCCCGCCGCGGGCGGCCGGCGCCTCGACACGACGCGGAACGGGCGCGATTCTAGTGCGCGCGCCGCGCGGTGCCGGAAGACGGAGATTGAATGTGAGGATGCACTCACGTTTCGCCGTCCGGCGAGAGGCAGGCGACGGCCGCCCTGCGGTCGCAGGGCGGCGCCGGTTCAGCGCGACGGGCGGATGACGAAGTAGTTCACCGCGTCGCCGCGGCGCACCAGGACGCTGACGACCCGCGACTTCTCGGCCTTGGCGGCCAGGGCCTGGAACTGGCGGGCGTCGCTGATGTCGGTGTTGTCCAGCGCCAGGATGACGTCGCCGGGGCGCAGGCCGGCACGTGCCGCGGCGCCCTCCACCGTGTCGACACGCACGCCGCCGCGCACGCCGAGCTGGCGCTTCTGCGCTTCGCCGAGTTCGGTCACGGTCAGGCCGAGCACGCTCTTGGCGGCCGGGGCGCTGCCCGGCGTCGCGCCGGCGCGCGCCGGACGGTCGTCCTCGAACTCGGCCACCGTCACCTTCAGGTCGCGCGGGGCGCCGCGGCGGAAGACGGTCAGCGTGCTCTGCGAGCCCGGCTTGATGGCGCCGACGATGCGCGGCAGTTCGCCCGACCGCTCGACCGGCTTGCCGTCGACGCGCGTGATGATGTCGCCGGCCTCGACGCCGGCCTTGTCCGCCGGGCCGCCCTTCTCGACGTTGCGCACCAGCGCGCCGGCGGCCTTGCCCAGGCCGATCGCCTCGGCGACCTCCTGGGTCACCGGCGCGATCTGCACGCCGATGCGGCCGCGCACGACACGCCCGGTGGCACGCAGTTGGTCGGCGACGCGGATCGCGTCGTCGATCGGGATCGCGAAGCTGATGCCCATGAAGCCGCCGGAGCGGCTGTAGATCTGAGAGTTGATGCCGACGACCTCGCCGCGCAGGTTCAGCAGCGGCCCGCCGGAGTTGCCGGGGTTGATCGCGACGTCGGTCTGGATGAAGTTCAGGTAGTCGCCGGTGTCGCGCTGCTTGGCGCTGACGATGCCGGCGGTGACGGTGTTGTCCAGGCCGAAGGGCGAGCCGATCGCGAGCACCCATTCACCGACCTTGAGCCGGCCGACGTCGCCGATCTTCACCGTCGGCAGCCCGGTGGCGTCGATCTTGACGACCGCGACGTCGGTGCGCGTGTCGGCGCCGACGATGCGCGCCTTCAGCTCGCGCTTGTCGGTCAGCGTGACGATGACCTCCTCGGCGCCGTCGACGACGTGGGCGTTGGTCATCACGTAGCCGTCGGCACTGATGACGAAGCCCGAGCCGACGCCGCGCGGCTGGGTCTGCCCGCCCGATGCCTCGTCGTCGCCGTCGCCACCGCGCGGGCCCGAGCGCGGCAGCGGGATGCCGAAGCGGCGCAGGAACTCCTCGAAGCCGGGATCGAGCTCGCGCGCCCCGGAGGAGCGCACCCGCTCGGTGGTGCGGATGTTGACGACGGCCGGGCCGACACGCTCGGCGAGTTCGCTGAAATCCGGCAGCGCGGCGA
>NZ_AEWG01000056.1 GCF_000190375.1 Rubrivivax benzoatilyticus JA2 = ATCC BAA-35
GCACGTCTTCCGCTGTGCGCTGCGCCACGAGGACCGGCTCGGCGAGGCGCTGGCCGAACGCGCCGCGGCGCTGCAGCTGCATGCCGGCGGCGAGCCGCCCTTGCCCTGGCGCGAACCGCCGGCGCTGGCCGCGCGCGAGCCGCTGCGGCTGCCGGCGCAGCGCTGGATGCTGGGGTCGCGGCCCGGCGGCGCGGTGCCCGAGAACGAACGCTGGGCGCACGAGGTGGCGCTGCCGGCGTTCGAGATCGACGCCCGGCCGGTGTCGTGGGCGGCGTATGCCGAGTTCGCCGAAGACGGCGGCTACGACCGGCGCGAGTGCTGGAGCCCCGCCGGCTGGGCCTGGCTGCAGGCCGAGGGCCGGCGCGCGCCGCGCCACGTCGAGCAGCTGCGCGGCGGCGTGCTGGTGCAGCGCCACGGCGAGCTGCGCCGCGCCGCGCCCGCCCAGGCGGCGCTGCATCTCAGCCGCCACGAAGCCGAGGCCTGGTGCCGCTGGGCCGGCCGGCGCTTGCCGACCGAAGCCGAGTGGGAGTGCGCCGCGCAGCAGGCGGCCGGCCGCGGTTTCGCCTGGGGCGAGGTCTTCGAGTGGGTGGCCGGCAGCGCCCGGCCCTGGCCCGGCCATGCCGCCGGCGCGTCGGCTCTGGACCCGCTGCCCGCGCGCCCCGCCGCCGTGCTGCGCGGCGCGTCCTGGATGACCCGGCTGCGCCAGGCCCACCCCAAGGCCCGGCGCTTCGCGCCCGCCGAGGCGGACACGATGTTCTGCGGCTTCCGCTCCTGCGCGATCTGAGCGGGGGTCAGGTCTTGCCTTTTGCAGCGCCGCCATTCAGCCGGTGGCCGGGTGCGCGACGAGCGGGCGGGCGTGGCGTCCGGCGGCGGGGGTGCCGTCGTGCAGGATGGCCTGGGTCAGCATCGCGCGGCTGACGTGCCAGCGGGCCAGCGCGTGGTCGAAGACCAGCCGCTCGTCCCAGGAGACCTGGCCGTCGGCGGTCAGCGCGGCGGCGGCCAGGCGACAGACCAGCAGCCGCTCCTGCGGGTCGGCGACGGCGTCGAGCAGGCGGTCGACGTAGGCCTGGTCGCGTGCGTGCAGCCAGGAGCTGCCGGCCAGCCCGCTGCCGACCTCGTGCAGGCATTCGTGCACCAGGGCCTCGAAACGGGTCCGCGGCACGCCGAGGCGGCCGAAAGCCTGCAGATCCTCCAGGGCCTGCAGTTCACGCGGGTCGGCGCGGCCGTTGGCCGCGACCATCACGGCGAGCGCGTGGGCTGCCGCGGTTCGAGGCGGCCGTGAGTCGTGGGTCGTCATCGAGTGCTCCTTCGCGGCGGCCGCCACGCCCCCGTGGCCTGACCATCCCTTGCCACGGAGCCGCGCCGGGGCGGGAAGTTCCCCCGCCGGCTCGCGGCCGGCGTCTCGCTTGACGTCGCGCAGCGGTTGCAAAACCCCCGCTGCCGTCGGGCCAGGACCCTGCGCAGAATCGAACACACCCGGCATCGAGACGAAAGGCCCCGACGTGCCGCCCTCGACCCCCCGAGCGCACCTGCGCCGTCACCGACTGGCACGCGCTGGACGCCGACGAAGCCCTGCGCCGCTGCGGCACCGACCCGCAGCGCGGCCTGGACGGCGCCGCCGCGGCGCGCCGGCTGGCCGAGCACGGCCCGAACGCGCTGCCTGAAGCGCCGCCGCGGCCGGCCTGGCTGGGCCTGCTGCGCCAGTTCAAGAGCCCGCTGATCTACATCCTGTTCGCCGCCGCGGTGCTGGCCGTGGCGCTGGGCCACCACGGTGACGCCGGTGTCATCCTGGCCGTCGTCGTCGTCAACGCGCTGATCGGCAGCTTCCAGGAGGGCCGCGCCGAGCGCTCGATGGCGGCGCTGCGCCGGCTGTCGGGGCTGCACGTGCGCGTGCTGCGCGACGGTGCCGAGCGGGTCGTCGAGGCGCGCGAGCTGGTGCCGGGCGACCTGATGCTGCTGGCCGCCGGCGACGCCGTGGCCGCCGACGCCCGCCTCGTCGAGCAGGTGCAGCTGCAGGTCGCCGAGGCGGCGCTGACCGGCGAGTCGGTCCCGGTGTCCAAGTCGGTGACCCCGCTGCCCGAGGTCACCGGCCTCGCCGACCGGCACGACATGGTCTATTCGGGCACCCACGTCACCGGCGGCCGTGCCCGCGCCGTCGTCGTGGCCACCGGCGTGCACACCGAGGTCGGCCGCATCGCCGGCCTGACCGAACGTGCCGAGGAGCCCAAGACGCCGCTGGAGCTGCGCCTGGAGCAGTTCGGCCGGGCGCTGGTGGCCGCGGCGCTCGGGCTGTTCGTGCTCGTCGTGCTGCTCGGGCTGTGGCGCGCGCTGCCGCTGCCCGAGGTGCTGATGGTGGCGATCAGCCAGATGGTCTCGATGGTGCCCGAGGGCCTGCCGGTGGCGATGACGATCGCGCTGGCGGTGGGCATGCAGCGCATGGCCGAGCGCGGCGCCATCATCCGGCGGCTGTCGGCGGTCGAGACGCTGGGCTCGACGACGGTGATCTGCAGCGACAAGACCGGCACGCTGACCCGCAACGAGATGACCGTGGTCGAGCTCTGGCTGCCCGGCGACGGCACGCCGCGCGAGATCGCCGTCGGCGGCATCGGCTACGCACCCGAAGGCCGGCTGCTGGAGCAGGGCCGGCCCGTCGACGCCCGGGACCCGGCGCTGGCCGGGCTGCTCGCCGCGGCGGTGCTGTGCAACGACGCCGAGCTGCAGCCGCCGGCCGGCGACGCCGCCTGGACGGTGCTCGGCGACCCGACCGAAGGCGCGCTGCTGGTGCTGGCCGCCAAGGCGGGTGCCGACCCCGCCACGCTGCGCCGCGACGCGCCGCGCGAGGCCGAGCTGCCGTTCGACTCCGACACCAAGCTGATGGCCACGCGCCACCGCCTGGGTGGCGCGCCGCGCCGCGTGCTGCTCAAGGGCGCGCCCGAGGCCCTGCTGCGCCTGGCCCACGGCGAGGACGCGGCGACGCTGGCGGCCGCGCGCGCCCAGGCCGAAGCCATGGCCACGCGCGCGCTGCGCGTGCTGGCCTTCGGCAGCGTCGACGACGACACGCTCGACGCCGCGGCCGGCTTCGACGCGCTGGCCGGGCGCGTGCGCCTGCTCGGCCTGGCCGGCCAGATCGACCCGCCGCGCGAGGAAGTCCGGCAGGCGGTGGCCGAATGCCGCCGCGCCGGCATCCGCCCGGTGATGGTGACCGGCGACCACAAGCTCACCGGGCTGGCGATCGCGCGCGCGCTGGGCATCGCCGACGACGGCGACGGCCGCGGCGCCTGCCGTGCCGTCGACGGCCCCGAACTCGAGCGCATGGGCGAGGCCGAGCTGCGCGAGGCGCTGCCGTCGATCGCCGTCTTCGCACGCGTGCAGCCGGCGCAGAAGCTGCGCATCGTCGAGGCGCTGCAGGCGCGCGGCGAGGTCGTCGCGATGACCGGCGACGGCGTCAACGACGCGCCGGCGCTGGCGCGTGCCGACGTCGGCGTGGCCATGGGCATCACCGGCACCGAGGTCGCCAAGAGCGCGGCCAAGATTGTCGTCACCGACGACAACTTCGCCACCATCGTCGGCGCGGTGCAGCAGGGGCGGGTGGTCTACGGCAACCTGAAGAAGGTCATCCTGTACCTGCTGGCGACCTCGATGGCCGAGGTCCTGGTGCTGCTGCTGGCGCTGCTGGGCGGCTTCCCGCTGCCGCTGGCGGCGGTGCAGATCCTCTGGATCAACATCGTCACCGAAGGCACGGTGACGGTGAACCTGGTGATGGACCCGCCCGACGGCGACGAGATGCGGCGCCGCCCGGTGTCGCGCGACGACCGGCTGCTGGGCACCGCGCTGCTGCGTCGCGTGGCGCTGATGACGCCGATGATCGCCGCGGTGACCTTTGGCTGGTTCGCCTGGCGGCTGTCCCAGGGCGTGCCCGAGGACCTGGTGCGCACCGAGACCTTCACCGTGCTGGCGATGTGCCAGTGGTTCAACGTGCTGAACTGCCAGTCGGCCACGGCCTCGGCGCTGGGGGCGCGCCTGCTGCGCAACCGCTGGCTGGTCGGCGGCCTGTCGCTGAGCGTGGCGCTGCAGGCCGCGGTGCTCTACCTGCCGCCGATGAACGCGCTGTTCCACACCGTGCCGCTGCCCCCGGCCTCGCTGCTGCCGCTGGTGGCGCTGGCCAGCCTGGTGCTGTGGGCCGAGGAGGCGCGCAAGCTGCGTGCGCGCGGGGGGCGGCGATGAGCCTGGCCTGGCTGTCGATCCAGTTCGTGCTCTGCGCCGCGGCGATCGCCGGCGCCGGCTTCGTGCTCAGCCGCAGCGCCGACACGCTGGCCGAAGCCTACGGCTGGGGCCGCGGCTGGGTGGGCCTGGCGCTGCTGGCCACCGTGACCTCGCTGCCCGAGCTGGCCTCGGGCGTCAGCGCGGTGGCGCTGGTCGGCGAGCCCGACCTGGCGGTCGGCAACGCGCTCGGCGCCTGCGTCGTCAACCTCGTGTTCCTGGCCGTGGTCGACCTGCTGCAGCGCGGCGAGCCGCTGTACCGGCGCGCCGGCGGCACGCACCTGCTGTCGGCAGGTTTCGGCGTGCTGATGCTCGGCTTCGCGGCGATGAGCCTGGTCGGCGGCGCCGCGGCACCGCAGCTGCTCGGCGTGGGCCTGTACAGCCCGGTGCTGCTGGCGCTGTACCTGCTCGCGCTGCGCAGCGTGTTCGTGCACGAACACACGCGGCCCACCGGGCCGGCGCCCGCGCCGCGCCCGCCTGCGGCCGCCGTGCGGCACGAATGGCGGCGCTTCGGTGCTGCCGCGGCGGTGGTGCTGGCGGCGGGCACCTGGCTGCCCGAGGTGGCCGACGGGCTGTCCGGCGCGCTCGGCCTGTCGCACGGTTTCGTCGGCACGGTGTTCATGGCGCTGGTGACCACGCTGCCGGAGATGGCGGTCACGGTGTCGGCGCTGCGCCTGGGCGCGCTGGACATGGCGGTCGGCAACCTGCTGGGCAGCAACCTGTTCAACGTGCTGATCCTGGCCGTCGACGACCTGGCCTACACGCGCGGCCCGCTGCTGGCCGACGCGGCGCCGGCGCATGCGGGCACCGCCGCGGCGGCGCTGGCGATGACCGGCCTGGTCATCGTCGGCCTGGTGCTGCGGCCGCGGCAGCGGGTGCTGGGCCTGTTCAGCGGGGTCAGCCTCGGGCTGCTGGTGGTCTACGCGGTGAATGCGGTGCTGATCTACCGCGCCGCGGCCTGATCCGCAGCGGGTATTCCGGGGTGCGATACACGATCACCGCCAACGCCGCCTCCCGCCCCGCCGTGCCCATGGCCCTCGCCAGCCGCCGCCCCTTCCGTCCGTCCCGTCCCCGCGCCGGCTGCCGCCGGCCGCGTCCGGTGCTCGCCCCGCTGCTGGCGGCGCTGGCCGGCCTGGCCTGCGGGCCGCTGGCGGCGCAGACCGAGACCATCGTCGTCACCGGCTCGGTCGCCGAGCGCCTGGCTTTCGACGCGCCGTACGCGATCGGCGTCGTCGGCACCGAAGACCTGCGCCGGGCCGGGCCGATGATCAACCTCAGCGAGGTGATGACGCGGGTGCCCGGGCTGGTGGTCGCCAACCGCGGCAACTATGCCCAGGACCTGCAGATCAGCTCGCGCGGCTTCGGCGCGCGGGCCGGTTTCGGCGTGCGCGGCCTGCGCCTGCTGGCCGACGGCATCCCGGCCAGCGGCCCCGACGGCCAGGGCCAGGTCTCGCACATCGACCTGGCCGGCGCCGAACGCATCGAGGTGCTGCGCGGCCCGTTCTCGGCGCTCTACGGCAACAGCTCGGGCGGCGTGATCTCGGTGTTCAGCGCGCCGGTGCGTCGCGCCGAGGCCGAGGCCGGGCTGGACCTGGGCAGCGATGGCTTGCGCCAGTGGCGCGCCGCGGTGCAGACGCCGCTGGCCGGCGGCTGGGAGATCCGCGCCGCAGGCTCGGCGATGGACTGGCAGGGTTACCGCCCGCACGGCGAAGCCGAACGCCGGCTGGCCAGCCTGCGTGTCGGCTGGCGCGGTGCAACCGACACCGTGATCGCCAGCGCCGGCCACTACGAACAGCCGGCCGACGACCCGCTGGGGCTGAAGCGGGCGGACTTCGACGCCGACCCGCGCCAGACCGCCCCCGAAGCGCTGACCTACGACACCCGCAAGCGCTCGACGCAGGACCAGCTGGGGGTGAACTGGCGCCACCGCTTCGCCGACGGCGCGCTGCGCGAGTTCGAGGCCAGCGCCTATGCCGGACAGCGCAGCGTCACGCAATGGCTGGCGATCTCCAGGACGACGCAGGACAACCCGCGCCACGGCGGTGGTGTCGCCGATGTCGACCGCGACTACCGCGGCGCCCAGGCGCAGTGGCGCTGGGCCTGGGAGGCCGTCGACCTGCTGGCCGGCGCCGCGATCGAGGACCAGCGCGACGACCGCCGCGGCCACGAGAACTACCTGCTCGACGGCGCCGGCAACCCGGTCTACGGCGTGATCGGCGACCTGCGGCGCGACGAGATCGACCGCGCCCGCACGCGCGACCTCTTCACCCAGGCCGAATGGCGTTTCGCGTCGCGCTGGGTGGCCAGCGCCGGCCTGCGCGCCGGCCGCGTCACACTCTCTGCCGACGACCGCTACCTGAGCAACGGCGACGACTCGGGCAACCTGTCCTTCGGCTATGCCAACCCGGTGCTGGGCCTGCGCTGGCAGGCGGCGCCGGGGCTGAACCTGCACGCCTCGGCGGCGCGCGGCTTCGAGGCGCCGACGCTGGGCGAGCTGGCCTACCGGCCCGACGGCACCAGCGGCTTCAACGCGGCGCTGCAGCCGCAGAAGAGCCGCCAGCTCGAGCTCGGCGCCAAGTGGCGCGCCGGCGACACGCTGGATCTGGATGTCGCGCTGTTCGAGACCCGGGTCGACGACGAGATCGGCATCGCCAGCAACGCCGGCGGCCGCGCCTCGTACCAGAACGTCGGCCGCACGCTGCGCCGCGGTGCCGAGCTGGCTGCCGGCTGGCGCCCGGCGCCGGCCTGGCGCACGCGCGGGGCGCTGACGCTGCTGGACGCCCGCTACCGCGACGACTTCCGCAGCTGCTCGGGCATCCCGTGCCCGGCGCCGGACACCACGGTGCCGGCGGGCCAGCGCATCGCCGGCACCCGGCGCGCCAGCGCCTTCGCCGAGGCGTCCTGGCGCAGCGCGGCACTCGGCGAGTGGGGCGTCGAATGGCGTGCCGCCGGCCGCACCGCGGCCAACGACCGCAACAGCGATTTCGCCGCCGGCCACGCGCTGGCGGCGCTGCGCTGGAGCCACACGCTGGCGGTGGCCGACGGCCAGCGGCTGGAGCTGCTGGTCCGCGTGGACAACGTCTTCGACCGCGACCACGCCGGCAGCCTGATCGTCAACGACGCCAACGGCCGCTTCTTCGAGACCGGCGCGCCGCGCAGTGCGCTGCTGGCGCTGCGCTGGGGCGGCGCGA
The DNA here is from genome assembly GCF_000190375.1 of Rubrivivax benzoatilyticus JA2 = ATCC BAA-35. Lineage (GTDB taxonomy): Bacteria > Pseudomonadota > Gammaproteobacteria > Burkholderiales > Burkholderiaceae_C > Rubrivivax > Rubrivivax benzoatilyticus. The sequence continues at coordinate 7,452 of NZ_AEWG01000056.1, forward strand.
TCTAGGAGTCCGCGGCCTCGGTGGCGGGCAGCGGCTCGACGCCCGGCAGCGCCGACAGCGCCTGGCGCCAGCGGGCGTCGGCCAGCACCGTGTCCAGCGTCTCGCGCGCCGCGTCGGCCGGCGCGGCGGCGGCGACGAGCAGCAGCCGGTCGTGCGCCAGCGCCCGGAAGGCCAGCCCTGTGCCGCGGCCGCCGTCTCGCAGCCGAACGCGGTGT
>NZ_AEWG01000055.1 GCF_000190375.1 Rubrivivax benzoatilyticus JA2 = ATCC BAA-35
CGGCGTCACCGCCGCCGGCTTCGCGCAGCCAGGCGATGAAGGCCTGCTCCAGCGTCGCCGCGCCGCGCGCCTCGCGCAGCGCCTGCGGCCGGTCGCTGACGAGCACGCGGCCGGCGTGCATCAGCGAGATGCGGTCGCAGCGCTCGGCCTCGTTCATGAAGTGCGTGGAGATGAAGATCGTCACGCGGTCGCGGCGCGCGAGCTCGATCAGCAGCTCCCAGAAGCGGTCGCGCGCGATCGGGTCGACGCCCGAGGTCGGTTCGTCGAGGATCAGCAGCTCGGGGTGGTGCACCATCGCCACCGCCAGCGACAGGCGCTGGCGCATGCCCAGCGGCAGTGTCTCGGGCAGCGTGTCGGCTTCGGCCTGCAGGTCGAAGCGCTCCAGCATCTCGTCGACCCGCGCGGCGATCGTCTCCTCCGGCATCTGGAACAGCCGCGCGTGCAGCACCAGGTTCTGGCGCACCGTCAGCTCGCCGTAGAGCGAAAACGCCTGCGACATGTAGCCGACGCGCCGGCGCGTGCCGATGTCGGCGGCGTCGACCTCGTGGCCGAAGAGCCAGGCCCGGCCTTCGCTGGCCGGCAGCAGGCCGGTCAGGATCTTCATCGTCGTCGACTTGCCGCAGCCGTTGGAGCCGAGGAAACCGAAGATCTCGCCCCGGCGGATGCGGAAGTCGACGTGGTCGACGGCGGTGAAGTCGCCGAAACGCATCGTCAGGCCCTGGGCCTCGATCGCGATCTCGTCCTCGCCGCCTTCGGCCAGCGGCGGCACCGTGACGGCACGGTGGCCGCGGCGGCGCTCCTCGGGCAGCAGGGCGATGAAAGCCTGTTCCAGCGCCGCGCAGCCGGTGCGCGCGCGCAGCTCGGCCGGCGTGCCGGTGGCCAGCACGCGGCCGCCGTCCATCGCCACCAGCCAGTCGAAACGTTCGGCCTCTTCCATGTAGGCGGTGGCGACGACGACGCTCATCTGCGGCCGGTCGGCGCGCAGCGAGTCGATCAGGTCCCAGAACTGGGCGCGCGACAGCGGGTCGACGCCGGTCGTCGGCTCGTCCAGGATCAGCAGGTCCGGGTCGTGGATCAGCGCGCAGCACAGCGCCAGCTTCTGCTTCATGCCGCCGGAGAGCTTGCCCGCCGGGCGCTCGAGGAAGGGCGCGAGGCCGGTGGCCGCGGTCAGCGAATCGATGCGCCGGCGGCGCTCGTCGGCGCCGTGGCCGAACAGCCGGCCGAAGAACTGCAGGTTCTCCTCGACCGACAGCGTCGGGTAGAGGTTGCGCCCCAGCCCCTGCGGCATGTAGGCGATGCGCGGGCAGGCGGCGCTGCGGTGCGCGGCATCGGCCATGTCGCCGCCCAGCACCTGCAGCCGGCCCTGCTGCAGCGCGCGCGCGCCGGCCACCAGCGACAGCAGGCTGGACTTGCCGACGCCGTCGGGGCCGATCAGCCCGACCCGGCAGCCCGCCGGCAAGGCCAGCGACACGTCGGCCAGCGCCTGCACCGCGCCATAGGCCAGCGTCAGGCCTTCGGCGCGGACGACGGGCTCGGTCACGGCTTGACCTTCAGCGCCAGGTGTTCGGGCCAGGGCTGGGCCGGGTCGGTGCGCACCCAGGCGACACCGGGCAGGCCGGTCTTGACCTGATCGCGGTAGCGCTGCAGCAGCTCAGGCGCGATGCGCGCCTTCACGCGGAACATCATCTTCTGGCGCTCGCTGGCCGTCTCCACCGTCTTCGGCGTGAACTGCGCGGTGCTGGCGACGAAGCTGACCTGCGCCGGGATCACCGCGCCGGGCGCGGCGTCGAGCACGATGCGCACCTCCGAACCCAGCGCCAGCCGGCCGGCGGCGGCCTCGGGCACGAAGAAGGTCATGTAGACGTCGGCCAGGTCGACGAGGTTGAGCACCTTGCCGCCGGCGCCGACCACCTCGCCCGGCTGGGCGACGAGGAACTGCACGCGGCCGGCGCGTGGCGCGACGAGCACCGTGTCGTCGAGTTCGGAGCGGATGCGCGCCACCGTGGCGCGCGCCGCCTCGACGGTCGCCAGCGCGCCGTCGACCTGGGTGCGTGCGGCCGCGGCCGCGGCCTCGGCGGCGGCGACCTGGGCGCGCGCGGCGACCAGCGCCGCCTGCACGCCGCGTACACGCGCGTTGTCGTCGTCGACCTCCTGCGCCGACGACGCGCCTTCGGCCTGCAGCGAAGCCGAACGTTCACGCCGGCGTGTCGCCGCGTCGAGCTCGCTCTCGCGCTGCGCGACCAGGGCCTCGGCGGCGCGCCGGTCGGCTTCGCGCACCGCGACCTGGGCGCGGGCGCTGGCCACCGTGCTCTCGGCCTGCGCCAGCCGCGCCGTCGCCTCGTCGTGCTGGGCCTGCAGCGAACTCGTCTGCATCGTCGCCAGCGGCTGGCCGGCGCGGACGAAATCGCCTTCGGCGACGCTGATGCGTTCCACCCGGCCGGCCATCTTGGCGGCGACGTCGATCTCGGTGGCTTCGAGGCGGCCGTTGCCGGACACCAGGCCGGGCTCGTCGCCGTTGCCACGCGCCTTCAGCGCGAGCACGGCGACCGCGGCCACCACGGCGGCCAGCACGATCCAGGTCGAGTACTTGCGGAGTGCTGCGTTCATGGCGTGAGGTGATCCGGTTCGGAAGAAGGAGTGGCGGCCGTGCCGCCGCCCAGCGCGGCGAACAGCGCGACGCGGGCGGCCAGCGCGCCGCGCCGCGCCTGCACCTCGGCCTGCTGCGCGGCCAGCAGGTCGCGTTCGGCGTCGAGCACGTCGAGGAAGCTGGAGGAGCCGGTGTCCCAGCGCAGCCGCGCCAGCCGGGCGCGTTCGCGCTGCGCGGCGAGCGCGTCGCCGGCGATGAGCACCTGCTCGTCGACCCAGCGGCGCGCCGACAGCGCGTCGGCGACGTCGCGGAACGCCGCCTGCACGCTCTTCTCGTACTGCGCGACGGCGATGTCGCGCCGCGCCTCGGCGAGATCGAGGTTGCGTGCGCGCAGCCCCCAGTCCCACAGCGGCAGCGCGATCGACGGCGTGAACAGCCATTGCCGGCTGCCCGACTCGAACAGCCCCGACAGCTCGGCGCTGGCGCTGCCCCACTGGCCGGTCAGCGTGACCTGCGGGAAGAAGGCGGCCCGCGCCGCGGCGACACTGGCGCGGCTGGCGCGCAACTGGGCCTCGGCGGCGACGAGGTCCGGCCGGCGTTCGAGCAGTGTCGCCGGCAGCCCGGGCGCCAGCGGTGCGAGTGCGGCCAGAGCGTCCAGGCGCGGCAGCGGCTCGGGCAGCACCGGCCTCGCGCCGGCCAGCAGCGCCAGCGCTTCCAGCTGCGCGGCGCGTTCGCGTTCCAGCGTCGCCACCAGCGACTGCGCCTGCGTCAGCAGCGTGCGCACCTGCAGCAGCGTCAGCCTCGAGCTCGAGCCGACCTCGACGCGGCGGCTGGTGATGCGCAGGCTCTCGCGGCGGCTGGCCACCGTCTCGCGTGCCAGCGCCAGGCGTTCGTCCAGCTCGCAGAGGCCGAAGTAGCCGTCGGCGACCTGGGCGACGAGCTGCAGTTCGACGGCGCGGCGTGCGGCCTCGCTGGCCAGCCAGCGTTCACGCGCGCTGTCCGACAGCGCGCGCAGGCGGCCGAAGAGGTCGACTTCCCAGCTCGAGAAGCCGAGGCCGGCGCTCTGCGCGCCGGCCGTGCCGGCCTGGCGCGTCAGGCTCAGGTCGGCCGGCGTGTGGTAGCGGATGCCGCGCGACTGCAGGCCGATCGTCGGCCCTTCGTCGGCGCGCTGCAGCCCATAGCCGGCGGCGGCTTCGTCGACGCGCCGCGCGGCGATGCGCAGGTCGCGGTTGTTCGCCAGCGCCTGGGCGATCAGCGCCTGCAGGCCGGGTTCGGCGAAGTACTCGCGCCAGCCCGGCACGGTGGCGCCGGCGTCGGCGGCGCGAATCACGCCGGGCGGCGCGGCCGGCGGCACCGGCGGTGCGCCGCGGTCGGGTGGTGCGGCGCAGCCGGCGGCCAGTGCGGCGAGCGCCAGCGCGGCCAGTGGCCGGCGCGGCACGCGGCGGGGTACGGCATCCGCCAGGGTTCGGATCATGCGAAGTCCTTCCTCGGAGATGGATCTTAGCGACTCATGAGTCGTTAGTGAACCGTGGCCCTGGCCGCGAGATAACATTGCGCGATGGAACCCGCCCAGGCCCCCGCCAGCGCGCCGCGCCGCCGGCTGTCGCCCGAGGTCCGCGTCCAGCAGATCCTCGACGCGGCGCTGGTGGAGTTTTGTGAACGCGGCTACGGCGACACGCGCATGGACGACATCGCCCGCCGTGCCGGCCTGTCCAAGGGCGGGCTGTACGCGCACTTCGACAGCAAGGACGCGGTGTTCGAGGCGCTGCTGCGGCGTTCGCTGGCGATGCCCTCGCTGGAGGGCATGCCCGAACCCGACGCCCGCGTGCCGACACGCGAGTTCGCGGCCTGGCTGGTGGACCGGCTGTACGCCCAGATCGCCGACCCGGCCGGCCTGCGCGTGCTGTGGCTGATGATCGCCGAGCGCGAGCGTGTCGGCCATCTGCTGGAGCTCTGGGACCGCCAGGTCATCGGCCCGTACGAGGCGGTGCTGCAGCGTGCGCTGGCCGCGCGCGAGGCCGCCGGCGCCACGCCCAGCGTGCTGTCGCGGGCGCCGTGGCTGGCCTTGTCGCCGCTGATCCACGCGACGATGCGCGAGCTCGTCATCCGCGCGCCCGGTGCGGCCGAGATGGCGCAGTGGCGTCAGGCCCACGAGGACCTGCTGGTCGAGCTGCTGGACCCGGCGTCGCGGCTGGCGCGCTGAGCGCCGCGGCGCACCGCCGGGCCGCCCTTATCCTCCGCCGCCATGCTTGCACCGCTGCCGCTGGACGTCGCCACGACCTGGGTGCTGGTCGGACTGATCCACCTCGGCCTGGCGGCCGCGGTCTGGACCGTGCTGACCGGGCGCCACGACCGCCGCAGCACGCTGCTGTGGTGCGCCGGCTCGGCGATGGCCGGCGTGATGATGCTGGTCTACGCCGCGCGCGGGGCGCTGCCGCACCTGCCGGCGATCGTCGCCGCCAACATCTTCGGTTATGCCGGCTTCGCGCTGCGCTGGGCGGCGCTGCACCGTGAACGCGAGCGGCCGCTGCCCTGGGGCACGCTGGCGGCGCTGGTGACGCTGGCCTGCACGGCGGTGCCGCTGCTCGACGCGGTCGACCCACGCTGGCGTGTGCTCGGCAACCTGGCGTTCAACACCCTGGCCTCGCTGGCGCTGTGGCACGAGGCGCGGGCCTTGAGCCGTGCGCGGGCCAGCCGCAGCGCGGCGATGGTGGGCTGGGCCTACGGGGTCGTCGCGCTGCTGCTGCTGGCGCGGCTGGCCGCCGTCTTCAGCGGCCTCGGCGCCAGCCCCAGCCAGCTGGCGACGGCTTTCGACACCGAGCTGCTGCTGCTGGCCTGGATGCTGACGGCGTTGTGGGCCAACCTGGGTTATGTCGGTTTCGCGATCGAGATGGCCGAACGCCGGGCGCGGCTGCGCGGCGCCCAGCTCGCCGAAGTCACCGAGCAACGTGAACTGGCCGAGCAGCAGGCGCAGGCGTTGCGTGCGCTGTCCGACGAGCGCCAGGAGCTGCTGCGCGTGATCTCGCACGAGGTGCGCCAGCCGCTGCACAACGCCCAGGCCGTGCTGCAGGGCGTGGCCGACGCGATGCACGGCGCGGTGCCGGCGGTGCCCGGGCTGGACCGCGCGCGCCGGGTGCTGCGCGAGATCACGCGTTCGCTGGACAACACGCTGGCCGTGTCGACGCGGATGATCGAGGACCGCGCGCCGCCGCTGCGCGACACCGATCTGGACATGCTGGTCGGCCTCGTGCTCGGCGACCTGCCCGAGGAGGAGCGTCCGCGGGTTCGCCTGCAGCGCGACAGCGCCGTGCGCACCGCGGCGATGGACGTCGGGCTGATGCGTCTGGCGCTGCGCAACGTGCTCGCCAACGCGCTGGCCTACGCGACGCCAGGCACGCCGGTGACGCTGCGCATCGTCGACAGCGAGGAGCCGCTGGCGGTGGTCTTCGAGGTTGCCGACGAGGGGCCCGGCATCGCGCCGGCGCTGCTGCCGCGGGTGTTCGAACGCGGCGTGCGCGGCCGCCACGACGTGCACGGCCAGGGGCTGGGGCTGTTCATCGTGCGCCGCGCGCTGCAGTTGCAGGGCGGCACGGCCGAGGTGCGCAGCGATGCTGGCGGCAGCGTCTTCACGCTGACCGTGCCGCAGGGGCAGGAGGACGGCGGCTGACGCGCCGCCGCCAAGGCCTCAAAGCGACTTCAGCGGCGCGCGGAAGACGTAGCCGATGCGCGGCTCGGACTGCAGCGGCACCAGGCTGGTCGAGGCCTTCTCGATGCGCCGGCGCAGACGGTAGATCGTCGCGTGCAGCGTGTTGTCCAGCGTGCTGGTGTTGTCGCGGCCCAGGCGCTGGATCAGCGTGTCGCGTGTCACGACGCCGCCCTCGGCGTCGAGAAAGCAGCGCAGCACCGTGAGGTCGGTGTCGCTCAGCTCGACCCGGGCGCCGTCCGGGGCCTGCAACTGCGCGGCGCGCAGGTCGACGACCCAGCTCTGGTCGCGCTGGCCGCGCATCACGGCGCGGCGCTGCAGCGCGCGGATGACGAGCAGGATCTGCTCCATCGAGACCGGCTTCTCGAGGTACATGTCGGCGCCGGCGTCGACGACGGTGGCGAAGGTCGACGCGCCGACCTTGCCCGAGACGACGAGCACGCCGGCGTCGGTGCGCCGGCGCAGGATGCGGATCAGCTCCTCGCCGACGACGCCGGGCAGCATCAGGTCGATGACGTAGAAGTCCCAGCCGAACGGCGATTCGCTGGCCAGCAGGTCGTTGCTGTCGGCGAACACCCGGACCTCGACCCCCTCGCGGCGCAGGAAGGCGGCGAAGGTGTCGGTGAAGTCGGCGTCGTCGTCGACGAGGGCGATCGTCTTGGGCAGCATGGTCTGGAGGGGCGGGCCGGTGAGCGTCACCGGGAAGTCTAGTGCCCGCCCGATCAGGAATACCTAGAACAGGGGATTGTCAGGCTTCACTCGGTTTGCTGGTGGTAGGCGGTGACGCGGTCGACCTCGTTGCGCGAGCCCAGCATCACCGACACGCGCTCGTGCAGCTTGCACGGCACGACGTCGAGGATGCGCTCGCGGCCGTTGGTCGCCGCGCCGCCGGCCTGCTCGACGAGGAAGGCCATCGGGTTGGCCTCGTAGAGCAGGCGCAGCTTGCCCGGCTTCTCGGGCTCGCGCTGGTCCCACGGGTACATGAAGATGCCGCCGCGCATCAGGATGCGGTGCACGTCGGTGACCATGCTGGCCACCCAGCGCATGTTGAAGTCCTTGCCGCGCGGGCCGGTCTTGCCGGCCAGGCATTCCTCGACGTAGCGGCGCATCGGCGGCGCCCAGTGGCGCATGTTGGACATGTTGATCGCGAATTCCTTCGTGTCCTCGGGAATGCGGATGTCCGACTGCGTCAGCACCCAGGAGCCGGTCTCGCGGTCCAGCGTGAAGGCGACGACGCCGTTGCCCACCGTCAGCACCAGCTGGGTCTGCGGGCCGTAGATGCAGTAGCCGGCCGCGGCCTGGTGCTTGCCGGGCTGCAGGAAGTCGTCCTCGCTGACGCCGCGCGTGTGGCCGACCTTGCGCAGCACGCTGAAGATCGTGCCGATCGAGACGTTGACGTCGATGTTGCTCGAGCCGTCCAGCGGGTCGAACAGCAGCATGTACTCGCCCTGCGGGTAGCGGTTGGGCACGACGTGGATCGAGTCCATCTCCTCGCTGGCCATCGCCGCGAGGTGGCCGCCCCACTCGTTGGCCTCGATCAGCACCTCGTTGCTGATGATGTCCAGCTTCTTCTGCACCTCGCCCTGCACGTTCTCGCTGCTGGCCGAGCCGAGCACGTCGCCGAGCGCGCCCTTGTTGACGGCAATCGCGATGCGCTTGCAGGCGCGTGCGACGACCTCGATCAAGAGGCGCAGCTGGCCCGGGATCATCCCGTGCTCGCGCTGCTGCTCGACGAGGTACTGGGTCAGGCTGACGCGCTTCATTGCTGGGCCTCCAGCGCGCGGCCGAGCACCTCGCGCACGTCGTCGCTGAGGTCGGGCTTGGCGGCCACACGCGCCAGCGCCTCGCGCGCGGCGCTGCGGTAGGGCTCGGCCAGCGCCGTCCAGCGGTCCATCACGCGCGCCAGGCGGGCGGCCAGCTGCGGGTTGATCGGGTCGATCTCCAGCAGGCGCTCGGCCCAGAACACGTAGCCGGCGGCATCGGCGCGGTGGAAGGCGGCCGGGTTGTTCATGCACAGCTGGAAGATCAGGCTGCGTGCGCGGTTCGGGTTCTTCAGCGAGAAGTCCGGGTGCTTGAGCAGGGCCTTGGCGCGCGCGAACGAACGGCCGTGGCCGGCGCCGACCGGCTCGCTGGCCTGGGCCTGCAGCGCGAACCACTTGTCGACGACCAGCGGCTCGCCGCCGGCGATGGCGTGGAAGCGCTCCAGCGCCGGCTCGGCCAGCTCGGAGTGCGAGTGCACCAGCGCGGCCAGCGCGCCGATGCGGTCGGTCATGTTGCTGGCGTCCTTGACACGCTGGTAGGCGCGGCCCGGCCACACCGGGTTGCCGCTGCGCACCGCGTGCAGGCACAGCATGGCGAGCGCCAGGTTGGCGAGCGCGCGGCGGCCGGCCTGGGACGGCGTCGGCGCGTAGCCTTCGTGCACCAGGTTGGCCTCGAAAGCCTCGGCCCAGTCGGCGTGCAGCGTGCTGGCCAGCTGTTCACGGAAGTGCTCGCGCACGGCGTGGATGCGCTGCGGGTCGAAGGTGGCCAACTGCTCGGCGACGTAGCCCTCGCTGGGCAGCGTCAGCGCCAGTTCCTTGAAGGCCGGGTCGAGTGCCGGGTCGCGCAGCACGGTGCGCATCGCCTCGACGAAAGCCTCGTCCAGCGTCACCGGCGCGGCCTGTTCGACCGCCGCCAGCAGGCGCGCCAGCGCCAGGCGCTGGCCGGCTTCCCAGCGGTTGAAGGCGTCGCTGTCATGGGCCAGCAGAGTCAGCAGCTCGGCGTCGCCCAGGCCGTCGTCCAGGATCACCGGCGCGCTGAAGCCGCGCAGCAGCGACGGCACAGGCTCGGCGTCCACGTCCTCGAAGACGAAGCTCTGCTCGGCGCTGTCGAGCACCAGCAGGCGCTCGGCGGCCAGCGTGCGGCCGTCGCGGCCCAGCAGCGCGGCCAGCACCGGGATCACGAAGGGCTGCTTGGTCGGCTGGCCGGGCGAGGGCAGGGCGGACTGGGTGAGCGTCAGCGTGTAGCGGCGGGCTTCGGCGTCGTAGACGCCACGCGCCTTCAGCCGCGGCGTGCCGGCCTGCGAGTACCAGCGCTTGAAGGTCTCCAGCCGCGTGGCGAGCTCGCTGCCGGGGTTGGCGTCGGCGATCGCCTGGGCGAAGTCGTCGCAGGTGACGGCCTGGCCGTCGTGGCGCTCGAAGTACAGCGTGATGCCGCGCTCGAAGCCTTCACGGCCCACCAGCGTCTGCATCATGCGCACGACTTCGGAGCCCTTCTCGTAGACGGTGGCGGTGTAGAAGTTGTCGATCGCGGCGTAGCTGTCCGGGCGCACCGGGTGCGCCATCGCGCCGGCGTCCTCGGGAAACTGGCTGGCGCGCAGCGCACGCACGTCCTCGATGCGCTTGACGGCGCGCGCGGAAGGCGAGCCGGCCATGTCCATCGAGAACTCCTGGTCGCGGAAGACCGTCAGGCCTTCCTTCAGCGACAGCTGGAACCAGTCGCGGCAGGTGATGCGGTTGCCGGTCCAGTTGTGGAAGTACTCGTGGCCGACGACGCTCTCGATGCCGGCGAAGTCGACGTCGGTCGCGGTGGCGGGGCTGGCCAGAACGAACTTCGTGTTGAAGATGTTCAGGCCCTTGTTCTCCATCGCGCCCATGTTGAAGTCCTCGACCGCGACGATCATGAAGCGTTCGAGGTCCAGCGGCAGGCCGAAGCGGGCTTCGTCCCAGACCACCGAGGCCACCAGCGAGGCCATCGCGTGCTCGGTCTTGCCGAGGTCGCCGCGGCGCACGAAGACCTGCAGCAGGTGCTCCTTGCCGGCGCGGGTGCGGATCTTCTGCTCGCGGCAGACGAGATCGGCGGCGACCAGCGCGAACAGGTAGCTGGGCTTGGGGAAGGGGTCGTGCCAGACGGCGAAGTGGCGGCCGCCGTCCAGTTCACCCTGCTCGACGAGGTTGCCGTTGGACAGCAGCACCGGGTACTTCTTCTTGTCGGCGCGCAGCGTCACCGTGTAGACCGCCATCACGTCGGGACGGTCGAGGAAGTAGGTGATGCGGCGGAAACCCTCGGCCTCGCACTGCGTGAAGAAGCCGCCGCCCGAGGTGTACAGGCCCGACAGCTGGGTGTTCTTCTCGGGGCTGCAGGTGTTGCGGATCTCGAGCACGAACTGCTCGCCGGCCGGCGGGTTGTCGATGACGAGCAGCTTGTCCTCGTGGCGGAACGAGACGCTCTCGCCGGCGGCCATCACGCGCAGCACGGTGATGTCCTCGCCGTGCAGCTTCAGCGGCTGCGGCTCGGCGGCCGGGTTGCGCTCGATGTGCAGCTTGCTCGAGACGATGGTCTTGACGGGGTCCAGGTCGAAGCAGAGCTCGACCTTGCGGATCCAGTACGCCGGGGCGGCGTAGTCCTGGCGGTGCACGACGGTGGCGGGGCCTTCACGCATGGTGGGGTTCTCGCGGGATGAAAGTGGTCGGGTCGACGCCAACGAAATCGGGAATCGTGGCGAGGAGGTTCGGATGGCCGTCGAAGGCGCTCGGCGGCAGGGTGGTGGCCAGCGCCACGGCGTCCATGCCGGCGCGGCGCGCGGCTTCGACGCCCAGCGGCGCGTCCTCGAAGACGAGGCAGTCGGCCGCGGCGACGCCCAGGCGGCGCGCGGCCTCGACGAAGATGTCCGGGTGCGGCTTGCCGCGCAGGCCGTCGGCGGGGCTGGCGACGGTGTCGACGAGGCGGTCCAGGCCGAAACGCTCGAAGACGATCCGCAGGTTGGCCGCCGGCGACGCGGTGCAGACGGCGAGCTTGAAGCCCGCCGCGCGCGCCTGCTGCAGAAAGGCCTGGGCGCCGGCGACGTACTGCAGCGCGCCGGCCGCGGCTTCGCGGTACAGCGCTTCCTTGCGTTCGGCCAGCGCCGCGCGTTCGGCCGCCGGCATCGCCGGGAACAGGCCCGAGAGGACCTCGTCGTTGGCGCGGCCGGCCGTGGCCTGGAAGAAGCCGGCGTCGTCGAACGGCAGGCCCAGCTCCGCGTGCCAGCGGCCCCAGGCCTGCTGGTGGATCGGCATGCTGTCGATCAGCGTGCCGTCCATGTCCAGCAGCAGCGCGGCGTAGCGGCGCGCCGCCATCACAGGCCCTGCTTCAGGCTGGCCTCGATGAACGGGTCGAGGTCGCCGTCGAGGACCTTCTGCGTGTTGCTGATCTCCACGCCGGTGCGCAGGTCCTTGATGCGGCTCTGGTCGAGCACGTAGCTGCGGATCTGGTGGCCCCAGCCGACGTCGGTCTTGCTGTCCTCGAGCTTCTGCTGCGCTTCCATCTGCTTGCGCATCTCGTGCTCGTAGAGCCGGCTGCGCAGCATGGCCCAGGCCTCGTCGCGGTTGCGGTGCTGCGAACGGTCGTTCTGGCACTGCACGACGATGCCGGTCGGGATGTGCGTCAGGCGCACCGCCGAGTCGGTCTTGTTGATGTGCTGGCCGCCCGCGCCCGAGGCGCGGAAGGTGTCGGTGCGCACGTCCGCCGGGTTGATCTCGATCTCGATCGAGTCGTCGACCTCGGGGTAGACGAAGAGGCTGGCGAAGCTGGTGTGGCGCCCGCCCGCGGAGTCGAACGGGCTCTTGCGCACCAGGCGGTGCACGCCGGTCTCGGTGCGCAGGTGGCCGAAGGCGTAGTCACCCTCGATCTTCAGCGTCGCGCTGCGGATGCCGGCCACGTCGCCTTCGGTCTCTTCCATGACCTCGGCCTTGAAGCCCTTCTTCTCGCAGTACTTCAGGTACTGGCGCAGCAGCATGCTGGCCCAGTCGCAGGCTTCGGTGCCGCCGGCGCCGGCCTGGATGTCGATGAAGCAGTTGCTCGGGTCCGCCGGGTTGGCGAACATGCGGCGGAACTCCAGCCGCTCGACGATCTCGCGCAGCGCGTGGGCCTCGGCCTCGATCGCGGCGATGCCGTCGAAGTCCTCGTCGGCCTTCGACATCTCGTAGAGCTCGAGGTTGTCGGACAGGTTGCTGGCGAGGTGGTCGATCGTGCCGACGACGTCTTCCAGCGACTTCTTCTCGCGCCCCAGTTCCTGGGCGCGCTTGGGTTCGTTCCAGACGCTGGGGTTCTCCAGCGCGGCATTGACTTCGTTCAGCCGCAGAGCTTTGCGGTCGTAGTCAAAGATACCCCCGGAGCTGCTCGGTGCGGGCACTCAGGTCGGCGAGCAGCGTGCCGATCGAGTTGATGTGTTCGATGTCCATGTGTCTTCTTGGGTTTGGCGCCCAGCGGGCGCAAACAGCCATTTTCTCATGCCGATGTGCACAGGCACGCATCGGGATCTGCCGGAGATCCCCCGAGGAACGAGACCAGCCGCCGCGCCAGCGCCTCGGGCTGGTCGTGGTGCACCATGTGGCCGCAGGGCGCGAGACGCTCGCGTTCCAGCCGCGGCACGACGGCCAGGCGGGACTCGAAGTCCGCGCGCGGGTAACGGTGGCCCCACCAGGTCTCGAACTCGCCGCGGTCGCCTTCGACGAAGAGCAACGGCGAGGTGATGCGGCGCCAGGTCGCGACGGCCTCCTCGCGCCGGTACAGCACCGGGTTGACGCGTTTGTGCGCCGAGTCGGCGAGCAGCCGCCGGCGGCCCTCGGGCGTCGGCGCCGACCACTGCGTCGCCAGCCAGGCCGCCTTGTCGGCGGGCAGCAGCGGGTTGTTCTTCCTCAGCCGCGCGGCGACCTCGGCGCTGTCGGCGTAGTCGCGCAGCAGCGGCGGTGTCTTCAGCTCGTCGAGCCACTGCACGAGGCGCGCCGGTGCGTCCTCGGGCGTGGTCGCCGGCAGGCCGTAGCCTTCCAGGTTGACGAGCCGGCGCACGCGCTGCGGGCGCAGCGCGGCATAGCTCATCGCGACGTTGCCGCCCATGCTGTGGCCGAGCAGGTCGACGGCGCCGTCGGGCGCCAGCGCGTCGAGCAGCGCGTCGAGGTCGGCCAGGTAGTCGGGGAACCAGTAGGTGTCGGTCGGCGGCGCCTCGGTCAGGCCGAAGCCGCGCCAGTCGGGCGCGAACACCTGGCGCTCGATGCCGTCGGCCTCGGCCAGCGCGTCGACCAGAAACTGGAACGACGCGCCGCAGTCCATCCAGCCGTGCAGCAGCACCAGCGGCCGCGTGCCGGCCGGCGCGCTGTCGCCCCAGCGGCGGACGTGGCAGCGCAGGCCGCGCAGCGCGACGGTCTCGGCAGCGGGCAGGCGGCGTGGCGTGTAGCAGGCGGTGTCCATGCGGCCGATGCTAGGCGCCGCGCGGCCGGCGCGCCGGTCCTGCACGCGACAATGCCGCCATGACCACGCCCGCCTTCTCCCTGCGCCCGGCCGAGCGGCGCGACCTGCCGGCCATCACCGCGCTGATCCGCGAACTCGCCGAGTTCGAACGTCTGTCCCACGTCTGCCAGGCCACGCCGGAGGCGCTGGAGCCGCATCTGTTCGGCGAACGCCCGGTGGCCGAGGCGGTCGTCGCCGAAGGCGGCGGCGAGGTCATCGGCTTCGCGCTGTTCTTCACCAACTTCTCGACCTTCATGGCCCGGCCCGGGCTGTACCTGGAGGACCTGTACGTGCAGCCGGCCTGGCGCGGCCACGGCATCGGCCAGGCGCTGCTGGAGCACCTGGGCGCGCTGGCGGTCGAGCGCGGCTGCGGCCGCTTCGAGTGGAGCGTGCTCGACTGGAACGAGAACGCGATCGGCTTCTACCGCCGCATGGGCGCGACGGTGCTGCCCGACTGGCGCATCTGCCGCGTCAGCGGCGAGGCGCTGCAGCGCTTCGCGCGCTGATCAGGCCAGCGCCAGCTGCATCAGCTCGTCGGCCGTGAACTCGCGGCCGAAGGCGTGGTCGCCGACGACGCCGGAGACCGTGTGCACACGTTCGGCGGTGTCGACACGCAGCGGCGCCGGCAGCGCCCGGCCGCCGGGGCCGATCAGGCAGGCGACGATCGGTGTCGCCACCGTCGGCCCGCGGCCGACGACGACGCCCAGCGCGCCCGACACCAGGCGCACGAAGCAGCCCGGCGGGTAGATGCCGAACTCCTTGACCAGCGCCAGCGTCATCGGGTGGCCGGGATCCTGCATGAACATCTGGCGCCCGGCGATGTCGGCGGCGAGCGCGCCGCGGTGGCCACGTGCGGCGAGCTTGGCGGTGTAGGTGTCCACGCGCCGCACCAGCGAGGCGATCTCGCCGACCTCGGTGGTGCCGGTCGGGTAGCCGCTGCCGTCCTCGGCCTCGTGGTGGCGCTCGACGGCCTGCAGCCAGTGGCGGTCGGTGATGCCGGCCTGCTCCAGCATCTCGCGCCCGCGCAGCGGGTGGCGCAGCAGCGCCGCGTGCTGCGCCGGCGTCAGCGGCGTGCGCTGCTCGGCGAGTTCGCCCTGCAGCTCGAGCATCGCCAGGTTCATCGTCAGCGCGACCTTGAACGTGCGTTCGAGCGCCTCGGCGTCCCAGTGCAGCCGGCGCGCGACGAGGTAGGCGGTGATCGCCGCGCCGACCGAGCGCCGCACGCCGTAGGCCGCGCGGTCGCCGCCTTCCTGGCGCAGCACCTGGAAGATCGCCAGGTCAGGGTCGCGTTCGATCAGCGCCAGCACCGGCTGCGCGGCGCCGTCCAGCGCATCGCGAAAACCCGGCGCCGGCGTGGCCTGCAGCACCTCGGCGACGCGGCCCAGGCCGTCGCGCCAGAAGCTCGGCAGCTGCTCACGCGGCAGCTGCGCCAGGCGTTCGCGGTCGCCTAGCAGCTCGGTCAGGTCGACGAGCGCGCCGCGTTCGAGCAGCGCCTGCAGCTGCGCCGGGGTCGCGACGCGGTGGCCGCGCGCCAGCAGCAGCGTGAGGTCGGCATTGCGCACGTTGAAGGGCAGCGGCTGGCCGACCTGGATGCGGTGCGCGACGGTGGCGAGAGCGGTGTAGGACATGGGGGTCCGGTGTGTTCTTCGGCCGCGGCACTGACGGGCAGCCTGGGCCTGCTCTGGAGGCATTTCGGCGCCGCGCCGCCGAACTTGACCGTTCTCGGTGTTGAACCGGGTTCGCGCCGCGACGGGCTGCTCCTAAGCTGGGCCGATGCACGACACCGTCCCGGGCGATTCCACCGATTCCCACGATTTCCTGCACCGCGCCTGGCGCTGGCAGGTGCCCGACGAGTTCAACATCGCCCAGGTCTGCTGCACGCGCTGGGCCGCCAGCGGCCGCAACGCGCTGCGCTGGGAAGACGAGGGCGGCGCCGCGGGGACGCTGGGTTACGCCGAGCTCGAGGCCCAGGCGCGGGCTTTTGCCGCCGGGCTGGCGGCGCGCGGGGTGGGGCGCGGCGACCGCGTCGCGATCGTGCTCGCCCAGCGCCCCGAGACCGCCGTCGCGCAGATGGGCGTGGCGATGCTGGGCGCGGTGGCGATGCCGCTGTCGGTGCTGTTCGGTCCCGAGGCGCTGGCCTGGCGTCTGGCCGACAGCGGTGCACGCGTCGCGGTGGCCGACGAGGCGACGCTCGCGCACCTGCTGCGCCTGCGCGCCGAATGCCCGGCGTTGGCGCTGATCGTCGGCGTCGGCGCGGCCGAGGGCGATGCCGACTGCGGCTGGCGCGCGCTGCTGGCCGGCGGCGCGGCCGGCTTCGAGCCCGTACGCACGCGTGCCGACGACGCCGCGGTGCTGATCTACACCAGCGGCACCACCGGCCCGCCCAAGGGCGCGTTGATCCCGCACCGCGCCCTGCTGGGCAACCTGCCGGGTTTCGTCTGCAGCCAGAACGGTTTCCAGGGCGACGCGGTGTTCTGGAGCCCGGCCGACTGGGCCTGGACCGGCGGGCTGATGGACGCGCTGCTGCCGACGCTGTATTTCGGCCGCGAGATCGTCGCCTTCCGCGGCCGTTTCCAGCCCGAACGCGCGTTCGAGCTGATGCAGCGCCACGGCGTCACGCACACCTTCCTGTTCCCGACGGCGCTGAAGGCGATGATGAAGGCGGTGCCCGCGCCGGCCGAGCGTTATGCGCTGAAGCTCGAGGCCGTGATGAGCGCCGGCGAAGCCGTCGGCGACGCCGTCTTCGCCTGGTGCCGCGACGCGCTGGGCGTGCCGGTCAACGAGATGTTCGGCCAGACCGAGATGAACTACATCGTCGGCAACTGCGCGCGCAGCGTCGACGAGGCCGGCCGCGCCGTGCCCGGCTGGCCGGCGCGCCCCGGCAGCATGGGCCGCGCCTACCCGGGCCACCGTGTCGCCGTGATCGACGACGAAGGCCGCGAGTGCCCGCCCGGCGTGCCCGGCGACGTCGCGCTGCATCGCCTGGACCGCCACGGTGACCCCGACCCGATCTTCTTCCTCGGCTACTGGCGCAACGAGGCCGCGACCCGCGCCAAGTACACCGGCGACCCGGCCTCGAGCTGGTGCCGCACCGGCGACACCGCGGTGATGGATGCCGACGGCTACCTCTGGTACCAGGGCCGCAGCGACGACGTCTTCAAGGCCGCCGGCTACCGCATCGGGCCGAGCGAGATCGAGAACTGCCTCGTCAAGCACGCGGCGGTGGCCAACGCCGCGGTCGTGCCCAAGCCCGACGCCGAGCGCGGCGCGGTGGTCAAGGCCTACGTCGTGCTGGCGCCGGGCGTGCAGGGCGACGAGGCGCTGGTCGGCGAACTGCAGCAGCACGTGCGCGAGCGCCTGGCGCCGTACGAGTACCCGAAGGAGATCGAGTTCATCGACGCGCTGCCGATGACGACCACCGGCAAGGTGCAGCGCCGCGTGCTGCGGTTGCAGGAGGAGGAACGGGCGCGCCGGGGCGGGTGAGGCGCGGGGCGCGGAAGACAACGGAAGACGGGGTCAGGTCCCGCAGGACCTGACCCCGGACTGCCTCGGCCTGCCTCGGTTCAACGGGGTCAGGTCTCGCGAGACCTGACCCCGCCCTTTCTGACCCCGGCCTTTCGCGTGAGACCTGACCCCGGCCTTGCTGACGCCGGCCCTGCGTGCGGCGAACCTCCGCGCGGCGAGGCACACTCTCGCCGATGGACACCACGACCCTGGGCCGCGACGGCCCCCGCGTCTCGAGGATCTGCCTCGGGACGATGACCTTCGGCGAACAGGTGGGCGAAGCCGACGCCCACGCCATCCTCGACCGTGCCGTCGAACTCGGCATCGACTTCCTCGACGCTGCCGAGATGTACCCGGTGCCGGCACGCGCCGAGACCCAAGGTGCGACCGAGGCCATCATCGGCCGCTGGCTGGCGGCGCGGCCCGGGCTGCGCGATCGCCTGGTGATCGCGAGCAAGGTCGCCGGGCCGTCGCGCAACATGGACTGGATCCGCGGCGGCGCGCTCGACCTGGCGCCGGCCGACATCGTCGCCGCCTGCGACGCCAGCCTGGCGCGGCTGCAGACCGACGTCATCGACCTCTACCAGATCCACTGGCCGAACCGCAACGCGCCGATGTTCGGCGGCCTGTACTTCGACCCGGCCAAGGACCGCGAGCAGACCGGCATCCGCGAGCAGCTCGAAGCGCTGGCCGGCCTGGTGAAGGCCGGCAAGGTGCGCCACGTCGGCCTGTCCAACGAGACGCCGTGGGGGCTGCTGGAGTTCGTGCGTCTGGCCGAGCAGCACGGCCTGCCGCGGGTGGTCAGCGTGCAGAACCCGTACGCGCTGGTCAACCGCAGCGTCGACAACGGCCTGGACGAGGCGCTGCACCGCAGCGGTGTCGGCCTGCTGGCGTATTCGCCGCTGGGTTTCGGCGCGCTGACCGGCAAGTACGACGCCACCGGCTTCGAGGCCGCGCCGGCGGCCACCGGCCGCCTGGCGCAGTTCGCCAGCATGCGTTTGCAGCGCTGGGCGCGTGACGAGGCGCTGGTCGCGGCGCGCGAGTACAACGCGCTGGCGCGCCGCCACGGCCTGACGCCCACGCAGCTGGCGCTGGCCTTCTGCTACCGCAGCTGGCGCGTCGCCAGCACCATCATCGGTGTCACCAGCATCGCCCAGCTCGAGGAGGACGTCGCCGCCTGGTCGGTCGAACTGTCGCCCGAACTGCTGGCCGAGATCGACGCGATCCGCTGGCGCCACCGCGACCCTGCCCAGTGAGCCCATGGCCAAGAAGAACGCCCACGTCAGCGAGACGCCGGCGACGCAGTTCCTGCGCCGCGCCGGCATCGAGTTCAGCGAACACGTCTACGACTACGTCGACCACGGCGGCACCGCCGAGTCCTCGCGCCAGCTCGGCGTGGCCGAGCACGAGGTCGTGAAGACGCTGGTGATGCAGGACGAACACGCCCACCCGCTCGTCGTGCTGATGCACGGCGACCGCCAGGTCAGCACGAAGAACCTGGCGCGCGAGATCGGCGCCAAGTCGGTCGAGCCCTGCAAGCCCGAGGTCGCGCAGCGCCACAGCGGCTACCTCGTCGGCGGCACCTCGCCGTTCGGCACGAAGAAGACGATGCCGGTCTACGTCGAGGCCAGCGTGCTGGAGCTGCCGCGCATCCTGATCAACGGCGGCCGCCGCGGTTTCCTCGTCGGCATCGACCCGCGTGTGCTGCCCGGCGCCGTCGGCGCCCGGCCGGTGCACTGCGCGCTCGCCGGCTGATCAGCCGGCCATCGCCGCCGACAGCGCCTCGGGCGTCACCGGCTTCATCAGCAGCGGGATGCCGTCGGGCAGCGGCCCGAAGCGCTCCAGCGACGGGCCGGCGTGGCTGGTCGCCAGCACGATGCGCATCTTCTGCGTCGCCGGGTTCTCGCGCAGCTTGCGGATCATCTGCAGGCCGTCGAGGCCGGGCAGGTCGATGTCGGTGATCAGCCAGTCCGGCACGTCGCGGCCGGCATCCAGCAGCGCGGTGAAGCCGTCGGCGAAGACGCGCAGCCGGGCGTCGGGGCGCAGGTCCGACAGGTGCGACTCGATCAGCGCCGCGGTCACCGGATCGTCCTCGACCAGCATGATCGACTCGACGCCGTCGGCGGCCTCGAAACGCGCACGCCGTTCGGCGACCATGCGTTCGACGGCCTCGGCGTCGAGGCGGCGATGCCCGCCCATCGTCTTCCAGGCCGGCAGGTGACCGGCGTCGACCCACTTCTGGATCGTCTGTGGCGATACCCCGAGGCGCTCCGCCGCCTGGGCCGTCGTGATTGTTTTTCGTTGCATTCGGCGCTGCCGGGTTGTCGTCGAAAAATGGGCTCTCGGGGCATCCTCCCGCCCGATGACATGGCTCCGGGGCGGCAGTCCCCGGCCTGTCGTCATATCTTCGCGAGCCTGGCGCCGATCATCTCACGAATGACCGGATGGTCGACGCGCCGGGCGAGTGGATGCAGCAAACAATGTACCCGCCCCGGCCGGCTCGCGTTGTCGCCGCGGCGTCGCCGTCGCGCGGGGAGCGGGGCCGCCGGCGACCTTACACTTGCGCCCCATGTTCTCGCTTCCTGCGGCGGCCGCGATCCTGGCCGCCTACTTGCTCGGTTCCCTGTCCTTCGCCGTTCTGGTCAGCCGCACGATGGGGCTGGCCGACCCCCGCAGTTACGGGTCGGGCAACCCCGGCGCGACCAACGTGCTGCGTTCGGGCAACAAGAAGGCGGCGCTGATGACGCTGCTGTTCGACGCGCTGAAGGGCTATCTGCCGGTGCTGGCCGTCGTGCTGTTCGGTGCGCGCTGGGGCCTGGCGCCGACGGTCGCGGCCTTCGTCGGCCTCGCGGCCTTCGTCGGCCACCTGTGGCCGGTGTTCTTCCGCTTCCAGGGCGGCAAGGGCGTGGCCACGGCCGCCGGCGCGCTGCTCGGCCTGAACCCGGCGCTCGGCGCCGCGGTGCTGGCGGTCTGGCTGCTGGTGGCCTTCACGACGCGCTACTCGTCGCTGGCCTCGATCGCCGCGGCCTTCTGCGCGCCGCTGGTGCAGGCGCTGGTCTGGGGTGTCGACCTCTCGATGCTGGCCATCGTCGGCATGAGCCTGCTGCTGGTCTGGCGGCACGAGGGCAACATCCGCAAGCTGCTGGCCGGCACCGAGTCGAAGATCGGCCAGAAGGCGGCGCCGGCGGCCTCGCACACCAAGGCGTCGGCGCATCCGCCGCGTCACCTCCACACCTCGCAACCCAAGTCCGGCCACGGCCGGAAAGGACACCGCAAATGATCCAGCGCTTCGACGTCGGCCCGCGCCTGTCGGAAATGGCCGTGCACAACGGCGTCTGCTACCTCGCCGGCCAGGTGGCCGCCGACGACACGCAGGACATCGCCGGCCAGACGCGCCAGGTGCTGGCCGCGATCGACGCGCTGCTGGCGCGCGCCGGCAGCGACAAGTCGCGCCTGCTGATGGTGCAGATCTTCATCGCCGACCTGGCCGACTTCCCGGCGATGAACGAGGTCTGGGAAGCCTGGCTGCCGGCCGGCGCCGCGCCCCCGCGGGCCACCGTGCAGGCCGCGCTGGCGCGCCCGGGCTGGAAGGTCGAGCTGGTGGTCACCGCCGCGCTCTGACACCGTGGCGTCGCGCCGGCGCACACATCTGCTTGCAGATCGCTGAATCCGCAACGGCTTAAGGCGCCCGGGGGAGGGTCGTAGATCGGGGCATGCACCCCGTGAACACCTCCCGGCATCTCGTCGCGCTGGCCTGTCTGCTGGCGCTGGCCGCCTGCGGTGGCGGCTCCGACGGCGATGATGCCGCCGCAGCCGACGCGGCTGCCGTCGACGCTCTCGCCGACAGCGAACTCGCCGCCGCCTCGGCGCTGCTGGACACCCGCTCCGACGCGCTCGCCTGGGACGCAGCCGACGCCGCGCCCGATGCTGATGCCGACGCCGACACCCAGGCCTCCGGCGATGCTGCCGCCGCCCGGGTGACGGCGGCGGCCTTGCGGCGCCCGAAGGCACCGGCAGCGCCGCCCCCGCCGGCCACCAGCGCGACGGTGTCCGACGCCGAGCGCATTGCCGCGGCCAAGGCCACGGCCGCCAGCACCCGCAACGCCTGCGCCCAGGCACGCCCGTTCTACTGGGAGATCGGCAATGCCGCCGGCCGCCAGGTCAGCGGTTCGGTGGCCGACGCCGGGACGACGGCGCCGAAGTCGACGCTGCCGATCAGCATCGCGTCAGCCTCGAAGTGGCTGTACGGCGGCTACGTCGCGCAACTGCGCGCCGGGGCGCTGACGGCCAGCGACCGCAAGTTCCTGTCGATGACCTCCGGCTACGCCTCGCTCGGCAGTTGCAGCGGCCTGGCCAGCGTCGACGCCTGCCTCGCGTCGGGCAGCAACGGCGTGTACACCCCGGCCTACGACGGCCTGTTCAAGTACGACGGCGGCCACATGGAGAAGCACGCCAGCCTGGTCGGCCTGGGCGCGCTGACGACCAAGGCGCTGGCCACCGAGTTCAAGGCCAGGCTGGGCAGCGACATCGCGCTGTCGTTCTCGCAGCCGCTGATGGCCGGCGGCGCGGTGATCTCCACCGACGCCTATGCGCTGTTCCTGCGCAAGATCCTCGGCGGCAAGCTGCAGATGAAGTCGCTGCTCGGCAGCGGCCCGGTCTGCACCAACCCCGCCACCTGCGCCAGCGCGGTGTACGCGCCGCTGCCGCTGAGCGAGAGCTGGCACTACTCGGTGGGCCACTGGGTCGAGGACGACCCGAAGGTCGGTGACGGCGCGTTCAGCAGCCCGGGCGCCTTCGGCTTCTACCCGTGGATCGACGCGACGAAGACCCGCTACGGCATCGTCGCGCGCGTGGCACCCAACGGCGCGCTCGGTTCGGTGAACTGCGGCCGGCTGATCCGCTCGGCCTGGGCCAGCGGCGTCGCGCAGTAAGTCAGAGCCCCAGGCGCGACAGTTCGCCGCGGCCCTGGCGCACCAGCACCGGGTCCTCGGCGGTCATGTCCAGCACCGTCGTCGGCTCCATCGGGCAGGCGCCGGCGTCGATGATCGCCGGCAGCAGCTTGCCCAGCCGGTCCTGGATCTCGTCGACGTCGTTCAGCGGCTCGTCGTCGCCCGGCAGGATCAGCGTCGTCGCCAGCAGCGGTTCGCCGTAGACGGCCAGCAGGTCCTGCGTGACCTGGTGGTCGGGCACCCGCAGGCCGATCGTGCGCCGCGAGGGGTGCGACACGCGCCGCGGCACTTCCTTCGTGGCGTCGAGGATGAAGGTGTAGGGCCCCGGCGTGCCGAGCTTCAGCAGCCGGTACTGGCGGTTGTCGACACGCGCGTAGTTGGCGAGCTCCGACAGGTCGCGGCACAGCAGCGTCAGCAGGTGCTTGTCGTCGATGCCGCGCAGCCGGCGCAGCTGTTCGGCGGCGGCCTTGTCGTCGAGCCGGCAGACGAGCGCGTAGCTCGAGTCGGTCGGCACGGCGAGCACGTCGCCGCCGCGCAGCAGCTCGGCGGCCTGCTTCAGCAGCCGCGGCTGCGGGTTGTCGGGATGGACCTCGAAACGCAGCGTCACCGGGTCTCCTGTTTCAGGCGACGACGACCGGGATCTTGCCGATCTTCGCCTGCCACTCCTGCGGCCCGGTCTGGTGGGCGCTGGTGCCGCCGGCATCCACCGCCACCGTCACCGGCATGTCGACGACGTCGAACTCGTAGATCGCCTCCATGCCCAGGTCGGCGAAGCCGACGACCTTGGCCGCCTTGATCGCCTTGGACACGAGGTAGGCGGCGCCGCCGACGGCCATCAGGTAGGCGCTCTGGTTGTCCTTGATCGCCTGGATCGCCACCGGGCCGCGTTCGGCCTTGCCGACCATCGCGATCAGGCCGGTCTTCTCCAGCATCATGCGGGTGAACTTGTCCATGCGCGTCGCGGTGGTCGGGCCGGCCGGGCCGACGACCTCGTCGCGCACCGGGTCGACCGGGCCGACGTAGTAGATGACGCGGTTGGTGAAGTCCACCGGCAGCGGCTCGCCGCGTTCCAGCATGTCCTGGATGCGCTTGTGCGCGGCGTCGCGGCCGGTGAGCATCTTGCCGCTCAGCAGCAGCGTCTGCCCCGGCTTCCAGCTCGCCACCTGCGCCGGCGTCAGCGTGTTCAGGTCGACACGTTCGCTCTTGTTGTAGTCGGGCGCCCAGTGCACGTCGGGCCACAGGTCCAGGCTCGGCGGCTCCAGGAAGGCCGGGCCCGAGCCGTCGAGCACGAAGTGCGCGTGGCGCGTCGCGGCGCAGTTCGGGATCATCGCGATCGGCTTGCTCGCGGCGTGCGTCGGCCAGGTCTTGATCTTGACGTCCAGCACCGTCGTCAGGCCGCCCAGGCCTTGCGCGCCGATGCCCAGCGCGTTGACCTTCTCGTAGAGCTCGATGCGCAGCTCTTCCAGCTTGTTGGCCGGGCCGCGCTGCAGCAGCTCGTGCATGTCGATGTCGTCCATCAGCGACTCCTTGGCGAGCAGCGCGGCCTTCTCCGCGGTGCCGCCGACGCCGATGCCCAGCATGCCCGGCGGGCACCAGCCGGCGCCCATCGTCGGCACGGTCTTGAGCACCCAGTCGACGATCGAGTCGCTGGGGTTGAGCATGTAGACCTTGCTCTTGTTCTCGCTGCCGCCGCCCTTGGCGGCCACCGTCACGTCGACCTTGTCGCCGGGCACGACCTCCATGAAGACCACGGCCGGCGTGTTGTCGCGGGTGTTCTTGCGCTCGAAGATCGGGTCGGCCAGCACCGACGCACGCAGCTTGTTGTCCGGGTGGTTGTAGCCGCGGCGCACGCCTTCGTCGACGGCGTCCTGGATCGAGCCGGTGAAGCCTTCCCACTTCACGTCCATGCCGATCTTCAGGAACACGTTGACGATGCCGGTGTCCTGGCAGATCGGGCGCTTGCCTTCCGCGCACATCCGCGAGTTGGTCAGGATCTGCGCGATCGCGTCCTTGGCCGCCGGGCTCTGCTCGCGCTCGTAGGCGCGTGCGAGGTGGGCGATGAAGTCGGCCGGGTGGTAGTACGAGATGTACTGCAGCGCGGCGGCGACCGATTCGATCAGGTCGGCCTGGCGGATCGTCGTGGTCATGGGCGGGTCGTCCGTTGGGTCAGTCGTTGGCGTGCTGGGCGTGCACCATCACGCGGTCGGCGAGCGCGATCGCCAGCGCCGAGAACAGGAAGGCGATGTGGATCACGGTCTGCCAGATCAGCACCTTCTCCGAGTAGTTGGCGGCGTTGATGAAGGTCTTCAGCAGGTGGATCGAGCTGATGCCGATGATCGCCGTGGCCAGCTTCACCTTCAGCACCGAGGCGTTCACGTGGCTCAGCCACTCGGGCTGGTCGGGGTGGCCTTCGAGGCGCAGCCGCGAGACGAAGGTCTCGTAGCCGCCGACGATCACCATGATCAGCAGGTTGCTGATCATCACGACGTCGATCAGCGCCAGCACGACCAGCATGATGATCGTCTCGTTGAGGCCGGTGACCTCGGTCTCGCTCTTGTAGCCGATGTTCTTGACCAGCAGCTCGAGCGCGTGCTGGTCGCCGAAGGCCGCCTCGATGAGGTGGACCAGTTCGACCCAGAAGTTGAAGACGTAGACCGCCTGGGCGAGGATCAGCCCCAGGTACAGCGGCAGCTGCAGCCAGCGGCTGGCGAAGATCAGCGCTGGCAGGGGCCCCAGCTTCGGGACCGCGCCGGTGTTTTCAGGCTTCATGAGAGGGGGGAAGGGCGCGAATGCGCGATGACGTAAATTGTAGTTCGCGCCTTGAGCGCGGACAGATCCGCTTCACGGCGCCGGACGGGAGAGTAAGCGGTTCGTAAGAGCCCTTGCCTACCTTCCGAGCCATCGGTCGACACCGAACCGAGCCATCAAATCTAGGAGACTGACATCATGTCGAGCGCCGACGCTCCCACCGAGTACTCCCTCTACCCGCCGCCGGCCGACGCCGTCGCTCGCGCTCACGTCTCCGGACAGGCTGCCTACGACGCGCTGTGCGCCGAGGCCGAGGCCGACTACGCGGGCTACTGGGCGCGTCTGGCGCGCGAGCTGATCAGCTGGAAGACGCCGTTCACGCAGGTGCTCGACGAGTCCGACGCGCCGTTCTTCAAGTGGTTCGCCGACGGCACGCTGAACGCCTCGTACAACTGCCTGGACCGCAACATCGAACGCGGCCTCGGCGACAAGACGGCGATCGTCTTCGAGGCCGACGGCGGCGAGGTGCGCCGCGTCAGCTACCGCGAGCTGCTGGCCATCGTCAGCAAGATGGCCAACGGCCTGAAGTCGCTGGGCGTGAAGAAGGGCGACCGCGTCGTCATCTACCTGCCGATGGGCGTCGAAGGCGTGGCCGCGATGCAGGCCTGCGCGCGCATCGGCGCCACGCATTCGGTGGTCTTCGGCGGCTTCTCGGCGCAGTCGCTGCGCGACCGCATCGAGGACACCGGCGCGGTGGCCGTCATCACCGCCGACCAGCAGCAGCGCGGCGGCAAGTCCCTGCCGCTGAAGACCATCGTCGACGAGGCGATCGCGCTGGGCGGCTGCGGCAGCGTCAAGCACGTCGTCGTGCACAAGCGCACCGGCGCCGACATCCCGTTCGACGCCTCGCGCGACCTGTGGCTGGCCGACCTCGTGGCCGGCCAGAGCGAGGTCTGCGAGCCCGAGTGGGTCGAGGCCGAGCACCCGCTGTTCCTGCTCTACACCAGCGGCTCGACCGGCAAGCCCAAGGGCGTGCAGCACAGCACCGGCGGCTACCTGCTGCACGCGGCGCTGACCACCAAGTGGACCTTCGACCTGAAGGAAGACGACGTCTTCTGGTGCACCGCCGACATCGGCTGGGTCACCGGCCACACCTACATCACCTACGGCCCGCTGGCGCTGGGCGGCACCGAAATCGTCTTCGAGGGCGTGCCGACCTTCCCCGACGCCGGCCGCTTCTGGAAGATGATCCAGGACCACAAGGTCAGCATCTTCTACACCGCGCCGACGGCGATCCGCTCGCTGATCAAGGCCGCCGAGGCGACCGAGGCGGTGCACCCGAAGAACTACGACCTGTCCTCGCTGCGCATCCTGGGTTCGGTCGGCGAGCCGATCAACCCGGCGGCCTGGGAGTGGTATCACAAGCACGTCGGCGGCGGCCGCTGCCCGATCGTCGACACCTTCTGGCAGACCGAGACCGGCGGCCACATGATCACCCCGCTGCCGGGCGTGACGACGCTGGTGCCGGGTTCGTGCACGCTGCCGTTCCCGGGCATCCAGGCGGCGGTGGTCGACGAGACCGGCAAGGACGTGCCCTGGGGCCAGGGCGGCATCCTGGTCGTCAAGAAGCCGTGGCCGAGCATGATCCGCACGATCTGGGGCGACCCGGAGCGTTTCAAGAAGAGCTACTACCCGGCCGACTTCCACGGCAAGTACTACCTGGCGGGCGACGGCGCGATCCGCGACCCGAAGACCGGCTACTTCACGATCACCGGCCGCATCGACGACGTGCTCAACGTCTCGGGCCACCGCATGGGCACGATGGAGATCGAGTCGGCGCTGGTCAGCCACACCGAGCTGGT
Source organism: Rubrivivax benzoatilyticus JA2 = ATCC BAA-35 (assembly GCF_000190375.1). Classification (GTDB taxonomy): domain Bacteria; phylum Pseudomonadota; class Gammaproteobacteria; order Burkholderiales; family Burkholderiaceae_C; genus Rubrivivax; species Rubrivivax benzoatilyticus. The sequence goes on from NZ_AEWG01000055.1 coordinate 26,596, forward strand.
CGCCGAGGCCGCGGTCGTCGGCCGTCCGGACGACACCACCGGCGAGGCGATCTGCGCCTTCGTCGTGCTGAAGCGTCCGCGCCCGACCGGCGACGAGGCCAAGAAGATCGCCAACGAGCTGCGCAACTGGGTGGCCAAGGAGATCGGCCCGATCGCCAAGCCCAAGGACATCCGCTTCGGCGAGAACCTGCCCAAGACGCGCAGCGGCAAGATCATGCGCCGCCTGCTGCGCTCGATCGCGCGCGGCGAGGCGATCACGCAGGACACTTCCACGCTCGAGAATCCGGCGATTCTCGATCAGCTGTCGCAGACGAACTGATCCCTCGGCCGGCGTGTGGAAAGGGGCTCCTCGGAGCCCCTTTTTCCTGTCCGCGTTCAGCGCATCGACAACACCCAGGCGGCCAGGCGGCGGGCCTCGTCGGGCGTGACCTTGGGGTTGGCCGGCATCGGCACCGGGCCCCAGACCTTGGCGCTGCCCTCGCGGATGCCCTGCGCCAGGCGCTGCGGCGCGTCGGCCTGGCCGACGTAGCGCGCGGCGATGTCCTTGAACGGCGGCCCCACCCGCTTGGCGCTGACGTCGTGGCAGCCCATGCACAGGCGCTTTCGCGCCAGGTCCGCGTCGGCGCGTGCCGGAGTCGACGAGCACAGTGCGATTGCGCAAAGCGTCATCACGATGGCTCTCATCGACGGCTGAGCTTCGGCTACAGTCATCGTCAGCATGGTAGCGGGTCGCCGGAGAGCAAAGAATGTGGTTCCTGGTCATCGGGCTGGTGCTGCTGGGCCTGTCCCTGGCCGGCATCGAGCCCGTCTCGGAGTGGCACTGGGCGTGGATCGCGCTGCCTTTCGGCGCGGCCGCGGCCTGGTGGGCCTTCGCTGACGCCTCGGGGCTGACGCGGCGGCGTGCCGAGGAGAAGATCGAGGAACGCAAACGTGCCCGGCGCCAGCGCGACATCGACGCGCTGGGGCTCAACCCGAACCAGCAGAAGCATGTGCACGAACTGCGTCGCGGGGGTTCTTCCGGCTCGGCCGGCAAGGAGCCGCGGCGGCGCGAGCCGGGTCTATGAGGGGCGAACGCACGTCACCGAGGTGACGGTCCGCCGGAACCGGGGGCCGACGCATGGGCGTCGGCCCTCGATTCCTTTTCCGGCCTGATTCACGCCCGCGTCAGGGTGGCCTTCGACGGCACAATCGCCGCTCTCCGCCACGACGACACGAAAGGCCGCTCCCGATGCTGGTGCATCCGCAATTCGATCCGGTCGCGATCGCGCTCGGACCGGTCCAGATCCACTGGTACGGGCTGACCTACCTGGTCGCCTTCGGGCTGTTCCTGCTGCTGGCGCGGCTGCGCTCGGCGCAGCCGCAGTTCGTGCAGGCCGGCTGGACGAAGCAGGACGTCGAGGATCTGCTGTTCTACGGCGTCGTCGGCGTCATCGTCGGCGGCCGCCTGGGCTACGCGCTGTTCTACAAGCCGGGCGAGTATCTCGCCAACCCGCTGGAGATCCTGCAGGTCTGGAAGGGCGGCATGTCCTTCCACGGCGGGCTGCTGGGCGTCATCGGTGCGATGGCGCTGTTCGCGCACCGCAAGGGGCGGCCCTTCCTGCAGGTGACCGACCTCGTCGCGCCCTGCGTGCCCACCGGGCTGGCCTCGGGGCGCATCGGCAACTTCATCAACGGCGAACTGTGGGGCCGCGCCGCCGACCCGTCGCTGCCCTGGGCGATGGTGTTCCCGCAGAGTGCCAGCCTGACGCCGCGGCATCCGTCGCAGCTCTACCAGTTCGCGCTCGAAGGGCTGCTGCTGTTCGTCGTGCTGTGGCTGTACGCGCGCCACCCGCGGCCCACCGGGCGTGTCTCCGGCGCCTTCCTGATCGGCTACGGCAGCCTGCGTTTCGTTGCCGAGTACTTCCGCGAGCCCGACAGCTTCCTGGGCCTGCTGGCGCTGAACATGAGCATGGGCCAGTGGCTGTGCGTGCCGATGGTGCTGGGGGGCGTCTTCCTGTGGGTCTGGTCGGGCCGGGCGGTAGGATCGGCGCGATGAGACAGATCTTCCTCGACACCGAAACCACCGGCCTGTCGGCCGTCGACGGCGACCGCCTGGTCGAAGTCGGCTGCATCGAGATGCTGAACCGGCGCCTGTCGGGCCGCACGCTGCACCACTACCTGAACCCGGAGCGCTCCAGCAACCCCGAGGCGGTGAAGGTGCACGGCCTGACCGACGAGTTCCTCGCCGACAAGCCGCTGTTCGCTGCCGTCGCCGACGAGTTCATCGAGTTCGTGCGCGACGCCGAGCTGATCATCCACAACGCCGCGTTCGACGTCGGCTTCCTCGACGCCGAACTCACCCGCCTGGGCAAGCCGCGCCTGGTCGAGCTGGGTTGCACGATCACCGACAGCCTGGTGATGGCGCGCCAACTCTTCCCCGGCAAGGCGAACTCGCTGGACGCGCTGTGCAAGCGGCTGGAAGTCGACAACAGCAACCGTGCGCTGCACGGCGCGCTGCTCGACGCGGGGCTGCTGGCCGAGGTCTACATCCGCATGACGCGCGGCCAGGACTCGCTGGTCATCGACGACGCACAAGAGGGCGGCACGGCCCTCGAGGTGGCGGCCATCGACCTGTCGCAGTTCACGCTGCCGGTGCTGGTGGCGAGCGACGAAGAAGCTGCCGCGCACGAGGCCGTTCTGGCCGAACTCGACAAAGCGAGCAACGGACGCACCATCTGGCGCCAAACCATGGCATAATGCGAGGCTCACCGGCGCTGATCGCTGTTCATCAGAGGTCAGGCCAGCCGGGCGGTTAGCTCAGCGGTAGAGCACTGCCTTCACACGGCAGGGGTCGCAGGTTCGAACCCTGCACCGCCCACCAAGAACACCAAAGAAATCAACGACTTGCGCCACCTTCGGGTGGCGTTTTCGTTTGGGGTGTCCAAAAAGTGTCCAAAAGCGCGGGCCGGGAGTGCCAGCCTGACCTGCTCCCCGCCAGCCGTACCGAGGAAAAGGAAGTGAAGTCCGCTCATCAGGAGAATGACGGACATGAGGAAGAGCAAGTTCAGCGAGGAACAGATCATCGGGTTCCTCAGGCAGGCCGAGGCCGGGATGGCGGTGGCGGAGATCTGCCGTCGAGGCGGGTTCAGCGACGCGACGTTCTACAAGTGGCGCTCGAAGTTCGGGGGCATGGAGGCGTCGGACGCCAAGCGGCTGCGTGAGCTCGAGGAAGAGAACGCCAAGCTCAAGAAGCTGCTGGCCGAGGCGCACCTGGACATGCACGCGCTCAAGAGCGTTCTCGGGGTAAAGCGCTAGCCCCACGGGCCAAGCGCGAGGCGATCAGCCGGCTGGTGCAGGAGCACCAGCTGTCAGAGCGCCGAGCGTGTCGTCTCGTGGGGCTCTCCCGCGACAGCTACCGGCATCCACCCGAGGCCGATGCCGCCACACGCGAGTTGGCGGCGCGGATCGTGGAGATCGCGCACGTGCGGCGGCGCTTCGGCTACCGGCGCATTCACGACCTGCTGCGCCCGGAGTTCCCTGGCGTCAACCACAAACGGGTGTGGCGGCTGTACGCCGCTGCGAACCTGGCCGTGCGCAAGCGCAAGAAAGTGCGGCGCCCGCCGGCCGAGCGCGTGCCGCTGCAGGCTGCACGCAGCGTCAACGAGGTCTGGAGCATGGATTTCGTCAGCGACAGCCTGGCCAACGGGCGACGCCTGAAGTGCCTGACCGTGGCCGACGACTTCAGCCACGAGTGTGTGGACATCGCCGTGGACTACGGCATCTCAGGCGAGTACGTCACGCGGCTGCTGGACCGGGCGGCGGTGTTTCGGGGCTATCCCGCTGCGGTGAGAACCGACAACGGCCCGGAGTTCACCAGCCGCGCGTTCATCGCCTGGGCGCAACGACACCACATCCGCCACCTGCTCATCGAGCCGGGCCGGCCCATGCAGAACGGCTACATCGAGAGCTTCAACGGCAAGTTCCGCGACGAGTGCCTCAACGAGCACTGGTTCCAGTCGCTGGCGCAGGCCCGGCAGACCATCGCCGCGTGGCGGCGCGACTACAACGAGGTGCGTCCGCACAGCAGCATCGGCCGCATCGCACCGGCACGCTTTGCCGAGCAGCAGCGCCGGCATGCCGGCGCTGCTGCTCAACACAGCCCGGTCATACCCGAGATCACGTAACCTTCAACCAGGACTCCTTCCGAACCGCTGGTATGGCGGAAGGGGGCAGGTCAATCAGCGTTACAGGATGACCACAGTCTTTGTAGCCAAGCTCGCAGCGCTGCCGCTCCTGTCCGGCGCTGTCCTAAAGCTCATGCTGATACTGCCTCGATGACGGCGTCCCGTTCTCTTTAGTCGGTGATTGCCCGCAGCGGAATTCACGAATCGGGGCGAACCAGAGTAGCCATGGACACATGAGCGTCCGATGAGGAACTGCGACCTAGCTTACTGACGTTGCCCCTACCCCTCAGGAAGGAGGACGAGACTACTAGCTTTCGGACATCCCGTAGACATCACCATCGTCGAGTTCATCATCTTGGATGTAGGGTTTCGTGTCATTCGCTCTGGCCAGAATCACCAGCTCGCCGTGATCGTAAACTCGGCGTCCGAGACGTTTGAATTCAACGACTAAACTTACCGCTGCTTTTGGAGTGGCATCCCCCTCAACGTACTCGCATGCGTCCCCGTCTGCATCAAAGTGCAGGAAAGCGGGTAAATCGCCTTTGACGGCGCGCAGAGAAGTCGATTTACGCCAATGACCACCGGCAGGGACCACTTCATACCCGATTCCGGTGATGTGACCACCACTTGGGCGGTCAAACTTCAACTTGGCGGCAGTTGCCAAGCTTTCGAGCGCCTTCGGCAAGGGTTGCACGATGCCGCTCTCGTACAGGGATGTCATGGCTTCTCGCCACGTCGGAGTTGGGATGCCGAGACAAAGCTCCTCGGCGCGTCGGAAGCCAGCCTCATCATCAAGGAAGACGTGACCTGGCGCCTGATTGAGCGTCGCGAGTTCCAGTGTGCGCAGTGATGCGTAGGTGCGGTGTCCGAGGCAGGCGGCCAACACCTGCTGTACCTGGCCAAGCTTGATTTTTTGTTGGTGTGCTTAGAAAGCACGGATAGCACGAGCGTGCTCCAACGCTTGAAGTCGTCCATGGTTGTCAGTCATTGCGCAGCGGACGTTGAGCGTTTAGCGCCAGCCGCAGTGACAAACATGCGACGTCGGGAACGAAGTCAGAACCGGTTTAAGTCGCTCAAAACTTGGGCTGGTCGCCCGGGCCAGTTCGGCCTGCCATGATGCTACCACCGAAGACTTCAGTGTGAACTACGAATCGAGCGGCTTCCCCATCTGATGCATTGCCGACCTCACATGTAGATACGGACCTTGGCGTTGATCTTGTCTGCGATCTCCCCGCAGCGCGTCATCAGGACCTCGAACGGCTCTGCATCGTCCAGCAGCAGGCCGTCCTCGACCATCAGCCGGTAGTCCTCGGCCAGGGTGCGCAGGGCCTCTCCGTCAGGCGCGAGCGTCAAGGCGCCGGTCACCGCTGCGCGATAGTCGATGGCGGTGCCGTCCGGCGCCGCCTCGGCAAAGAAGATGCTCTTGTGGAGCGCGACGGCCTGCGCCAGTTCTCGATCGGCGGCAGCCCGGTCGGCGAAGCCGGCGTCATCGAGCCTCGTCACGTCATGCCAGTGGCGGGCGAAGCGTGCGCCACCTCTGAAGCTCTGCTGGGCGCAGAACACGTGGATGGCGGTTGCCTTCTCCCAGAAGGTGCGCTCGGGGCGCATCACCTGCGGCCTGGCGTCGGGAAAGCCGAGGCCGGGGACATGCTCAGCGGCGTCGCAACTCACCGGCCGCAACTCGTGAGGTTCGCCGGTCGACCGCGCACCGAACTCCAGCATCACCGACGGCCGCACGTAGCCCGTGCCTTCGCCGAAGCTCTCGTAGTCGATGAAGATCTTCTCGCCTTCCGGGCGCACCGTCGCCGGCAGGCCTTGTGCGACGAGAGCGGCGGCCAGTTCGGGGGCGATCACGCGGCCGACGAGATCGGCGAGCCGCTGGCGGATCGCCTTGCTCCACTTCTTCTCCTGGCTGCGCGAGGTGGGCCAGGGCGACTGCGCCGTCAGGTCCGGTGCGATGGCGCGGATGTCGTAGGTGAGGTCCACGTCTTCCGAGAAGCGCCGGATGACGCCGTAGGCCTTGGACAGGGAGGTGCCGCCCTTGAAGACCAGATGCCGGGCATGCGGCCCGTCGAACAGCTGCTTCAGGGCCCAGACGACCCAGAGATCCTTCTGCAGCAGGTGCAGCGGGCGCCCCGAGCGCTCCGCGGCGACGAGCAGCGCTTCATGCTGGTCGCCGCGCGCAAGCTCGAAGAAGTCAGGCACGGCTCAGCAGCGTGCTGACCTGGCTGGCGAGCCACGTGGGCAGCCGCGCTCGCGCCGCCGCGACAGCATGGAGCTCGGAGGCCGGCAGTTTCTTCTTCAGCTGACCGAGGGCCGCCGGCGCGCCCTCGGGGCCGGCCCAGGCCAGCGTCCGGATGGCCTCGCCTGCCGCACGCCCGGGGTAGAGCAGTTGCCAGGGCGGGGCATGTCTCAGCTCGACGGTCTGGGCCCCGAGCCTGAGCTTGCGGCTGCGGCCCGAGGTCAGGAAGACCTGGCGCACCGGCACCTGGGTGCTCAGGCCCAGCGCATTGGCCGCTGCCGCGCCGTTGCCGACAACCGTCTCGCCACGTTGGCTGGCCCATTCCTGCACCACCTTCGCGGCCTCGGGTGCACGGGGGCCGAACTTCCCCTTGACCGGCAGGACGTAGATGCCCCGGCCGGCCCGCAGCAGTTCGCCACTGCGGGCAAGCCGGGACAGCGCCTGGTCCACCGCCGCACGGCTGCCAAGGTGCAGCAGCGCCTTGGCGGACAGGCTGGCACCTTCCGGCAGCGAGGCGGCGTGTTCGAGGACTTGTTGGGCGAGGTTGGACACGGTGCTTCCTTGGCTGTCAGAAGTTTTACTCGATTTCTGACAGTTTGCAAGGGCGAGTGCCGTTGGTAGAGGTCGAAGGGTGATCGTTGACCTGATACGACGTCGCGCATGCAGCACCGCGCCCGCGGGCTATGCGCAGCTTCAACTCTCGACGCCGGGCCTGAGCGATGGGCCGGCTTCAACAGCCGCTCGCAGCGGCCTTAGCACTTCGCTCGCCCTTCAGGGAAGGCGCCGACGGCCGTGCTAACATGAATCGCAACAAGGCCTTCGCAAGGCCCGGGTCGCAGGTCCGAACCCCTGCATCGCCCACAGGATCACCACGCGACGCCACCTCCGGGTGGCGTCGTCGTTTCCGGTGCGCGGGTCCAACGAGTCTCGATGATGGTGAGTGATATTCAAGCCGGCCCCGCCTGCGGCCGCGTGACCCTGCTGGGCGCCGGCCCCGGCGACCCCGAACTGCTGACGCTCAAGGGCCTGAAGGCGCTGCAGGGCGCTTCGCTGCTGCTTTACGACGCGCTGGTCAGCGACGAGATCCTGGCGCTGGCGCCGGCGTCGGCCGAGCGGCTGTACGTCGGCAAGCAGGCGTCGCGGCACGCGCTGCCGCAGGACGAGATCATCGCCCTGATGCTGCGCCTGGCGCGCGAGGGCCGCTCGCTGGTGCGGCTGAAAGGCGGCGACGGCTACATCTTCGGCCGCGGCGGCGAGGAGGCGATCGCGCTGGCCGAAGCCGGCGTGCCGTTCGACGTCATCCCGGGCCTGAGCGCCGCGCAGGGCGCGGCGGCAAGCGCCGGCATCCCGCTGACGCACCGCGATCACGCCGCGGCGCTGGTCTTCGCCACCGGCCATCTGCGCGCCGACGGCCAGGGCATCGACCTGGACTGGGCGGCGCTGGCGCGGCCGCGGCAGACGCTGGTCATCTACATGGGCGTCGGCACGCTGGCGCTGATCTGCCGCGAGCTCGTCGCGCACGGCCTGCCGGCCGACACGCCGGCGGCCGTGGTCGAACGTGCCACGCTGCCCGACGAGCGCTGCATCACCGGCACCGTGACGACGCTGCCGCAGCTCGCGCTGGAGCAGCGGGTGCGCACGCCGGCGCTGATCGTCGTCGGCGGCGTCGTCGGCCTGCGGCCGCTGCTACAGCGCAAAACTCCGGCTGCGCCGGACGCCGCCCCATAAAATCCGGCGCTTGCCTCGCCCAGGGTGTCTGCCCTGACGACCGCTGGCGCCCCGCAGGCCGTCGTGCCGGGGCGCGCTATTCGATCGGTTGGCTGCGGCTGCCGTATTAGCCGATGGCTCGATCCACAGAACAACCCGCTCCGTCCCCGCTGTCCGCCCTCTGGCTCGCGCCGCACCGGCCGCTGTTCCTGATGGCCGGGCTGTGGGCGCTGGCCGCGCTGTTCTGGTGGCAGTGGGGCTGGTGGTGGTGGCCCGGGCTCGGCATGCCGACGCTGGGCACGCCGACCGTCTGGCACGTGCACGAGATGGTGTTCGGCTTCGGAGGCGCCTCGGTCGCGGCCTACTTCCTCACCGCGGTGACGAGCTGGACCTCGCGGCCGATGATCGCCGGCCGGCCGCTGATGCTGCTCGTCGCCTTCTGGGTCGCGGCGCGGCTGGTGATGCTGCAGGCCGAGCGCCTGCCGCTGGCGCTGCTGCTGGCGCCCGGCGCGCTGTACTTCGGCACCGTGACCTTCTGGCTGCTGCGCGACATCGCCGCCGCACGGGTCTGGAACAAGCTGGGTTTCCCGGGCGCGATCCTCGCGCTGGGCGTGGTCGACGCGCTGCTCGTCGTCGCCGCGCGCGAAGCCTGGGCGCTGGACCTCGTGGCGCTGAAACGCGCCGCGGTGATGTTCTTCGCGATGAAGGTCGCGATCATCGCCGGCGGCATGATCCCGGCGTTCACCGCCAACTGGCTGCGCCAGAGCGGCTCGGCCGCCGCGCCGCCGCACGAGAACCGGCTGGCCAACCGCCTGGGCCTGGTCACGCTGTACCTCGCGCTCGGGCTGACGCTGGCCGGCGCCGAGACGGCCAGCGGCTGGGCGCTGATCGTCGCCGCGGCGGTGCAGGCCTGGCGCTTTGCGGGCTGGCGCTCGCGTGCGGTGGGCGGCAACACGCTGCTGGTGATGATGCACACCACCTTCGGCTCGCTGATCGTCGGCCTGGTCGTCGTCGGCGTCTCGCGTCTGGCGCCCGAGTTCTGGCCCGAACGCGACGCGGTGCACGCGCTGACGATGGGCGCGATGGCCGGCATGGTGCTGTCGATCGCCTCGCGCGCGGCGGCGCGGCGCGGCGACGGCGGCGCGCTGGACGCCGGCCGGCTGCTGCCCACGGCCTACGCGCTGGTCTGGCTCGGCGCCTGGCTGCGCACCACCGCGCCCTTCCTCCACGGCTGGCTCGACAACCCGGTGGCGCTGGCGGCGCAGCTCTGGTGTGCCGGCTGGATCGTCTTCCTCGCCGCCTTCGTCCCGACCATCCTCGGCCCGCTGCTGCGCCCCGTGTTCAGCGGCGCCAAGGCCTGAACCCCCGTCCCCCATGCCCCACGTCTACGAAACCGACGGCGCCGCGATCTACCGCCGCTCCTTCGCCACCATCCGCGCCGAAGCCGATCTCGCGCGGTTCGACGCCGACGAAGAGCCGGTCGTCGTCCGCATGATCCACGCCGCCGGCATGGTGGGCCTGGAGCGCCACGTGCGCTTCACGCCCGGCATGGCGGCCGCGGCACGCGCCGCGCTGGCCGCCGGCGCGCCCATCCTCTGCGACGCGCGCATGGTCAGCGAAGGCATCACGCGCGCCCGGCTGCCGGCCGACAACCGCATCGTCTGCACGCTCGACGCCCCCGAGGTGCCGGCGCTGGCCGCGAAGATGGGCAACACGCGTTCGGCCGCGGCGCTGGAACTCTGGCGGCCGATGCTCGCCGGCGCGGTGGTCGCGATCGGCAACGCGCCGACGGCGCTGTTCCATCTGCTCAACATGCTGGAAGACCCGGCCTGCCCGCGGCCGGCGGCGATCATCGGCTGCCCGGTCGGCTTCGTCGGCGCCGCCGAATCCAAGGCCGCGCTGATCGAGACGCCGCCGGTGCCGGCGGTCGTCGTCGAAGGGCGGCTCGGCGGCTCGGCGATCACGGTGGCGGCGATCAACGCGCTGGCCAGCCGCAAGGAGTAGGGCGGTGGCCAAGGTGATCTGCGCCGGGCTGGGCCCCGGCGATCCCGACCTCGTCAGCCTGCGCGCCGCGCGTGCGATCGGTGCCGCGCGCCAGGTGGCCTACTTCCGCAAGGCCGGCCGCCCGGGCCAGGCACGGCGCATCGCCGCCGAGCTGCTGCACCCCGAGGTCGTCGAGCTGGCGATGGAGTACCCGGTGACGACCGAACTCCCGGTCGACGGCGAGGAATACAACGACGCGCTCGCCGCCTTCTACGACGACTGGGCCGAGCGCCTCGTGGCGCTGCCCGGCGAGGTGGTCGTGCTGTGCGAAGGCGACCCCTTCTTCTACGGCTCGTTCATGCACCTGTACGTGCGCCTGCGCGGGCGGGTCGAGCTGGAGGTCATCCCCGGCATCCCCGGCATGGCCGGCTGCTGGCACGCCACCGGCGAGCCGATCACCTGGGGCGACGACGTGATGACCGTGCTGCCGGGCACGATGCCCGAGGCCGAGCTCGTCGCACGCATGCGTGCCGCCGACGCGCTGGTGGTGATGAAGACCGGCCGCAACCTGCCCAAGGTGCGACGCGCGCTGGCCGCCGCCGGCCGGCTGGACGCCGCCTGGCTGGTCGAACGCGGCACGATGCCCGGCGAGCGTGTGCTGCGCCTGGCCGACGCCGACCCCGAGGACTGCCCGTACTTCGCGATCGTGCTGGTGCACGGCCACGGGCGGCGGCCGGAGGTTCGGGCATGAGCGGCTGGGTCACCGTCGCCGGGTTGGGGCCCGGCTCCGACGCTCTCGTCACGCCCGAAGTCAGCGCCGCGCTGGCCGAGGCCACCGACATCGTCGGCTACATCCCCTACGTCGCGCGTGTCGCCGCGCGCCCCGGGCTGCGCCTGCACGCCAGCGACAACCGCGTCGAGCTCGAACGGGCGCGCCACGCGCTGGAGCTGGCGGCAGCCGGCGCGCGGGTCGTCATCGTCTCCTCTGGCGACCCCGGCGTGTTCGCGATGGCCTCGGCGCTGTTCGAGGCGCTGGAAGCCGCGCCGCAGCACCAGCAGCTCGACATCCGCGTGCTGCCCGGCATCACCGCGATGCTGGCCGCCGCCGCGCGTGCCGGCGCGCCGCTGGGCCACGATTTCTGCGCCATCAACCTGTCGGACAACCTGAAGCCCTGGGCGCTGATCGAGGCGCGCCTTCGCGCCGCGGCCCAGGCCGACTTCGCGATGGCGTTCTACAACCCGCGCTCGCGCAGCCGGCCCGAAGGCTTCGCGCGCGTGCTCGAACTGCTGCGCGAAGCCTGCGGCGGCGAGCGCCTGATCACCTTCGCACGCGCCGTCTCGACGCCCGAGGAGCAGCTCGTCACCGTCACGCTGGCCGAGGCGACGCCCGAGATGGCCGACATGCGCACCGTCGTGCTGGTCGGCAACTCGGCGACACGCCGCGTCGGCCGCTGGGTCTACACGCCGCGTTCGGCATGAAGCCAGGCCAGCACCTCGGCGACGGTCTCGACGCTCTCGCGCGGCGGCAGCGCCGGGCGGTCGACGACGATCACCGGCAGGCCCAGCGTGCGCGCCGCGTCGAGCTTGGCGCGTGCGCCTTCGCCGCCGGCGTTCTTGGTGACGAGGCGCGTGATGCGGCGCGAGCGCAGCAGCTCCAGGTCGTCGTCGTAACCGAAGGGCCCGCGCGAGATCACCGCCTCGGCGTCGGGCAGCGGCAGCGCGCCTTCGGGCGGGTCGACCAGGCGCAGCAGGTAGTGGTGCTGCGGCTTGGCCGCGAAGGCGGCCAGGTGCTGGCGGCCGATCGCGAGGAAGACACGTTCGGGCTCGTCAGGCAGCGCCGCGGCCGCGGCGTCGAGGTCGGCCACGTGCGTCCAGTCGTCGCCCGGGCCGGCGGCCCAGGGCCGGCGCTCCAGCGCGATCAGCGCCGTGCCGGTGGCGGCGCAGGCGGCCACCGCGTTGCGGCTCATCTGCGCCGCGAACGGGTGTGTCGCGTCGATGACGTGGCTGATGCCTTCGGCTTGCAGCCAGGCCGCCAGGCCTTCGGCGCCGCCGAAGCCGCCGACGCGCACCGGCAGCGGCTGGGCCACCGGCGCCGCGGTGCGGCCGGCGTACGAGAACACCGCTTCGACGCCGTCGCGCGCCAGCGCGGCGGCCATTCGGCTGGCTTCGGTGGTGCCTCCCAACAAGAGGACGCGTGTCATGTCTGAACCCTGGCTCTCGATCATCGGTCTCGGCGAGGACGGCCTCGCCGGCCTCGGTGCGCCCGCGCGTGCGGCGCTCGGCGCAGCCGAGATTGTCTTCGGTGGCGCCCGCCACCTCGCGCTGGCCGACGCCGGCGCGCGTGGCCGCGAGTGGCCCGTGCCGTTCGACGTCGCGCCGGTGCTGGCGCTGCGCGGCCGGCCGGTCGCCGTGCTGGCCTCGGGCGACCCGTTCTGGCACGGCGCCGGCGGCACGCTGACGGCGCGGCTGGCGGCGGGTGAATGGCGCGCGTTTCCTGCGGCCGGCTGCGTGTCGCTGGCCGCGGCGCGCCTGGGCTGGCGGCTGGAAGAGACCACCTGCCTGGGCCTGCACGCCGCGCCGTTCGAACGCCTGCTGCCGCACCTGGCACACGGCGCCCGCGCGCTGTGCCTGCTGCGCGACGGCGCCGCCGGCGCGGCGCTGGCCGCCTGGCTGGCCGAACACGGCTGGGGCGCCAGCCGCGTCTGGCTGATGGAAGCGCTGGGCGGCCCGAACGAACGTGTGCGCGAGACCACCGCCGCCGGCTACGCGCTGCACGACGCCGCTTCGCCCGCGCTGCTGGCCGTCGAGGCCGCCGGCGGCCGGCCGCTGCCACGCTGCGCCGGCCTGCCCGAGGCGCTGTTCGCGCACGACGGCCAGATCACCAAGTCGCCGGTGCGTGCGCTGACGCTGGCCGCGCTGGCGCCGCGCCCGGGCGAGCTGCTGTGGGACGTCGGCGCCGGCTCCGGCTCGGTCTCGATCGAGTTCTGCCTCGCCGGCGGCCGCGCGCTGGCCGTCGAGACACGCGCCGAACGGGTTGCCAACATCGAGGCCAACGTGCGCCGCTTCGGCCTGCAGGACCGGCTGACGGTCGTCGAAGGCCACGCGCCGCAGGCGCTGGACGCGCTGCCGGCGCCCGACGCGGTGTTCGTCGGCGGCGGCCTGGACGAGGCCGTGTTCGACGCCATCTGGGCGCGCCTGGCGCCCGGTGCGCGCCTCGTCGCCAACGGCGTGACGCTGGAGACCGAGGCGCTGCTGGCGACGCTGCACGCCCGCCACGGCGGCGAGCTGCTGCGCGTCGAACTGGCGCGCGCCGCGCCGCTGGGACGTTTGCGCGGCTGGCAGCCGGCGCGGCCGGTCGTGCAATGGACGGTCTGCAAATGATCGTCGCCGGCCTGGGCTTCCGCAGCAGCGCCGGCGTCGAGTCGCTGCGTGCGGCGCTGGCCGCCGCGGGCGGGCAGGGCGCCGACGCGCTGGCGACCAGCGAGCGCAAGGCCGCCGCGCCGGC
>NZ_AEWG01000054.1 GCF_000190375.1 Rubrivivax benzoatilyticus JA2 = ATCC BAA-35
CCAGCAGCGCCAGCGTGGCCTGGGCGAGCCGGGTCGTCGCCGCAGCCCAGCGTTTCAGGTCCTCGGGCTGCAGCGGTTCGGGGTCGAAGGCCGGGTCGCCGCGGCGCAGCGCCAGCGCCGCGTGCAGCGCGGCGACACGCTCGGCGAGCGCGCGCACACGCGCCAGCAGCCCGCCCTCGGCGGCGCCGTCCGGGTCACCCGGGGCCGGCGTGCTGCGTTCCAGGTGGCGGCAGAGCTGGGTCAGCGCGAGGTCCCAGGCGTCGCCCTGGTGCACCACCCAGGGCTGCAGCACGGCCAGCGTCGACACCGTGCCGTCGGCCGCGACGTGCTCGACATGGCCGACCGGCACGACGGCGTTGTCGAACTGCGCCACCTCGCGCAGGTGGCGGCCCATCTCGACCTCGACGTTGACGCCGGGACGCAGCCGCCGCAACAGCTTGACGAACAGCCGGTCGCCGAGCTGCAGCGTCGTGTTGCGGCCCTGCGGCACGGCGCGCACCGGCAGCGTGTCGAGTTCGGCGGTGACGGCCTCGGCGTCGAAGCCGCGCAGCGCGACGAAGCGGATCTGGCCGCCACCGGCGGCCGGCAGGCTGCGCCCGGCGGCCACCGCGGCGACCAGCGCCCGGCAGAAGGCCTCGTCGCCGCCGGCGTCGCCGAGCAGGCCGATGCGCGCCTGCATGCGCGCCTTGGCCAGCGCCGCCGGCGCCAGCTGGCCGATGCGGGCCTCGTCGGCCTCGTCGTCCTCCCAGGCCACGGCCAGCGGCGAGAACCAGCGTGCGTCCTCGTGCGGGCCGCGTGTGTCGACCAGCGCCAGCAGCCATTCGCGCCCGGCCTGGGCCAGCGTCGCGTGGCCGGCGATGCGCGCCTGCGCCGGCGCCTCGCCGGCGTCGAACCAGCGCTGGCGCGCCAGGTGCGGCGGCAGCAGCTCGTCCTCGAGCTGGGCCAGCGTCTTGCCGGCCAGCGCGATGCGCCAGGGCACGACACGGTCGCGGAAGAAGCTGTTCCAGCCGTCGAACATCACCAGCACCGGCAGGTGCTCGACCGGGCGGCGGTCGGCGTGCCAGTCCGGTGGCGCGGCGTCGGTGGCCAGGCGGAACCAGAAGAAGCCGTGGCCGGCCAGCGTCAGCAGATAGGGCAGCTCGCCGACCGGCGGGAACGCGGTGTGCGCGCCCATCTCGACCGGCACCCGGCCCTTGAAGCGCGACAGGTCCAGCTCCACCGGCTGCGGTGCTCGGCCGAGGTTGGCGACGCAGAGCACGACCTCGTCGCCCAGCTCGCGCAGATAGGCCAGCACCTTGCGGTTGCCGGGGTGCAGCATCGTGATGCGGCCGCGGCCGAAGACCTGGGTCGAGCGGCGGATGGCCAGCATGCGCCGCGTCCAGTTCAGCAGCGACGAGGCGTCGCGGCTCTGGGCCTCGACGTTGACCGCCTCGAAGCCGTAGACCGGGTCCTGGATGGCGGGCAGCACCAGGCGCTGCGGGTCGGCGCGCGAGAAGCCGCCGTTGCGGTCGCTGGTCCACTGCATCGGCGTGCGCACGCCGTCGCGGTCGCCGAGGAAGATGTTGTCGCCCATGCCGATCTCGTCGCCGTAATACAGCACCGGCGAGCCCGGCATCGACAGCAGCAGGCTGTTCATCAGCTTGATGCGCTCGGCGTCGTTCTCCAGCAGCGGCGCCAGGCGCCGGCGGATGCCGAGGTTCAGCCGCGCACGCGGGTCGGCGGCGTACATCGAGTACATGTAGTCGCGTTCGCGGCTGGTCACCATCTCGAGCGTCAGCTCGTCATGGTTGCGCAGGAAGATCGCCCACTGGCACTGCGGCGAGATGTCGGGCGTCTGCTGCAGGATCTCGACGACGGGGTGGCGGTCTTCCTGCGCGATGGCCATGTACATGCGCGGCATCAGCGGGAAGTGGTACGCCATGTGGCACTCGTCGTCGTCGCCGAAGTACTCCCGCACGTCCTCGGGCCACATGTTGGCCTCGGCGAGCAGCAGCTTGCCGGGGTACCGGGCGTCCAGGCGCTGTCGGATCTCCTTGATGACCTCGTGCGTCTCGCGCAGGTTCTCGTTGCTCGTGCCCTCGCGTTCGACGAGGTAGGGGATGGCGTCGAGGCGGAAGCCGTCGACGCCCTGCTCGAGCCAGAACTCCATGATCCCGAACACCGCCTCGCGCACCGCGGGGTTGTCGAAGTTCAGGTCGGGCTGGTGGCTGAAGAAGCGGTGCCAGAAGTACTGGCCGGCGACCTCGTCCCAGGTCCAGTTCGACTTCTCGGTGTCGGTGAAGATGATGCGCGTGCCGGCGTACTTCGTCGGGTCGTCGCTCCAGACGTAGAAGTCGCGCTCCGGCGAGCCGCGCGGCGCCCGGCGCGCGCGCTGGAACCACGGGTGCTGGTCGGAGGTGTGGTTGACGACCAGCTCGGTGATGACACGCAGCCCGCGTGCATGCGCCTCGGCGACCACACGCGCGACGTCGGCCGGCGTGCCGTAGGCCGGGTTGACGGCCATGAAGTCGGCGACGTCGTAGCCGTCGTCGCGCAGCGGCGAGGGGTAGAAGGGCAGCAGCCAGATCGTGTTGACGCCGAGGTCACGCACGTAGTCGAGCTTGGAGATCAGGCCGGCGAAGTCGCCGATGCCGTCGCCGTTGCCGTCGGCGAAGGACTTGACGTGCAGCTCGTAGATGACCGCGTCCTTGAACCACAGCGGGTCGTGCGCGGGTGCGGTGGCGTCGTCCGGCGTCTGGGGCCGGGTGGCGTTGATGGCGGTGAGGTCTTCGCCCTTCATGGTCCTCGTGGCGGCGGCGGCATCGGGCCTCGTGCGCAGCCCGCGGGGGACCGTAACCGATCACCGTGCCGCGGGCGAAATCCTCCGGCGGGGAGGGGGCTTCGGCGCCCGCGTCGAGGCGTTGCGGCCGCGGCTTGGGCGCGGGTCACCAGCCCCAGAAGATCAGCCACCAGCTCGCCACGGCCAGGGCCGCCGGCAGCGTGTAGAGCGCCGCGGCGGCCAGCCGGCGGG
>NZ_AEWG01000053.1 GCF_000190375.1 Rubrivivax benzoatilyticus JA2 = ATCC BAA-35
GCCGAGCCCCACGACCGCCAGCGCCGCGGCGCCCGCGACCCACGATGCGCGTCGGGGCGCCGGCGGTGCGGCCGCCGCGGGCGGCGTGGCCGGCTGGGAATGCAAGCCGGGCACGGCGCCGCGCTCGCGTTCGGCGTCGGCACGGCGCAGGGCGTCGAGGATGTAGGACATGGTCTCAGCGGGTGAGCGCGAGCCGCGGCACGGTCTCGCCGTCGGCGCGCAGGATCTGCATCAGCGTCAGCGGGCCGGCGCGGCCGTCGGGCTGCAACCCGTGCGCGACCTGGAAGGCGACGATGCGCGGCGCCAGCACGCCGCGGCCGGGCAGGCGTTCGTCCAGCCAGCCGGCCAGGGCCTCGGCCCCGCCCGGCACGCCCCAGCCCGGCGGCGGGCGCCACAGCGTCGCGAACTCGCCGCGCCACAGCGTCGCCAGCGTCGCCAGATCGACCGTCGCCTGGCCGCCGTCGGCGAAGGCCAGCGTCGCGTGCTCGCCCGACAGGCCGGTCAGCAGCACGACACCGCGGCGGCCGTCGCTGGCGTGCAGCGTCAGCAGGCCCGGGCGGCCGAGATCGCGCACCTGGGCCAGGCCGGTCTTCGTGCGCCAGCAGGCGAGGCCGCCGGCGGCCAGCGCGGTGCAGGGGTCGCCGGCGCCGGGTTCGGCGTTCCAGCGGGTGGCCAGCGAACGCCAGCCGTCGGCCTCGCGCGCGGCGGCGCGTGCCAGCAGCGCCTCGGCGTCGAGTGCGTCGGCCACCGCAGCCGAAGCGGCGAAGGCCGCGGCCCTGACC
>NZ_AEWG01000052.1 GCF_000190375.1 Rubrivivax benzoatilyticus JA2 = ATCC BAA-35
CAGCGTGCTGCGGCGTTCGCCGCGCTGGCGCCCGGCGAGCCCGGCCGCGACTGGCTGGAGCACGACGGCGGCACCTCGGCCGACTACCGCGGCGCCGACGCCGGCCGCGCCGGGCTGCGCGTGTCGCGCTGGATCGAGCGCCGCAGCACGCTGGCGCCGCTGGTGCAGGCGCGCCGGCGCCACTACGCGCAGTGGGTCGACGCGCTGGCCGGCCTGCCGGGCCTGCGGCCGCTGCTGCCGGCGCTGCCGGCGCACGTCGCGCCGTACATGGTGCCGGTGCTCGTCGACGAGCCGGCGGCGCTGTTCCCGCCGCTCAAGCGGCTGGGCCTGCCGATCTGGCGCTGGGACGACATGGCGGTGTCGGGCTGCGAGGTCTCGCGCCGCTACCGCCAGGGCCTGTTCCACCTGCCCTGCCACCAGGCGCTGGACGCCGCCGCAATGGCCTGGATGACCGGCGCGGTGCGCCGCGCCGCGCGCCGGGCGCCCCCCTGAACGCGGGGCCGCCGGGCGCCGTTCGAGAAACAGATCACTGTCCGGGCCCCCCCGATGTGCAGGCGCCCCCCGGGGCGCGGCGGCCACCGACACCTAGAATCCAAGACTCCATCCGTCGCCGGCTGCAAGGAATCCATGGACCTGACGCGTGAAGTCATCAACGTGCTCGACGAGGTGCTGAGCCTCGGGGGCCGCACGGCGGGCTTCGATCGCGACACTCCGCTGCTCGGCGCCATCCCCGAGCTCGACTCGATGGCCGTGGCGACGCTGATCACCACGCTGGAGGAGCGCTTCGGCATCGTCGTCGACGACGACATCGACGGCGCCACCTTCGCCACCGTCGGCACGCTGGCCGACTTCGTCGGCGCGCGGCTCGCCGCCTAGCCCGCCGCGCGTCGTGCGCGGCATGCCGGCGACGCCCTGCCCCCGATGAACGCCACGCCAGAACCCCGGTTCATCGACGTCGACCCCGGCCCGCAGGGCCGGCGCTTCGTGCTGCACCACCGGCCGGCCGGCCCGGTGCGCGGCCTGGTCGTGCACGTGCACGCCTTCGCCGAGGAGATGAACAAGTCGCGCCGCATGGTGGCGATGCAGTCGCGCGCGCTGGCCGCGGCCGGCTTCGCGGTGCTGCAGGCCGACCTGCTGGGCTGCGGCGACAGCGACGGCGACTTCGGCGACGCCTCCTGGGCGCGCTGGGCGGCCGACGTGCACGCCGCGGTGCGCTGGCTGCAGGCGCGGCACGACGGCGCCGCGCTGCCGCTGTGGCTGTGGGGCCAGCGCGCCGGCAGCCTGGTGGCCACCGAAGCCGCCGCCGCGCTGGCCGCCGAGGGCCAGCCCTGCCACTTCCTGTTCTGGCAGCCGGCGCCGCTGGGCCGCGTGCTGCTGCAGCAGTTCCTGCGGCTGAAGGCCGCCAGCGAGCTGCTGGGCGGCCAGGCGCGTGCGGTGATGGAGCAGCTGCGCGCCGAGATCGCCGCCGGCCGCAGCATCGAGGTCGCCGGCTACGAGCTCGCCCCCGCGCTGTGCGACGGCCTGGAGCGCGCCACGCTGCAGCCGCCGCCGGCGCCGCCCGGGCGCATGGTCTGGCTGGAGACCTCGCCGGTGGAGACGCCGACGCTGGCGCCGGCCGGCGCCGCGACGCTGGCCGCCTGGCGTGACGCCGGCTGGCAGGTCGACGCCCGCGCGCTGCGCGGCCCGGCGTTCTGGCAGACCACCGAGATCGAGGACGCGCCCGCGCTGGTCGACGCCACCGTCGCCGCGCTGACCGCACCCCAGCCACTGCCCGCCGCGCAGGAGGCCGCCGCGTGAGCCGCATCGTGGCCGCGCCCGATGCCTGGACGAACGCCAGCGAAGCCTGGGGTCAGGTCTCACAAGACCTGACCCCGCCTGCCGCGGCGGCGCCCGGCGCGGCGCAGGCTTTCGCCTTCGCCTGCGAAGGCGAGACGCTGCTCGGCGTGCTGCACCGCCCGCCCGCCGGCGCGCCGGCCGCGGCCACCGGCGTCGTCATCGTCGTCGGCGGGCCGCAGTACCGCGCCGGCAGCCACCGCCAGTTCGTGCACCTGGCGCGCGCGCTGGCCGCCGGCGGCCACCCGGTGCTGCGCTTCGACGTGCGCGGCATGGGCGACAGCAGCGGCGCGCTGCGCAGCTTCGAGCAGATCACGCCGGACATCGGCGCCGCCGTCGACACGCTGGCGGCGCGCGCCGGTGTCGGCCGCGTCGTGCTCTGGGGGGCTGTGCGACGGCGCCTCGGCGGCGCTGCTGTACCTGCACGAGCGGCGCGACCCGCGCGTGGCCGGCGTCTGCCTGCTGAACCCCTGGGTGCGCTCCGAGGCCAGCCTGGCGCGCACCCACGTCAAGCACTACTACACGCGCCGCCTGCGCGAGCGCGAGTTCTGGCTGAAGCTGCTGAGCGGCCGCGTCGCCGGCCGCGCGCTGGCCGAGCTGTGGCGCAACCTGCGGCGCGCCCGCGGCGAGGCGCCGCCGGCCGCGGCCCGCACCGCCGGCCCGTTCCAGCAGCGCATGGCCGAGGGCTGGCGCGGCTTCGGCGGCGGCGTGCTGCTGGTGCTGAGCGGTGACGACTACACGGCCAAGGAATTCCTGGAGACCTGCGACGCCTCGCCCGCGTGGCAGGCGCTGCTGCGGCGGCCCGGCACCCGCCGGCAGGACCTGGCCACGGCCGACCACACGCTGTCGGCACGCGCCGACCGCGACACGGTCGCCGCGCTGACCCTGGACTGGCTGCAGCGGCTCGCGGCCCGAACCCCCTGAAGACGATGGACGCGCGCGCACTCGACTGGCAGAACCTCCCCGCCCGGCAGCTCGAGGAGCCGGCATGGGCGGCGCAATGGGACACGCTCAACGCCGCCCGCGCCCGGCTGCCCTTCCTGTCGGCCTACGCGATGAACGCCGCGCTGCGCGCCTTCGGCCGCGGCGACGAGCGCCTGCTCGTCGGCACGCAGGGCGGGCGCTGCGCCGCGATGCTGCTGCTGCAGAGCACCGGCCGCGGGCGCTGGCAGAGCTTCCAGCCGTCGCAGATCCCGCTGGGCGCCTGGGTGGCCGAGCCGGGGCTGCAGCCGCAGGCGCTGGCGCGGCAGCTGCTGCAGGGCCGCCTGGGGCTGGCGCTGGTGCTGTCGGTGACGCAGGTCGACCCGCTGCACGCTGCGCGCCCGGCCGACACGCCCGCGCTGCGCGCCACCGACTACATCGAGACCGGCTGGATCGACGTCGCCGGCAGCTTCGACGACTACTGGGCGGCACGCGGCAAGAACCTGCGCAGCAACCTGCGCAAGCAGCACAACCGCCTGGCCGCCGACGGCGTGGCCTGCGAGCTGGTCGAGCTGCGCGCCGCCGACGAGATGGCCGGCGCGCTGGCGCGTTACGGCGAGCTGGAGAGCGCCGGCTGGAAGGCGCGCGAAGGCACCGCCATCCACCCCGACAACGCCCAGGGCCGCTTCTACCTGGAGCTGCTGCAGCAGGCCGCAGGCCGCGGCGAGGCCGTGGTGCACGAGTACCGGCTGGACGGCCGCACCGTGGCGTCGAACCTGAGCCTGGAGCGCGACGGGCTGATGGTCATCCTGAAGACCACCTACGACGAGAGCCTGGACAAGGCGCTGTCGCCGGCCTTCCTGCTGCACCACGACCAGCTGCGCCGCGTCTTCGGCGAAGGCCGCGTGCGGCGCATCGAGTACTACGGCCGCTTCATGGAGTGGCATTCGCGGTGGACGGAGCACAAGCGCGTGCTGCACCATCTGACGTGTTATCGGTGGGGGTGGCTGCAGAGCTTGAGGCGTCCGGCTTCCGCCTGAGGCCTGCCATCCCGTCGATGATCAGGAGGGCGACCCGATGAAACGAATCGACACGACACGCGCCAGGCTCATGGCCGGCACGCGCACGCTGGCCGGCCTGGTCATCGCGGCTGCCTGCACGGGGGCCTGGGCGCAAGTCGATGCGGGCTGGGAGTGCGGCAACCCGTTCAAGAACCACTTCGGCCCCTTCGACTACCGCAAGGCCGACGCCGGGACCAAGCAGCTCGTCGAGGGGGCCCACTTCACGCCCGGCGTGGAGTCCCTGACCAAGCCGAAGACGACGACCTACGCGACGATGGCGGGGGATGTCGGCTACACGCTGCACGTCTTCCCGAACCATCACCGGGCGCTGATGACGATGACGCGGCTCGGCGAGCGGCACAACTCCCCGCAGCCGCCGGCCGCCAAGTTCACCATCGACTGCTACTACAAGCGTGCCGTGGTGTACGCCCCGGACGACACCGTGGTCCGGGCGCTGTATGCGCGCTACCTGTTCAAGCAGGAACGACGCGACGAGGCCCTGCAGCAGCTCGCCGCGGGAGCGCAACAGGCGGGCGACAACCCGCTGTCGCACTTCAACCTGGGCCTGGTCTATTTCGACATCGGCGACTACGACCGGGCTGCCGAGCAGGCCTTGAAGGCCCGCGAGCTGGGCATGCCGCGCACCGAGCTGATCGACCGGCTGAAAGGTGTCAACAAGTGGGTCGAGCCGGGCGGTTGACGCAGCGCGGCGGTGGCCGTGACTGAGCGGGCCTGGCGTGCGCGGTACGCGGCGTTGCGCGTTGCCGAGACGCTGAGCGATCTGCGCGGCAACGCCGCCGGCCCGGTGCTGGGGGACACGCCGCCCCCCCGACAGCCGGCGTGGTGGGCCTTCGTCTCGACGATCGGCGAGCTGCACTCGACCGCGCCGCTGCTCGCCGCCGTGCAGGCGCGGCTGCCGGGGCAGCGCATGGTGCTCGTCACCGATCACGAGCATTACGTCCCCAGCTACCGGGCCCGCTTTCCCGAGGCCGACGTCGTGCACACGCGCGGCCACAGCCGCGATGCGAAGCGGCTGGCCGGCTGGCGCCCGCCGGCGCTGGTGGTCGTGGCCGAGATCCCGCTGCTGCCGGGAGATGCCCCCTGCCGCTGTTCGGCAGCGCTGCTGCTCGAGGCGCGGGCCGCCGGCGCAAGGCTGGTGGCCGTCAACGGCTGGCTCTACGGCGACACCCCGCCCAGCCGCATGGACCGCCTCGAACGCCGCCTGCTGGGCCCCGCGCTGCTCGGCCAGTACGACACGATCTGTGTCCAGGCCGAAGCGCAGCGGAACACGCTGGTGGCCCACGGCGCCGCCCCGGACCGCACCCACGTCGTCGGCAACCTCAAGCTCGACGCGCTGCGCAGCGCGGCGCCCCTCCCCGCGCAGCCCGGCGCAGCGCTGCTGCGGGCCGTGGCGGCCGCCGGCCGGCCCGTCGTCGTCGCCGGGTCGCTGACCCGCCAGGACGAGGAGTCCCTGCTGCTGGACGCCTTCGTCGAGCTGCGCCGGCAGCGCCCCGGTGCGCTGCTGGTGGTGGCCCCCCGGCACCCCGAGGTGGTCTCGAACCTGGAGCGGCTGGACGGCGCGCTGGCGCGGCGCGGGCTGCAGGCGAGCCGCCGCTCGGCGCTGCGCGAGGGCCTGCCGGCCGAAGGCTTCGACGTGCTCGTGCTCGACACGATCGGCGAGCTGCGCGGCTGCTACGCCGACGCCGACGTGGCGCACGTCGGCGTGGACCACAACGTGCTGGAGCCGCTGCTGTTCGGCAAGCCGACGACGGTCAGCGGCCGCTGGTGCCGGGACTACCCGTCCTACCCGGTCTTCCGCCGCCTCAGCGATGCGGGCGCCCTGCAGCACGCCGCCGACGCGGGCGCGCTGGCCCGGGCCTGGGACGAGGCCATCGCCGGCCGTCTGGCAGGCCTGGTCGAGGCGGCGCGGCGCGAACTGGGGGCCGAGCCGAGTTCGCTGGAGCGACACCTGGCGGCGCTGGAGCCCGTTCTGTCGCGGCTGGCCTGAGCCCCGAGCCCCCCGAGTCGAGTGCCCCCTAAAGACAACGGATGCGGCCGTGACTTAACACCAGACGGCCCGAACGCGGCACGCCAACAATTGTGACGAGAAGCAACCGCTCGTCATGCCGCCCACGCCCTTCATCACGGTGGTGATCCCGTTCTTCCAGCGCGAGCCGGGCATCCTCGCCCGCACGCTGCGTTCGGTAGCCACCGTCGGATACCCGCTCGACCGGCTCCAGGTGCTTGTCGTCGACGACGAGTCGCCTTGGCCAGCGTGCGACGAACTCGCCACCTCGCCGCCTCCACAAGGGTTGGTCTTGCGTGTCATCCGCCAGGCCAACGGCGGGCCCGGGGCGGCGCGCAACACGGGCCTGGCCCACCTGCCCGCAGGCACCGAACTCGTGGCCTTCATCGACTCGGACGACGAGTGGATGCCGGGCCATCTCGACCGGGCGGTGAACGGCCTGTCGGCCGGCTTCAACGCCTACTTCGCCAACCTCCACCATCCGGGCGAGACACAGGACGAGTTCGCCAAGTCGGGACGCATCGAGCCGAGCCGGCACCCGGCCATCGGCTCCGCGCCGGGGCTGCACGCGTACCAGGGCGACATCGTCCACCAGATCACCACCGCCAACGTCATCTACATGACGACGCTGGTCATCGTGGCCGCCGAGCTGGGATCGGTGCGCTTCCAGGAGTCCTTCCGCCGCGGCGGCGAGGACTACCTCTACTGGCTGGACCTCGACGCCGCCGGCGCCCGCTTCGCCTTCTCCAGCCTGCCCGGCGCGCGGCGCGGCATCGGCGTCAACCTCTGGGACAGCAACGGCTGGGGGAGCGACGGCCTGGCCCGGCGAATCCACGACGAGGCGCGCTACCGCCAGCTGGCCCTGCAGCGCTACGCACGCAGCGATCAGACGCGCACGGCGCTTCGGCAGGAGATCCGCCGGCTGCGGTCACTGATGGTGCACGACGCGCTTCATCGCTTGCGACGTGGCAAGGCGCTGGAATGGAGCGTGATCTGGCGAATGCTGCGCGACACCGGCCCGAGCTCAGGCCAGGCGTCCGGCCTGCCCGCGATCAGGCCCCAGACCTGACGCACGCGGGCCCACGCGCCCGCCACGGAGGGCAGCTCGCACGGGCGGCCCCCCCCGAACGGCGTCAGGAGGGCCAGACAGGCGCCAGCGACAGGCTGCCTTGGCTGGCCTGCGTCGAAGCCGCTCTGCCGCGTGCCCAGGCCTCGAGCAGCGCCGCATAACGCTGCACATGCGTCTCCAGCAATCGTTCGTCGCTGAGCATCGGCCTGCGCTGCGCGGCGGCCCGAAGCTCGGCTGCGGCCCGTGCCTGGTCACGCACGCCCGAACTGCGGGCCGGCGGCGGCGCCCAGTGCTCGTGCCACAAGCCTGCCGTGCGCAGGCCACGCTTGACTGCCGCCTTGAACCGCCCACCGCGCGGCAGGGCGCGCGACGCGTCGAACAGGGGCGTCACGTGCGTCGGCGCGTAGTCCATGCGCAGGCTGGACAGCCAGTCCTGCCACTTGAACTCCAGCACGATCGGCGAGCAGGTCACCGGCACCCAGGGCACGCGGTACAGGTCGGCGACGATCGCGCCGTGCATCGTCTCGGTGAGCAGGATGTCGCAGCGGCGGATCTCGTCGAGGACGCGCTCCACGGGCCAGTGGCAGCTGATGAGATGCACGCCCGCCTCGCCGCACACCGGGGCCCAGTCGAAGTCGCGCAGCGCGCGCCCGGTCAGCATCAGCCCCACGGGCACACGCTTCAATGAAGTCGGCGGCAAGGGCACGAGGCGCAGCAGGACGGCGGCATCGGTGATCACCTTGTCGGCCGGCAGGCCCAGGCGGTCTGCACTCAGGAACCCGCGCACGGCGTGAAACTGCAGCCGGCCGTCGTAGGCCGGCAGCCCGCCATAGCCGACGCCACTGCCGAAGACGTGCTTGACCGGCCCGACCGGCAGGCGGTGGTTGAGCAAGGTGCCGATGCCCACCAGCAGTTCCCGGCCGTCGTCATCCAGCAAACCAGGCAGCAGCCGGGGCCACAGCCAGGGGTTCAGGTCGTCGCCGAAGTTGCCTTCGGGGTCATGGAAGTAGTGCAGCTTCATGCGCGCTCCGGCCGTCGGCTCCGACCCACGCGTCGAAAGCGCGGTCGAACCGTCCGGAGGCTAGGCCGGCCATGTGGCAGGCGCGTGAAAGCGAGGCGAACCCCGACGCCGACGTCAGCGCGCGCGATCGCTTCGCCAACGGCGATTCAGCCAGTCGCGTGCCGGCTTCTCCACGAGGTAGAACGACAGAAGCGCAACACAGCACGCTGCGCCCAGGCCTGCCAGGGCCCCGCCGGGCAGCGTCGACTTCAGCTGGAAGAACGGCTGTTGCCAGAGGTAGAGCGAAAACGACCACAGGCCCAACCGGCGCAGCAACCTGGCCGAGAGCAGGCGTTGGAACCATGCACCGGACTCGCCGAGGTGGTTCACGCTGAATGCCAACAGCAGAGGCAGCAAAGCCTGCGACCACCAAGGCCCGCGTTGAGCCAGCACGAAGGCCGTGAGAAGCGTGACGACCGGCAGCCAGGGCGGCACATGGCGCCGCAGCCCGTCGCAGCTGAGCCGATAGCCGGCGGAGACGAACAGCGCAGCCCCTGCGACCTCGGTGCCCAGCGCGCCCCACCGGGGAGCGGCAGCCCCGATGCGGACATAGACGAAGCCGGTGGCGATGCAGCCGAAGCCGATGGCCAGCAGCCACAACCCCTCGCGGCCCCGCAACAGGGGGACGAGCGCGAGAAGGCTCATCAGCAGATAGCAGTGCTCCTCGACGTTCAGCGACCAGAGGTGGCCGATCGGCATCCCGGTTCCCCAGATGCCCGATGCGGGGTAGTAGGTGCGCAGGAAGAACAGCGTCGACCAGAACTCGGCCGCCGTGAAGCGCTGCCCCCAGGTCCACGAGGCGGCAAACACCACGGCGACGAACAGCATGAAGGCGGGCAGGATGCGACTGGCGCGGCGGCGGTAGAACACCGGCAGAGGCTGGCGCTTCACGAAGAGAATGTTCGCCATCAGCAGGCCCGACAGCACGAAGAACATCGACACGCCGAAGCTGCCGCCGTCCAGGCCCGGCAACCAGAGGAAGTGGCCCTGCAGCACCCCCAGGATCGACAGCCCGCGCCAGCCGTCCAGGTAGTCGACATGGTCCGCCCCGCCCGGGGCCGGAGCCAGGAGCCGCTCGTCAGGCCGGCCCATGACGGCGGCTCAGAGGCAGGCCTTCACCGCCGGCTGCCGCTGACGAGACGTGGCTCGCGCGGCGCCGTGCCGCCCATCAGTCCTCCCGGCGCACGAGCAGGCAGTCGAACTCGATGGCCGCCATGTCCGCCGAGCGACTGACCGCGAAGAATCCGGCGGGACTGAACCCGAGGCCCTCCAGCTCCGCCAGGACGTCGCGGTAACGCGGCATGCCCTTGTAGATGGGTTGGACGCAGACCTCGGTCTGGATGACCTTTACGCGAGGCAGGATGCCCGAGGCGCCGCGGATGACCTCCAGGTCGAACCCCTGCGTATCGGCCTTGAGAAACAGGCGGTCGGACGCCGGGAGTTCGATCGCGTCCAGTCGCTTGACCGGCACGGCAACGGTTTGCCGCACACGGTTCAGATCGGCGAACTGGGGTTGCCCGGTGTTGTCGGGCTGGAGAAAGGAGCTGAACTCACCTCGGTGCATGACGTTGAGCGCCAGTTCCGCATCAGCGCTGCCGAGCGCCAGGTGGTGCACCTTCCAACGCGGATCAGCGGCGGCGCGAGCGTTCAAGCGCTCGGCCAGGTCGGGCTGCGGCTCGAAGGACACGACTTCGCCTTCATAGCCGGCCTCCAGCCGGAGGAAGTCGTGGTACTGGCCGGCATTGGCGCCAACGTCGAGAACGAGGTCGACCTGATGGTGACGCAACAGTTGGCCGGTCAGCGTCGCCTGAGCCATGCCTGGCTGACGCCAGGCCGGGACGACGGCATAGCCCAGGTGCGCGGCGATGTTGTTCAGCACTTCCTTCAAGTCGAGCTCCTGGTGACGAAACGATCACGTCGAACGCGGCTGAACCCGAGCTGAACGCGGCGGAATCCAGGACTTGAGGATCGCGAGGGGGGCATCGACACCCACCCGCCAGCCCAGCGACGCACGATACGCACTACGCGCCGCTGCGGCGTCACCGCGCATGCGTGCCTGCCACCCCAGGAACAGGTAGTGTTCGGCGATCCGCTGCCGATATCGACGGGCCCAGGCACTCGGCATCGCGGCCTGCAGGCGCTGGTAGTTGCGGATGTGGGCGACCAGCCGGCCCTGGGTCAGCTTCGGCACGTCATGGGACAAGCCATCGGGATGCTGTCGATAGGCATGCAGCGCTGTCGTGATGAAGCCCGTCTCGTGGCGCTCCATCACGCGCCACCACAGATCGTTGTCCTCGCAGTTTCGAAGGTCCGTCGGGAAGAGCTGCCCGAGCGACTCGAGCGCGGATCGACGCAGCATCACGCCGCTCGTCTGGATGCCGGTGTAGACGCAGGCGGTGAAATAGAGGAACTCCGGTCTCGCGACAAAGAATCCCGGCTCGCGTTCGGCGACGTAGGGACGAGCCTTGTCGACAAAGGACAGAGACTCGAAGTAACTGCCGATCGGATGGCCGTCTGCCTGAACCAGCTCGCTATCGCCGAACAGCAGGCCCAGCGACGGCCAGCGATGCATCAGGGCCAACTGGTGTTCGAGCTTTTCGACCCGCCACCAGTCGTCCGGATCCAGCAATGCGACGAATTCTCCGGATGACGCCTCGATGGCCCTGTTGCGAGGTCCGCTCGGGCCTCCGGAGTTCTCCTGGCGCAGCAGATGCAGCCGCGAGTCCTGCTGGCACCAGTGCGCGCAGCGCATGGCCGTGTCGTCGGTCGAGCCGTCGTCGACGATGAAGGCTTCCCAGTCGGTGAAGGTCTGGGCGACCAGCGAGCCGAGGGCCTGGTCGATGAACGCGGCACAGTTGAAGGCGGGGATGACGACCGAAACCGATGGCTTCATGGAGGCGCTGTCGGCGGCTCGTTCCATACCGCCCGCCGTCATCCTCGGTGTCGAATATCGGAATCACAACGGCCTCCCCCAAGAATGCAAGGCGGCGCGATCCCCGAGGAGGGAATGGAGGATCAGCGCTTGTGGCCGGCCAATTCGGACCCCTGGCCCGCAGCTGCCGCTCTCGGCTGGTCGAGGCTCAGCATGGCGGCATAGACCCTTGCACAAGACTCGTCGTCCCGATCGGGCATCGCACGCTCCATGCGCGCCAGAAACTCCGGAGCAACACGGCAGCCATCGTCGAAGAAGGCCTCCAACTGAACCAGCAGTTGGTCCTCGTTCAACGCCACCGGGCCGAACCCGTCGCGCTCGTAGTCGAAGTACCCTGGCCGCCAGTTGTGTCCGCCGCCGTAATACGACTGCTGATCGAACTGGTAATAAAAAACCGGCCGGCGCAAGAAGGCCATCGTGAACGCGACCGAGGTGTAGTCGGTCATGAAGGCTGCGGCACGCGCGAAGACACGCTGTATCGAGGTGTCGCCCGCCGTGACCAGCTGGACGTCCGGCGGCAAGCCGAAGGCCTCGATGTACGGCACGGCGTTCGGATGCGGCATGAAGGCGAGCTTCAGGCCCGCCTCGGCCGCCCGCGCATGCAGGCGCGGACTGCCGAGCACGGCACGCCAGCGCGTGGCGTACTCCGAGGCGGCGAACGCCGTGACCCGCTCCTGAGGCGTGCAGGCCTGGGCACGATCGTCCACCAGACTGCCTCGCCAGGTCGGCATGACGAGCAGGATGTTGGCTTCATCGGAGGGGGTCTCGTCCGCGTAACGCAGAAGCCGGTCGTGTCGCGGCAGGCCGGTGCGGCGGACCTCACGGTCGGTGTACGGGTACGCCGTGTCGTCGCCGACGATCGACTCGTGCTCGGCAGGGCTCGAACTGACGAAGCAGTCGAACTCGCGCGGGCCCAGCCAGTGGGACAGGTCGTCCTTGATGACCCCGTGCTGCAGGAAGGTGTAGCGCCACTGCATCGCATCACCGAAGAGACGGCGGTCGAAGCCGCCGAAGACCCACTCGGCATGAGACGACACGATGTGCTCCGCGTTGAGGACCAACAGCTTGCGGCGCCAGCCGGGCGGCATCAGCCGGAAGCCCTCGGCCTGCAGACGGGGCCAGTCGGCCGACTGCGGGCTCAGCATGAACCACGCATTGACCTCGGGATGCTGCTGGCGCACCCAGCGATAGAGGTGTTCGGCGCTGTCGTCGGCGTTTTCTTCACGGTCGATGAAGACCCAGGAGCGGCCGTATCGCCAACGTACGGGCGCCGAACGGGCCAGTGCCTTCAACAGCCTCACCTTCCAGCCTCTCCAGCCGGCAGGCAGCGGCTCCTGCCCTCCCTTGCCAGGCGGGAAGCCGGCACGTATCCGGGCCGGCAAACCGCTTCCGTCCCCGGCCTCTGCGGGCGCCGCAGGACGAGCGGAAAACGGCTGGGGCCCGAGTGCCAGCGCAACCAGTCGCCCGTCGACCTCCAGTTGGAGCGAGCGCGCCTCGGCGATGTCCACCCAGGCGATGCGTTGGCGCAGCAGGCGGCGGCGGAAGTAGTTGCAGGCCCGCCGCTTGGCGAACGCGGGCGACACCTCGCGACCATCGACGAGCAAGCGCTCCGCAGGCGGCTCCCCGTGGATCCAGTAGCTGACGCGGGCCAGGCCCTGGCGATGATCGTAGGCGTCGACGGCCGCGCCACAGACCAGGCTCGGGTCGCGGTAGGCCAGCAGCACGTGCCGGATCTCGGTCGTCGCAACGGGGAACGACGCCACGGCGTCGACCTCGATGTGAGCCATCAGCGTCCGCACGCGCTCATGGAAGACGGCGGCCATGGCTTCGTCGACGACCACCGTCGGCGCCCGTTCGCGCCCGTCGACGCTGAAGTACCAATGAAGACGTTGCAGCACCGCGCACTGCAACGCCAACGGCACGTCGCCTCGCCGGGCAGCGGCAGCCAGCGGCGGCAGCAGCACGTCGCGGAGCACGGCGTCGTAGCTCGCCGGATCGCGCCAGAACGCAGCGGGCGGCTCCGCGGCCGGAAAGCCGGGAAAGACGGCGTCGAAAGGGTCGGAATCGCTCATCTCGGTTTCATGCGCGGCTGCGCAGAAGTGCGAAGGCCTGGCGGAAGTCCTGCAGGAACTGGCGGGCCAGCAGATGCAGCGCGACGAGGTAGACGACGGCCCCGGCCCCCACGTGCAAGGCCAGGGCGAGCGCCGGCGGCGCCGTCCATGTCGCACGCAAGGCCGAAGTCGCGAGCCACATCAGCGCCGCGGCCGCCACAGGAGGCCCCAGCACCTGCAGCAGGTGGCGCGAGCCCAGGCCGATCAGGCCGAAGGCCGTGCGCGCTGGAAGGAGGACGTACAGCGACGTCAGCGCAACACTCGCAGCGACGACCTCGATGCCGAACGGCATCGCCGCGAGCACGCCGGCGATCGTCAGCACCGTGCCGGCGGCGTTGTAGCGGAACGCCAGGCCGACGCGGTCGTTGGCGTTGAACAGCGGCGACGCGATCGCGGTGCCGGCGCGCAGGGCCGCGCTCAGGCCGAACATCGCCATCACCGGGATCATCGCGCGCCACTGCTCGCCGTAGAGCACCAGCACCAGCTCCTGCGCGTTGGCCGACACGCCGAAGCCGATCGGCACCACCACCGCGGCCAGCAGCCGGCCGGCGCGCAGCACGAGCTGGCGGAAGCGCTCCGGATCGGCCTGCAGCGCCGAGAAGGCCGGAAACAGCACCTGCTGGATCGGCATCGCGATGCGGCCGCGGATCTCCTCGGTCAGCGAGCGTGCGTTCTGGTAGTACCCCAGCGGCGCGGCACCCAGCTGCCGGCCGATCAGCAGCAGGTCGAGGTTCATGTTGACGTAGTACAGCGCCGTGTTGCCGAAGTAACCCGCGCTGGTGCGCCAGGTGCGCGCGATGAAGGCCCCGTGGTAGCGCCAGCGCGGCAGGTAGGGGGCGCAGGCGAAGTACAGCGCCGTGTTGGCCACCGTGCCGACGAGCGCGCCGATCACCAGGCTCCACATGCCCAGCCCGGCGAACGCGCAGGCGACCGCCGCCACGGTGCGGATCACCACCGTCAGCATGTTGATCCAGAAGTTGGCCTTGAAGCGCATCAGCCGCGCCAGCACGACCGACGGCACGGTGGTCGCGCTGCCGATGACGAAGTTCAGCGCCATCACGCGCAGCAGCGGCCCGACGGTGGGATCGTCGAACAGCAGGCCGGCGCCGAAGGACGCGGCAAAGACGAACAGCCCCAGCACCGTGCCGATGGCCATCGAGGCCCAGAACACGGTGTCGAGCTGCAGCCGGTTGATGACGCGGCGCTGGATCAGGACGTTGGCGAAGCCGAACGCGCCCAGCAGGCCGGCGAACTCGGTGACCACGGTGGCCATCGCCACGTAGCCGAAGTCCGAAGGCGACAGCAGCCGCGCGAGGATGGCCGTGGAGCCGAGCGTCAGCAGCGTGCGCAGGCCGATGCCGAGGAACTGGTAGCCGGCACCGCCGACGACGCGCCGGCCGAGGTCGTCGCTGCGCAGTGCGAACGACCGGCGCAGCAGGCTGTCGCGTCGTGCCATCGTCAGCCGCCGGACACCGAGCGCAGCAGCGACTTGGCGAGCACGGTCCAGCCCAGCAGCTGCCGGGGGTCGGTGCGCACCGCGCGCAGCGCGGCGCGGCGTGCGGTGGAGGCGTCACCGGCAACGAGGTGGGCGCCGGCGAAGTCGCTCCAGCTGCGGGCCAGCCCGCGGTCGACGTCGGCGCGGCGCGCCTGGCGCCCGTCGGGCCCGGCATAACCCCAGCGGCGCAGCGCGCGGCCCACGATCTCGCCCTTGTCGTTGGCCTTGGGCACGCGCTTGGTCACGTTGCCGGGGTGCAGCCGGTACAGCGCGTAGGGGCGGTCCACGCGCAGGATCGGCGTCACGCGCGAGGCACGAAGCCAGAGGTCGTAGTCCTCGCCGATGTGCAGCGTGGTGTCGAACCCCCCCAGCGCCTGCAGCAGCGCGCGGCGGGCCATCGTCGCGGAGGTCCAGACGTGGCAGTCGAGCAGCAGCTCGGGATAGATCCAGCCGCTGGGCCCGGGGTCGGCGTCGGCCAGCCCGTCGCCGCCGGCGCGCTCGGCCAGCCAGGCCGGGGCGGGCTCCGGCTCGTCGCTGGTCCAGTTCAGCCAGGCGGTGTAGACCATCTGCGCGTCGGGCTGCGCGCGCAGCCGCTCGAACTGCGCCTGCAGCTTGCCGGGCAGCCAGAGGTCGTCGGCGTCGATGAAGGCCACCCAGTCATGGCGCGCCTCCTCGATGCCGCGGTTGCGCGCGGCGGACACGCCCTGGTTGGCCTGGCGCACCAGACGCACCTGCGGGAACTCGCGTTCGACGAGTTCGGCCGAGCCGTCGGTCGAACCGTCATCGACGACGACGACGTCCAGCGTCACGCCGTGCTGCGCAAAGACGCTGCGCAGCGTGGCCGGCAGATGGCGGCGGGCGTTGTAGCAGGGGATGACGACGGAAACGCTGGGCAGCAAGGTCTGGCTCGGCGCAGGGCATGCACGAGCGGCGCGCGGGCCCGTGGCTGGTGACGATTGTTGCATCGGGGCGGCATCCGCCGCCCCCGCGTTCGGGGCGGTTGCGGACGCCTCCCGCATCCGGGCGTGAGCAGGTTCACGCCGCACTGGCGGCGATCAGAATCCGGGGCCCCGCCTGGCGCTAGGCTGCACCGTCCGAACCCCGACCCCGCGCATGAAGATCGCCCTGCTCTGCTCCGGCCTCGGCCACGTCGTCCGCGGCCACGAGGTCTTCGCCCGCGGCCTGTTCGAGCTGCTCGCCGACGAGCTGGACATCACGCTGTTCAAGGGTGCCGGCCCGGAGCTGCCGCGCGAGCGCTCGATCCCCTGCGTGCTGCGCACCGCCGCCGAGCTGGACCACATCCGCCCCTGCGTCGCGCCGAAGTGGGCCGACGCGGTGCGCGAGCAGGAGCGCACCCGCATCGAGCACGAGACCTTCGCCTGGGCCTGCATGGGCCCGCTGCTGGCCGGCGACTACGACGTCGTGCACTGCCTGGAGCAGGAGGTCTGCAACATCCTGTTCGACAACCGCCACGTGTTCCGGCGCACGCCGAAGATCGTCTTCTCCAACGGCGGCGCGATCCCCGCGGCCCGGCTGCCGCGCTGCGACTTCGTCCAGGAGCACACCGAGCGCAACCTGGCGCAGAGCGCCCGCGACAAGGCCTTCATGATCCCGCACGGAGTCGACGCCCGGCGCTTCCGCCCGGGGCTGGACAGCGACTTCCGCCAGCGCCACGGCATCGGGGCCGACGAGTTCGTGCTGATCAGCGTCGGCACCGTCTGCGTGAACCACAAGCGCATGGACCACGTGATCCGCGAGGTGGCGCCGCTGCCGGGCGTGCGCCTGGTCATCGTCGGCCAGGAGAACGGCGAGACGCCGGCGATCGTGGCTCTGGGGCGCGAACTGCTGGGCGAGCGCGTGGTCTTCACCAAGCTGCCGCACGCCGAGCTGCCGCAGGCCTATGCCGCCGCCGACGCCTTCGTGCTCGGCTCGCGGCACGAGACCTTCGGCATCGTCTACATCGAGGCCATGGCGATGGGGCTGCCGGTGTTCTGCACCGACCATCCGAACCAGAAGGACATCGTCAAGGAGGCGGTGTTCGTCGACATGAACCAGCCGGGCGCGCTGACCGCCGCGCTGCGCGACACGCCGCGCGAGCGGCTGGCCGAGCTGGGCCGGCGCGGGCGCGAGATCGTCGAGCAGCACTACGACCTGGAGCTGCTCAAGCGCCACTACCTGACGCATTACGCGCGCATCGCGGCGGCGCCCGACAGCCTGCCGGCCTACACCCTGGGCACGCGCCTGCGCGCGAACCTCCGCAACGCGGTGCGGCGCACGACGGGCCTGATTCAGGGCTGACCCTCTCCCACGACCGAAGGGCCGTCCACCCACCGGACGGCCCGCGAATTGCGTCATCGTCCGGCGTCCCGGCAGTGCCCGGGGCCTCGCCGCAGGCCACTGGCGGCACGCGGCGCGTCACCACCGGGGGGACGAGTTGGGCGCGACGGCAACTGAGTCAGAGAAGCGGGGAGCGTCCCGCGCCGACATCCCGGGCGACGGATGGGCCGCGGCGCTGTTCGCCAGCCGCGAGGACTGCGCCGCCGTGCTGCGGGCCCTGGAAGCGCTGGCCGCCGCCGCGCGCCGCGGCACCGTGGCGGACGTGCTGGTCAACGGCAACGCCGAGCTGGCCGCCGCCGTCTCGGCGGCCCTGGCCGCAGCCCCTGCGGGCAGCGGCCCGCTGCAGCTGCGGGTCTGGTCCCTGGCGCTCGGCGACAAGGCGCACTGCTGGAACGAGTACGTGCACCGGCTCTGGCCCGGGACGGGGACGACCTTCTTCATCGACGGCTACGTGCGTGTGCGGCCCGACGCCCTGCAGGCACTCGAAGCGGCGCTGGCCGCCGAACCGCAAGCGCTGGCCGCGGCCGGGCTGCCCAGCACGGGCCGAGGCGCCGCCGCGCTGCGTGCAGCGATGGAACGCGAAGGCGGGCTGCACGGCAACCTGCACGCGCTGCGCGCCGACACCCTGCACGCGCTGCGGCACATGGGTCTGCGCCTGCCGCTGGGCGTCTACCGCACCGACGGCATCGTCGGTGCGGTGCTGTCCTTCGGACTGGATCCCGCCCGGCACGACTGGGAACCACGTCGCCACATCGCGCTGGCCCGCGACGCCAGCTGGGACACCGAACCCCAACGCTGGTGGCGCTGGCAGGATCTTCGTACCCAGTGGCGGCGCCTGGACCGCCAGGCCCAGGGCGTGCTGGAGAACCGCGCCGTCTCCGACTGGCTGGCCAGGCACAGGCGGCCGGCGCAGGCGTTGCCGGCGACGGTGGAGCGTCTGGTGTCGCTCTGGGCGGCGGAGGACCCTCGGGCGCTGGCCGCGGCCCTCGCGCAGGACGGGCGCCGGCGTCGTGCCTGGGAGCGGCTGCAGAGCCCGCGGGACTGGTCGGCGGCACGGCAGCCGCCCGCCCTGCTGTTCGACGGCACCAAGGTCGCCGGCTGAGCGCCCCCGCCCCGGGGCTTCAGCCGGCCTTGCGCGCCAGCGCCCAGACCACCACCGGGAAGTCGGGCTCGTTGCGCAGCGAGCCGAACCAGCCGCGCCGCGCCCACTTCGTGAAGTTGGCCTTCACGCAGGCCCGGTTGCCCCAGGAACCGGTGACGATGCCGTCCTCCGGGAAGCCGCATTCCGCGAGGAAGTGGCGCATGCCGGTCTCGGTCCAGCGCGTGCAGTCGTGCGGGATGGCGTGCACGCGGATCAGGAACGGCGTCGTGACGAGGAAGTGGCCGCCGGGCTTGAGCATCGCGTGCACGTTGCGCGTGGCGCGGTACGGCCACAGCAGGTGCTCCCACACCTGGTCGGCGATGACGACGTCGAACTGCCGGTCCATCACGTCCTTGCAGATGTCGAAGGCCGGGTAGTTGGCCTCGGTGTAGCTGCGAAAGCCGAGGGTCTGGAAGAACTTGCCGGCGGAGATCTCCAGCGCGTCCAGGTCCGCCGGCCGCAGCGCCCGCAGCAGCTCGGCGCAGCGTTCGTACATCACCGGACGGGTCCAGTGCCGGTGGTCGTAGCCCAGCGCGTCCAGGCCGGACTTGATGCGCGCCTCGTTGCGCTGGAGGAATCGATGGACCCGATCGTTCATAACCCTCCCCTGGTCGAGCCGGCGACGAGCGGATCAGCTCGTCTGCCGAAGATTGCCGAGCATTCGCAGGCCGAAGCGCCAACGCCTGCGATCCCACGGCGTGAAGCGCGGCAGGCGGTGGTGATCGGCGCCGGCGCCCGCGGCACCCCATCCGGTGGTGACGGCGGCCTCGAAGCCGAGTTCACGCGCCATCGCGACATGCTCGTCGCCGAAGTCCTCACCCGGCTTGCCGTTCGGGTAGGCGAACAGCCGCACCGGCGCGTCGACCAGGGCCTCGAGCGCGGCCTTGCCGTCGGCGATCTCGGCCCGTGCCGCACGGCTGTCCAGGCGTGCCAGGATCGGGTGGCCGACGGTGTGCCCGCCGATGCGCATGCCGGCGGCGTGCAGCGCGCGGACCTGGGCGCCGGTCATCATCAGGTCGCGCGGGAGCTCGACCCCCGCGCTGCGGGCGACGCTGTCGACGGCCCGCGCCCGCTGCGGCTGCGGCAGGTACTTCAGCGCGCCGATCAGCGTGTCCACGGCCGCGCGGCGCTGCTCGGTCGTGACGGTGGACAGGCGCCCCAGCGCGAGCCCGGTGGCCGCACCGGCATCGAGGCTGTCCTCGCGGGTGCGGCGCAACGCCTCGATCAGCACGTCGTTCCACATGATCCCGCCGTCCAGGAAGCCGGTGGCGACGAAGAAGGTGGCGTTCAGGCCGTGGCGGCGCAGGATCGGCAGCGCGACGTCGTGGTTGTCGGCGTAGCCGTCGTCGAAGGTGATCGCCAGCGCACGCGGCGGCAGCGTGCCCTCGGCCAGGCGCCGCACGGCCTCGTCGAGCGGCAGCACGTTGAACCAGCCGGCCAGCCAGCCGCACAGCGTGTCGAAACGCCCGGCGTGCATCTCCTCCGGGAACAGCGGGTCCGGCTGCGGCAGCACGCGGTGGAAGATGAGGATCGACAGGCGGGCGCGAGCGCCCGCCGGCGAGACGACCCCGAGCGCGGCGCGGATCAAGCGGCCCCCTTGGCGGCCGGCACCCGGGGCGGCACGATGCCCAGCAGATGCTGCCAGCGCCGCGGGCTCTCGGGAACCGGTTCGGTCTCCCAGCTTCGCCGTCGCACCCAGACACGCGCCATCACGACCATGGCCATGACGTCGTAAGGCCAGTCGAAGTGCGCGAGGTTGAGGAACGCACCACCGACCGCGTAGCCGACGAGGGAGACCTGGCACATCGCGCCCAGGTCGGCCGCCCAGCGCGCCTGCGGGATGTCGCGGGCCTCCCGGCGCAGCTTGGCCGCCCAGCGCCAAGTCACGCCCCACAGCAGCAGGAACAGCCCCAGGCCGACGAAGCCGTGCTGGCCCAGCACCTGGAAGTAGATGCTGTGCGCCACCGGCGTGCCCACTTCAGGGTTCGGAGAAAAACGCTGGAACAGCTCGGGACGGGCCGCGTTGAAGCCCACGCCGAACGGGTAGTGGAAGGCGGCGTTCCACGCCGTCGCCCAGGCCGACAGCCGGCCCTGGGCCGACGCATCCTCGTTGTACTCGCCGATCGTCGCGATGCGATCCGACCACTCCTGCGGCATGAAGGCCAGCAGCACGGCCGCGACCACGGCGAGCACGACACCCGAGACGAAACGGTTGCGGCCGCGCCACCAGAGCACCAGCGTCATCGCGCAGATCGCCAGGAAGCCGCCGCGCGAGTGGCTGCCCAGCGCGGAGGCGGCCACCAGCACCATCCCGCCAGTCATCGCCAGCTTCAGCCAGGCGGCCTGCGTCTGCATCTGCAGGAAACGCATCAGCGGGATCGTCATCACCAGCGCCAGCGCGAAGTGGTTGTTGTCGTAGATGAAGCTGCCCGGCGGCCCCCAGACGCGGTAGTTGCCGCCGTTGGCGATGGTGAACAGACCGCCCTTGATGCCCAGCAGCGCCAGCGAGAAGGTCGCCACCCAGACGAAGGTCATGATCTGCACCCGGGTGCGCAACAGCATCAGCGTCACGAGCACCATCAGGTTGATCTTCATGACCTTGTCCCACTGGGCATAGTCGTTGGCGCGGTCCATGCCCATCACCCAGGACAAGGTCATCCAGGCCATGAAGATCAGCAGGATCACCGGCGGCGCGCCCTTGAACGGCGACTCGCGGTCCTTGGGCGCCGCCAGCATGCCCACC
Source organism: Rubrivivax benzoatilyticus JA2 = ATCC BAA-35 (assembly GCF_000190375.1). GTDB lineage: Bacteria > Pseudomonadota > Gammaproteobacteria > Burkholderiales > Burkholderiaceae_C > Rubrivivax > Rubrivivax benzoatilyticus. Next base: position 20,730 of record NZ_AEWG01000052.1, read on the forward strand.
AGCGTCGACACCGCCGCGATCGCCGCCAGCGGCGCGGTGACGGAGAAGCCGAAGGCGTAGCGGTGCGGATTCATCAGGCTCAGCCAGGTCCACAGCAGCACGCCGATCCACGGCCGGCGCAGCGCCATCAGCGCCGCCGGGATCACGATCATCATGATCAGGATGTCACGCATGCGGCACGCTCTCCTGCGCCGGCGCCGCCGCCACGTGGCTGACCACGTAGCGGTACTTGCCCGACTTCTCCGGCGCGATGGCCTCGACGTAGTTCACGTCCACCTGCACGGCGGCGCCCAGGCGGCGCTTCAGCCCGGCCTGGATCTCGGCGGCGCGCGCCGGGCGGTCGAAGCCCGCGTCGGCGACGATCTGCACCTCGGTGCGCTGCAGGCTGTGCTGCACGATCTTGAAGCCGCGCACGCCGGGCAGGTCGCGCACGACGTAGACCAGCGCCAGGCCGTGCATCACGGTGCCGTCGGCGGCGACGATGAAGTCGGTGCTGCGGCCCTGGATCTCCCTCACCAGCGGCAGCGTGCGGCCGCAGGCGCAACGCGCGGTGTCGAGCACGGCGACGTCGCCGGTGCGGTAGCGGATGAACGGGAAGTCCTTCGTCGCCAGGTGCGTGACGACGATCTCGCCCGACTGCCCCGGCGGCAGCACGCGGCCGTCGGGCGCGACGATCTCGACGATCACGTCCTCGGCCGTCAGGTGCAGGCCGCCCGCGGGGCACTCGTGGGCGATGAAGCCGGCGTCGCGGCTGCCGTAGCCGTTGGCGACGCGGCAGCCGAACAGGCGCGAGATCGCCTCGCGCTGGTCGTCGTACAGGCGTTCGCTGGTGACGAAAGCGACCTCGATGCCCAGGTCGTCCAAACGCTGGCCGCGGCGCTCGGCGTGGCGCGCGATGTGGCTGAGCGCGCTGGGGTAGCCGAACAGCATCTTCGGCCGGCGCGCGCGGATCGCGGCGACGAAGCCGTCGAGCTTGCTCTCGCTCATCTCGAAAGCCGGCAGCAGCTCGGTGCGCAGCAGGCGGTCGCGCCAGGCGCGCACGCGGTCCTGGGCGCCGAGCTCGATCGGGCTGCCCCAGACGACGATCTCGGGGTCGCCGATGTCCACGTCCCACCAGCGTGTGGCGCGCCACTTGGCGGCGACGTCGTGGCTGACACGCTCGCGGCCGATGAAGAAGATCAGCGGCTCGCCGGAGCTGCCGCCGGTGTTGAAACGCGCCAGGCCTTCGGCCTGCTCGTGGCGCAGGCGCTCGCCCTGGGCGCGCACGACGGCCTTGCTCAGGAAGGGCAGGCGCTGCAGGTCGGCCACCGAGGTGACGGCCGCCGGGTCGAAACGGTGTTCAGCGAACAGCTCGCGGTAGTACGGCACGTGCTGGCCGGCCTGCGTCAGCAGCGTGCGCAGGCGCTCGACACGCAGCGCCTCCAGGCGCTCGGGTGGCCACCACTGGCTGGCCTCCAGAGCGCGGCGCACCGCGACGCTGTCGTGGCGCTTCAGGCGCTCGTGCAGCGGAAACAGGACGCCGGAGGTGAAACGCGTGTAGAGCCCGCTCATGGTGTTCAGGGGGCCGCGGCGGCCGCCCGTTCGCCGGTGCCGCGGTGCAGCGTGCGGAAGACGGCGACGAGCTCGGCGACACGCCGGTCCCAGGTGTTGGCCGCAGCGTAGCGGCGGATCGTGTCGGCATCCCAGTCGCGCGCCAGCGCGTCGGCGATCGCCGATTCCAGCGCCTGGCCGTCGCCGAAGGGCACGACGCGGCCCAGTTCGGCGCGGCAGACGACCTCGGCGTTGCCGCCGACGGCGGTGGTCACGACCGGCAGACCGCAGGCCATCGCTTCGAGGAACACGTTGGCCCAGCCTTCGTTGCGCGTGGCGAGCACGAAGACGTCGGCCGCCGACAACGGCCCGCGCAGCGCGTCGGGCGGCAGCGGGCCGAGGAAACGCACCGCGTCGCCCAGCCCGGCGGCAGCCACCTGGGCGCGCAGCTGCGGGCCGAGGTCACCTTCGGGGCTGGGGCCGCCGACGACGAGGTAGACCAGGCCGGGAAACCGTTCGCGCAGCGCCGGCAGGCGTTCGATGACGCGGTGGAAGCCCTTGCGCTCGCACAGCCCGCCGACGCTGACCAGCACCGGCGCGTCGGCCGCCAGGCCCAGCGCGGCCCGCGCCTCGGCCCGCGGCAGCGGGTTGAAGCGCGCCAGGTCGACGCCGTTGCCGACGACACGCACCTTGTCGGCCGCGATGCCCAGCCCCAGCGCCACCTGGCGCAGCGACTCCGACACCGCGAAGACCTGCGTCGCGCGCTGCAGCGCGGCGCGCAGCTTGGGCGCCAGCGCCGGGTCGCGCGCCTGGCGCTGCTCGGTGCCGCGCAGCGTGATCGTCACCGGCACGCCCAGCCAGCGGCCGAGCAGCGTCGCGGCGTAGCCGTCGGGGTAGGCGAAGTGGGCGTCGATCAGGTCCAGCCGGCCTGCGCGCTTCAGGCGCGCCAGCCGCGGCCAGGCGGCCAGCGCCATCGCCAGTCCGTCCCAGCCTTTCAGCGCGCCGGGCACGCTGACAAACCGCGGGAACCAGACCTCGTGGCCCTGCTGGGTCTCGTGCCGCGGCGCGCCGGGCCGGAAGCCGGGCTTGAAGCGCCGCAGCAGCGACTGCAGCGGGAACCACGGCGTCGGCGCCACCACGGCCAGCGGCAGCTCGCGGCCGACGCGGAACATGCGCTCGCGCACGAAGAGGCCGGCACCGGGCTGCACGGCGCTCGGGAACAGGCTGCTGAGGACGACGATCCGCGGGCCGTCGGCCACCGTCAGCGCCCCCCGGCGGCGATCAGGCGCTCGTAGACCGGGCGGTACAGCCCGGCCGAGTTGGCCCAGGTGCGTTCGCGCTCGACGAACTCGCGGCCCGCGGCGCGCAGCGACGGCCACTGGTCGCGGCGCGCCAGCAGGTCGTCGACGGCGTTGGCCAGGGCCTCGGCGCTGCCGGCCTGGAACAGCCAGCCGGTCTCGCGGTTGCGGATCAGCTCCTTGTGGCCGCCGACGTCGCTGGCGACGAACAGCCGGCCCTGGGCCATCGCCTCCAGCGGCTTCAGCGGCGTGACCAGCTCGGTCAGCCGCATGCTGTGGCGCGGGTAGGCGAGCACGTCGACGAGGTCGTAGTAGCGCTGCACCTCCTGGTGCGGCACGCGGCCGGTGAAGACCACCTTGTCGGCGATGCCCAGCGACTGCGCACGCTCCTTGAGCAGCTGCTCCTGCGGGCCGCCGCCGACGAGCAGCGCGCGCATCTCGGGCCGGCGCTTGAGCAGGCGCGGCATCGCGTCGAGCAGCAGGTCCAGGCCCTCGTAGGCGTAGAAGCTGCCGATGAAGCCGACGACGGTGGCGCCGTCCAGCCCCAGCCGGGCCTTCAGCGCCGCGTCGGGCTGGCCGCCGGGCTCGAAGGTGTCGACGTCGACCGCGTTGGGAATGACGGTGATCTTCTCGCCGGCCACGCCGCGGCCGACGATGTCGCCGCGCAGGCCCTCGCAGATCGTGAAGACGTGGGCCGCCTCCTTCAGCGCCGCGGTCTCCATGCGCCGCGTCAGGCGGTAGCGCAGGCTGCCTTCGGTGGTCGTGCCGTGGTCGACGGCAGCGTCCTCCCAGAAGGCGCGCACCTCGTAGACCGCCGGGATGCGCTGGCGCTTGGCCACGCGCAGCGCGGGCAGCGCGTTGAGCACCGGCGAATGGGCGTGGATGACGTTCGGGCGCAGCTTGAGCGTCAGCTCGTTGATGCGCTTTTCCAGCCGGCGCATCAGCGCCATCTCGTTGAGGCCGGGAACGCCGCCGGCACTGGCCGGCACCACGGTGCGATAGAAATGCCAGCCTTCGACCGTCTCCTCGGGGACGGTGGTGGCGTGTTTGGGACTCGTCACATGGAAGGTCTCCCAGCCCATGCGGCGCTGCTCGGTCAGCAGCGACAGCGTGCGGAAGGTGTAGCCGCTGTGCAGGGGGATGGAGTGATCCAGGACGTGCAGGACGCGCAATGTCATGCCAGCGCTTCGGCCTCTCGCGAAATACCCTGCGCGCCGACGGCGCCGGCATCGACGACGTTGCGCAGGAAAGCTTCAAACATCAGCAGCGTCCACAGCGGTGCGCTGTAGTCGCGGGTGCCGGCCTGGTGGGCATCCACCAGGTGCTGCAGATAGGAACGCTCGAACCAGCCCGTCGCCGACAGGCGCTCGCCGAGCACGGCGTCGCGCACGCGGTCCTTCAGCGGGCCGCGGAACCAGCGCGCGAGCGGCACCGAGAACCCCATTTTCGGCCGATACAGCACCTCGTCGGGCAGCATGGGCTCCATCGCCTTCTTCAGCAGGAACTTGCCCTCCTGGCCGCGGACCTTCAGCGACGAGGGCAGCGTGGCCAGCCACTCGACGAGCTTGTGGTCCATCAGCGGCTCGCGCACCTCCAGGCTGTGGGCCATGCTGGCGCGGTCGACCTTGGTGTTGATGTCGCCGACGAGGTAGGTCTTCAGGTCCAGGTACTGGATCAGCGCCAGCGGGTCGTCGGTGCCGGCGCGTGCGGCATGGTGCTCGAAGACCTGCTGCGCGTCGTAGCCGGCGAGCAGGCGCTTCAGCGCCGGGCTGAACAGCTGGCGGCGCATGTCGCCGCGCAGGATCGAGACCGAGTGGAAGTAGGCCTCGACCGAGCTGCGCGCCATGCCCTCGAAGGTGGTCTTGGCGCGCAGCACGCGCGGCGCCCAGTCGGCCTTGGGGTAGAGCCGCCCGAGCATGCCGAACACCGGCTGGCGCACCGCCGCCGGCAGCGCCGAGCGCATGCGCTCCTCCATCAGGTGCAGGCGGTAGCGGCGGTAGCCGCCGAAGTTCTCGTCGCCGGCGTCGCCCGACAGCGCCACCGTGACGTGCTTGCGCGCGAGCTGGCAGACGCGGTAGGTGGGGATCGCCGAGCTGTCGGCGTAGGGTTCGTCGTACAGCCGCGCCAGCGTGTCGATGAGGTCGAAGTCGTCGGACTTGACGGTCTCGACGCGGTGGTCGGTGCGGTAGCGGTCGGCGACGAGCTGCGCGAACGCGCTCTCGTTGAACTTGGGGTCGTCGAAGGCGATGCTGCAGGTGTTGACCGGGCCGTCGGACAGGCCGGCCATCGTCGCGACGACGGCGCTGGAATCGACGCCGCCGGACAGGAAGGCGCCCAGCGGCACCTCGGCGATCATGCGCAGCCGCACCGACTCGCGCAGGCGGTGCTGCAGCTCCTCGCAGGCGTCCTCCACCGAGGTCGGGTTGCCGAGCGTGAAGTGCACGTCCCAGTACTCGCGCGGCTCGGGCACAGGCTCGCCTCGGCGGATGCACAGGGTGTGGGCCGGCGGCAGCTTGCACGCCTGGCTGAAGATCGTGCGCGGCTCGGCGACGTAGCCCAGCGCGAAGTACTCCTCCACCGCCAGCGGGTCGAGGTCACGCTTCAGGCCGCCGTGGGCGAGCAGCGACTTCAGCTCGGAGCCGAAGAGCAGCGTGCCGTCGTCGAGCAGCGCGTAGTGCAGCGGCTTGACGCCCAGGCGGTCGCGCGCCAGGAACAGCGTCTGGCGGTTGCGGTCCCAGAGCACGAAGGCGAACATGCCGCGGAAGCGCTCGACGCAGCGCTCGCCCCACTGCTCCCAGCCGTGCACGATGCACTCGGTGTCGCTCTTGGTGTGGAAGACGTGGCCGGCGGCCTGGAGCTCGGGGATCAGCTCCTGGTAGTTGTAGATCTCGCCGTTGAAGACGACGACGACCGAGCCGTCCTCGTTGCACAGCGGCTGCTGGCCGGTGGCGATGTCGATGATCGACAGGCGCCGGTGGCCGAAGCCGACGCCGGGCTCGACGTGCACGCTGCCTTCGTCGGGGCCGCGGTGCCACTGGGCGTCGTTCATGCGCGCGAGCACGGCCGGGTCCACCGGACGGGTGCCGCGGGTGTCGAAGAGGCCGGTGATGCCGCACATGGGTTGTTGCTCCGCCTGGACTGCCTTGCCGGGGCGCCGGGGCGACGGGCAGACCTCGCCCCTTGCCATGGGCCGACGCGCCCGCCGCCATGGTAAGTGCAGGCGACGCCGCGACTCGGCGTTCGGCGCCGGGCAGGTGACTTGTGCACGCCTCGCCCCCTCGAAGACGGGGGCCGCTGCGGGGTTCAGGAAGGCTTGGGACGGCTTGGGGTCAGGTCTTACGGGACGGCTTGGGGTCAGGTCTTACGAGACCTGACCCCGATCCCCCGCTGAGGCGCCTTTCCAACCAGCAGCCTGGGCAGCCTGGGGTCAGGTCTTACGAGACCTGACCCCGATCCCCTGACCCCGATCCCTGTCCCCGATCCCCAGCAACTCGTCGTACAGCGCGCGATAGCGGCCGACCATCGCGTCGAGGCTGAAGCCGTCGACGACACGGCGGCGGCCGGCGGCGCCCTGCGCGGCGGCGCCGGCCGGGTCCGAGGCCAGCGCCACGAGGCCGGCGGCCAGCGCGTCGACGTCACCGGCCGGCACCAGCGCGCCGGTCGTGCCGTCGTCGACCAGCTCGGCGTTGCCGCCGACGCGGGTGGCCAGCACCGGCAGGCCGCTGGCCATGGCCTCCAGGATGGTGTTGGAGATGCCCTCGGCCAGCGACGGCAGCACGAAGGCGTCGAGCGAGCGCATCAGCTCGGGCACGTCGCGGCGCTCACCGGGCAGCCAGGCCAGGTCGGCCGCGCCGCCCTGCGCCAGCACCGCCTGCGCCTCGGCACGCAGCGGGCCGTCGCCGACCATCACCAGGCGCAGCACCGGCCGCAGCCGCGGCGCGAGCTCCAGCGCGCGCACGAAGGCGCGCGCCAGCAGCGGCTGCGCCTTCACCGTCTGCATCCGGCCGACGGTGCCGGCGACGAACAGCGCCGGGTCGGCGAACGGCGAGCCGGCCAGCGCCTCGCGCCCGGCCGTGGCAGGACAGAAGCGCCGGGTGTCGACGCCGTTGCAGATGCGCACGATGCGCCGCGGCGGCACGCCCACGCGCTGCTCCAGGTAGCCGGCGAGGTCCTGCGACAGCGCCACGTAGCGGTGCACGAACGGGCGGTAGGCGCGCCGCATCCATTGGTAGCGGCGCACCGTGCCGTCGGGGTCGTCGACGTCGCGGCCGTGTTCGCCGTGCACACGCGCCGGCACGCCGCACCAGGCCGCCGGCACCTGGAACTCCAGCGCGGCGAGGTTGCGGGTGTGCACGACGGCCGGCTTCAGCTGGCGGAACACCTGCGCGAGCCTCGGATAGAGCTTCACGCCGTGGCCCGGCGGCTTGTGCAGCGAGACGAACTCGACGTCGTCACGCTGGATGCGCGAGGCAAAACCGGGCACGACCTCGGTCAGCGCGACCACCGCATGCCGGTAGGCGTCGGCCGGCATGTGGTTGATCAGGTTGACGACGCCGTTCTCGAGGCCGCCGGTGTCGAAGCGGTAGACGAGGTGGAGGACGAGGGGGCGGCTGGCGCGCGAGGCGGGTGCCGTCATCGGATGGACCTCGCGCGGACGCGACGGGACGGCAGCCGCCGGACGGGGTCAGGTCTCACGAGACCTGACCCCGGGCTGCCCCGGGCGGCCGTGGCCTCTGCAAGAGGCAAGACCTGACCCCGCACCGGCGTCAGAGGCGCCACACCCTCAACCCCGCCGCCTCCAGCGCCCGGGCGTCGAAGGCCGCCTTGACGTCGATGAAGGCCCCGCCCTTGACCAGCTTGCGGCACAGGTCGTCGGTGCTCAGCTCGGCGTACTCGCGGTGCGCGACGGCGGCGACGATGGCGTCGGCGCGCGGCAGGTCCTCGAACGGCACCAGGCGCACGCCGTACTCGTGCATCGCCTCGTCGGCCTCGGCCTGGGCGTCGGTGACGAAGACGTCGACGCCGTAGCTCTCCAGCTCGTGGATGATGTCGATGACCTTGCTGTTGCGCAGGTCGCCGCAGTTCTCCTTGAAGGTCAGGCCCAGCACGTTGACACGCGCGCCCTTGACGTAGCTGCCCGAGGCGATCATCTGCTTGATCGTCTGCTCGGCGATGAACTTGCCCATGCCGTCGTTGATGCGCCGCCCCGCCAGGATGACCTGCGGGTGGTAACCCAGCATGTCGGCCTTGTGCGTCAGGTAGTACGGGTCGACGCCGATGCAGTGGCCGCCCACCAGCCCCGGCTTGAACTTCAGGAAGTTCCACTTCGTGCCGGCGGCCTCCAGCACCTCGCTGGTGTCCAGCCCGAGCTTGTTGAAGATGATCGCCAGCTCGTTCATCAGCGCGATGTTCAGGTCGCGCTGGGTGTTCTCGATGACCTTGGCGGCCTCGGCGGTCTTGATGCTGCTGGCGCGGTGCACGCCCGGCACGATGATGCGCTCGTACAGCTGCGCCACCTTCTCCAGCGTCTCGGGCGTGTCGCCGCTGACGATCTTCAGGATCTTGGTCAGCGTGTGCTCGCGGTCACCCGGGTTGATGCGCTCGGGGCTGTAGCCGACGAAGAAGTCGCGCTTCCACTTCAGGCCCGACTCGCGCTCCAGCACCGGGATGCAGACCTCCTCGGTGGCGCCGGGGTAGACGGTGCTCTCGTAGACGACGATCGCGCCCTTCTTCATGTGCCGGCCGACGCTGGTCGACGAGCCGATGAGCGGCGTGAAGTCGGGGATGTGCGCCTCGTCGACCGGCGTCGGCACGGCGACGATGATGATGTCGGCCTCGACCAGCAGCGCCGGGTCGCTGGTGTAGACGGCGTGCGTGGCGGCGGCGAGCTCGCTGTCGGGCAGCTCGCGCGAGGGGTCGCGGCCGGCCTGGCAGGCGTCGACCTTGTGCTGCGCGATGTCGAAGCCGATGGTGCGCATCTGCTTGCCGAACTCGACGACGAGCGGCAGGCCGACGTAGCCCAGACCGATGACGGCGACGGTGTTCACGGTGGTTCTCGCTTTCTGCAATGAAACGGGGTGGGGTCAGCGCGTGTCGTGCACACGCTGCAGCAGCGTGCCCAGCGGGGTGAGCTGGGCACGCAGGAAGGCCTCGATCGCGGCGTCGGACGCGGCGGGGTCGCCGGCATCGGCGTAGAGCAGCAGCGCGGCGCCCTCGTCGCCGCGGCCAGCCAGACGGGCCAGCGCGCCGGCGAGCTTGGTCTCGACGTCGCCGCCCAGGAAGCGGCCGTCGACCCAGTACAGCCGCCAGACGACGATGCGGCGCTGGTCGGCGCCGGACAGCGACACGCGCGACAGGATCTCGGAGCGCCGCAGCACCAGCGGCCGGCCGTCAAGCTCGATGCGGCGCGCGCCGTGGGCGGGGATGGCCCACTGCGTGTCCTGCATGCCGACCAGCAGGTGCTGGCTGCTGACGATCTTGCGCGTGTCGCTCTGACCGCGGTAGTAGTCGACGTGCACGCCGACGAGGCCGGCCGGCCCGGCGTAGCCGGAGCGCACGCGCAGCGCGCCGTCGTCGAACGCGGGCGTCCAGTCGGCGGCCGGCGGCGTGGCCTGGGTCCAGTCGCCCAGCGCCTGCGGCAGCACCAGCTGCGCCGGGGCG
>NZ_AEWG01000051.1 GCF_000190375.1 Rubrivivax benzoatilyticus JA2 = ATCC BAA-35
GGCGGCCATCACACGTTCCTGCGACTCCAGGAACTGGCGCATCGTGTCGAAGTACTCGGCCATCACCGCGGCGTCGGCCGTGGCGGGCAGTGGTCGTCGTTCATCCATCGTTCGGGCCCTCCGGGAAAACTGGGACGTGATCGGGGTGGCGGTGCGCACCGGGGCGGCCGCGGGCAGCGTGGGGGCGACGGCGGCGACCGGCGCCGCGGGATTGACCGCCGGTGCGACGGCGGGCGGCGCGGCGAGCGCGGCCTGGGCCTGCTCCAGCGTCACGCCGACCGGCTTGACCGGATCGGCGAGGCGGCGCACGCCGGCGCCGTTGATGACCCAGGCGGTGCGCGCCGGCGTCTCGCGGCGGTCCAGCGAGGCCAGGCGCTGCGGGTCGCCGACGCGGCAGTCGCGGCCAGCGAACAGCGGCTCGACGTCCAGCTCCACGCCGGCCACCAGCAGCTGGCCGATGCCGGCCAGCACGCCGCCCAGGCCGCTGCCGTCGTCCAGCGCGACAGCCACGTGCGGCTGGTCCTGCAGGATGCGGCCGACCAGGCGCGACAGCACCGCCTTCGGGCCCACCTCGACGAACAGGCGCGCGCCGTCGTCGTGCATCTGGCGCACCTGGGCGACGAACTCGACCGGCTTGACCAGGTGCTCGGCCATCAGCTGGCGGCAACGCGCCGGCTCGGCCGGGTGCGGCCGCGCGGTGGCGTTGGCGTAGACGGGGATCGCCGTCGGCTGCCAGGGCGTGGCGTCGATCAGCGCCGCCAGCGGGCCTTGCGCCGGCTTGACCAGCACCGAGTGGAAGGCCGCGGCCACCGGGATGGCTTGCGCCTCGATGCCGGCGGCGGCGCACTTGGCGATGGCCGCCTCGACGCCGGCACGCGTGCCCGAGACGATGCTCTGCAGCGGTGCGTTGTGGTTGGCGACGATGACGTCGGGCAGGTCGGCGATCAGCTGCTCGACGACGCCGCGCTCGGCCGGCACCGCGGCCATCGTGCCGAGTTCGGCACCGGCGTCCTGGGCGGCGTCGACGATGAAGCGCCCGCGGGCCGCCGACAGCGCCATCAGCGCGCCGAAGTCGATCGCGCCGGCGGCGTGCTGGGCGACGAACTCGCCGTAGCTGTGGCCGGCGGCCATGTCGGCCTGCAAGCCCAGCGCCTGCAGCAACCGCCACAGGCCGACCTCCAGCGCGCCGAGCGCCGGCTGGGCGACGTCGGTGCTGGTCAGCGCGCGGCGCGCGGCGTCCTGGGCAGCGTCGTCGTAGGCGGCACGCGGGAACAGGAACTCGCCCAGCGTCTTGCCGAAACGCTGCGTGAACGGCGCGCGCAGCGCGGTCTCGGCCTCGGCCAGCGCGTCGGCCACCGGCGGCAGGTACAGCGCCGCTTCACGGCCCATGCCGGTGTACTGCGAGCCCTGGCCGGGGAACAGCACCGCGACCTTGCCGCCGATCGGCGCGCCGGCACGGTGGAACACCCCCGGCGGCGCGGCCTTGGCTTCGCCGCGCAGGAAGGCGGCCGCGGCGGTGAGTTTGGTGGCCAGTTCGGCGGGGCTGCGCGCGACCAGCGCCAGGCGCTCGGCGGCGCCGGCCTGCCAGGTGCGCGCCAGGCTGGCGGCCAGGTCGCGCAGTTCCACCGGCGTGGCCGCCAGTTCGGCGTGCAGCGCCGTCAGGCGCGCGACCAGCGCCTCGCGGCTGTCGGCCGCGAACAGCAGCAGCTCGGCCGGCCAGCGCCGCGCCGTCGCGGTGCGCAGCCAGGGGCGGTACTCGCGCTGGTACTCCTCCATCACGACGTGGAAGTTGGTGCCGCCGAAGCCGAAGGCGCTGCAGGCGGCACGCCGCGGCTGCTCGGACGGCAGCCAGGGCAGCGCGTCGGCGATGACGTGCAGCGGCGCGTCGGCGCGCTTGAGCGTCGGGTTCGGGTTCGTCACGCCCAGGTGCGGCGGCAGCACCTTGTGGTGCAGCGCCAGCGCGGCCTTCACGAGGCCGGCGACGCCGGCGGTGGCCTTGGTGTGGCCGATCATCGTCTTCACCGAGCCGACGACGGCGCCGTGCGGGCGAGCGCCCTCCTCCAGCATCAGCCGCGTCGTGCTTTCCAGCTCAGCGGTGTCGCCGGCGACGGTGCCGGTGCCGTGGGCCTCGAACAGGCCGACGGTCGACGGGCCGAAGCCGGCCATCTGGTAGGCGCGGCGCATCGCACGCAGCTGGCCAGCCGGCAGCGGCGCGGTCAGGCCCTTGGCGTTGCCGTCGCTGGAGCCGCCGACGCCCTTGATGACGGCGTAGATGCGGTCGCCGTCGCGCTCGGCATCGGCCAGACGCTTCAGCGCCACCATCGCGATGCCTTCGCTGATGACGATGCCGTCGCCCGAGGCGTCGAAGGTGTTGCAGCGGCCGCGCGGCGACAGCGCCTGCGTCTTGCTGAAGCACAGGTAGCCGAACGGGCCCTGCACGGTGTCGACGCCGCCGGCGATGACGATGTCGCTGCGCCCGGCCGCCAGTTCGGTGACGCCCTGGTAGACCGCGGCCAGCGACGAGGCGCAGGCGGCGTCGGTCGTGAAGTTGACGCCGCCGAAGTTCAGCCGGTTGGCGATGCGCCCGGCGATGACGTTCAGCAAGATGCCGGCGAAGGAATCCTCGGTCCACTCGGGCAGGCGTTCGGCGACCTCGGCCGGCAGCTGGCCCGAGAAACGCGGCAGCTCCGAACGCAGCCCGTACTGCGAGCCGACGTCGCCGGTGCCGCCGCTGGCGCCGACGATCACCGAAGCACGCTCGCGGTCGAAAGGCTTGCGGTCGTAGCCGGCGTCGGCCAGCGTGCGGCGCGCGACTTCCAGCGCCATCAGCTGCATCGGGTCGACGGCCTCGATCGACTTCGGCGGCATGCCGTAGCGCGTCGGGTCGAAGACCAGGTCGTCGATGAAGCCGCCCCACTTCGAATAGATCTTGTCCGGCGCGTGGCGGTCGCTGTCGTAGTACAGGCGCCAGTCCCAGCGGTGCGGCGGGATCTCGGTGATCGCGTCGACCTTGGCCAGGATGTTGTCCCAGTAGGCGGCCAGCGAATCGGCCTTGGGCAGCAGCGTGGCCAGGCCGACGATGGCGATGTCGACCGGGCCGGTGCCGGCCACCGGCGCGGCCTGGCGCGCGTCGGCCGCGGCGGCGAGCAGCGCGGCGGCGCCGGCCGTCACTTCCTCGTGCAGCGAGGCGACGGTCGTGACGCCATCGCGCAGCGTCGCCACCTGGCCGAGCATGTACATGCCGTCGGCGTACTGCTGGTTCTCGTCCAGCGTCGTCAGCTTGCCTTCCTCGCCGATGCGCGTCGTGCCCTTGGAGGCGATGCGCAGCCGGCCCATGATCAGGTCGTCGAGCACGCGGCGGCTCTCTTCGCCGGCCACCTTCTGCTCGCGCAGCTCGGCGCGCTTCTTGAAGAACTCCTGCGCGAACGGCGTGTAGCCGCAGCGGCTGGCGTGGCCGGGGCCGGACTCGAGGCTGACGGTGTGGCGGCAGGCGATGACCTCCTGCTGGAACTTGGCCACCACCGCGCCCGAGGCGACGATCTCCTCGGTGAACAGGTAGGCGCTGCCCATCAGCACGCCGACCTTGACGCCGCGTGCGACCAGCGGCGCGGCCAGCACCTGCACGAAGGCCGACGAGGCAGCGTCGTGGATGCCGCCGGCGAACAGCAGCTGCAGCTCGGCCGGCGCGACGCGGCGCGCGTCGATCTCGTCGGCGATTCGGTCGACCATCGTCGACCAGAGCACGAAGCTCGACAGCGGGCCGATGTGGCCGCCGCACTCGCGGCCCTCGAAGATGAAGCGCCGCGCGCCTTCCTGGACGAACAGCGGGATCAGGTTGGCCGAGGGCACGTGCAGAAAGGTCGGCACGCCCGAGGCCTCGAGCTTGACGGCCTGGTCGGGCCGGCCGCCGGCGATCAGCGCGTAGGCCGGCTTGTACTGCGTGGCCAGCGCGAGCTGCTCGTCGAGCAGCGCCTGCGGCGCGAAGCCCAGCAGGCCGATGCCCCAGGGCTTGTCGCCCAGCAGCTGCTGGGTGCGCGCGAGCAGCTTGTCCAGCGGAGCGCCCTTGAGCAGCGCGAAGGCGACCATCGGCAGGCCGCCGCCGTCGGCCACGGCCTGGGCGAAGTCGGCGACGTCGGAGACGCGCGTCATCGGGCCCTGCACGATCGGGAAGCGCAGGCCCAGCGCCTGCGCCAGCGGCGCGCCTTCGGCGACCGGCGGCTGGGCGGCGACCTGGCCGAGCTGGGTCGCGACCGCGCTGTCGAAGGCCTTCAGCACCGCGGCCAGGTGGCCGTAGCGACGGCGCCAGTCGGCGGCGAAGCAGACGTCGTGGCCCACCGGCAGCAGGCCGGCGCGCGGGTCGTCCCAGTTGATGCGACCGGCGACCTTGGCACGCAGCGCGGCGAAGCCGCAGCCGTCGCCCTCGGTGATCAGCGCCTTGGCCACGGCGTGGCCCGGGCGGCTCAGGATGCGGAAGTACTCGCCGTGCTCGCCGTCGCCGACGGCCACGGTCTCGTTGCCCGACAGGCCGGCGATGACCGCCTGGCCGGCTTCGCCCAGGCGCGCCTCGTCGAGCAGCAGGACTTGCGAGTCGAGCGCGCCGCCGGCCACGCCGAGCGCGGCGCAGCCCGCGGCCACGGCCGGCGTCAGGCCGCCGCGCACATGCAGCGGCAGCGCCGTGCGGCCGCGCCACTTCTGCAAGAGGATGAAGCTGGCGTCCTCGCCGACGAAGCCGCCGGCCTCGTTGCCCTTGAGCAGCAGCGCGTCGACGTCGGTGTCCAGCGGCCCGGCCGGCCAGTCCGGCGTCGTCAGCTCGGCCATCACGCGCAGGCCGGCGGCGCGCAGCGCGGCCAGCGT
>NZ_AEWG01000050.1 GCF_000190375.1 Rubrivivax benzoatilyticus JA2 = ATCC BAA-35
GGGGCGGCGAGCTGGCAGGGCCGGCGCGTGGCCGGCGGGCTGGCGTCGCGGCGCATCAGAAGCGGTAGCGCACGCTGGCGTTGACGTTGCGGCCGGGCTGCGTGAACGCATCGACGGCGCGCGTGGTGGTCGTCAGCTCGCGTGCGTCGGCCCACTGGATGTACTTCTTGTCGAACAGGTTGGTGACGCCGAAGACGAGTTCGGTGTCCGGCCGCACCAGCCACCACATCGACAGATCGGCGACGGCGAAGCCGCCGGGCACGTACTGCGTGCCGGCCGAGTCGACCGGCACGTAGCGCCCCTGGCGCTTCATCGCGGTGACGGCGAACTCGGTGCCGAAGTGGCCGACCTCACGCTTGACGGCGAGCACCAGCTTGTCGGGCTCGACACTCTCCAGCGCCTGTTCGACGCCGCCTTCGCGGCTGTCGCCGTGGGCGTGGGCATAACGCGCCGACAGCGTCCAGCCGGGGTGCACGGCCCAGTCCAGCGTCGCCTCGACACCGCGGATGTCGACGCGGTTCAGGTTGACGGCCTGCAGGATCAGCGGGTCCAGCACGGTGCCGGCACCGCCGACCTCGACACCGGACTCGATGAAGTTCTTGTAGCGCGACTTGAACACCGTCGCCGTCCAGCGCAGCGCGCCGCTCTCGCCGCGCAGGCCGAACTCGGCGGTGTCGCTGGTCTCGGGCTTCAGATCGGGGTTGCCGATCGACATGTAGGGCGTGCTCGCGTTGAGGTTGGTGACGCCGCCGTTGACCTGCGACGGCGTCGGCGCGCGGAAACCGTGCGCCAGGTTGGCCACCGCGCGCAGCGCCGGCGAGAACTTCCAGACCAGGCCCAGCCGCGGCGAGAACTCGCTGCCCGACAGCGCCACCGGCGTGCTGGCGTTGTTGGCGCTGGCCAGCGGGTCGTTGCGCTCCGGGTCGAGCTTGAAGTGGTCCCAGCGCAGCGCCGGGATCAGCGCCAGCCGGCCGAGCGAGATCTCGTCCTGCACGAAGGCGCCGATCAGTCGGTAGTCGGTGTCGGGGAAGTTCTTCTTCTCGACGAACGGCGTCTGCGTGCTCGGAACGCCGTTCAGATGATTGCCGCCCTTGCTGATCGTCGTGACCTCGGTCGTCGACGCGTCCAGGCCCCAGACGATGCGCTGCGCGACCTCGGTGCCGAAGTTGGACTCGAACTGCAGGCTGCCGCCGACGGTCTTCTCGCCGTAACGCGTGTCGCGGTCGCGGCTGTTCCAGTTCGTCGTGTTGGAGCGGGCCTCGTAGCCGAGCTGGCGGTTCTCGCTGTCCTGCAGGTAGAGCGTGCCGCTGGCGCGCTGGAACCAGGCGGCGCGCGGGTCGCTGAACTCGTAGCCCGCCTTCAGCAGCGTGCGCTGGATGCGCTCGGCGGCCTCGACGTCGGTCGTCGTCGGGTACATCGGGTCGCCGAACAGCGTGTAGATCTCGCTGTCGAGCCGGCGGCTCATGTGCTCGGCGCTGAACTTCAGCTTCTGGCGCGCGTCCAGGCGCTGCTCGAGCTTGGCGAGCAGGAAGTTCGAGCGTGTGTCCTGCGGGTTGGCCGTGGTGCGGGTGTTGTTCTTCGCGTCGTTGTCGCCGCGGTTGTCGACCTCGTGGCCACGGCGCAGGCTGGCCAGCAGCATCGCCTCGGTGCCGCCTTCGGTGCGCAGCGCGAAGGTCGGCACCGCGACCCAGGAGTCGTCGGCGCTGCGGTAACCGAGCTTCAGCGACTCGGCATGCGTCTCGCCGTCGCGCAGCAGGTCCGACGGGTCCTTGGTGACGAAGCTCACCGCGCCGGCCAGGCCGTCCGAGCCATAGGACGCCGACGAGGGCCCGCGCAGCAGCTCCACACGCTTGAAGGCCTCGACGTCGATGTAGTCGCCGCGGCCGGCGAAGAACGGGCCGTTGGAGTACAGCATCGGCAGGCGCACGCCGTCGACCTGCAGCATCACCTGGTTGCCTTCGAGGCCGCGGATGTTGATGCCCTCGTTGCCGCCGCGGCCGGTGTTGTAGAAGGCCGCCGAACTGCGGTTGGGCAGCGAACGCACCGCGACGCCGGCCTCCTGCTTCAGCAGGTCCTGGATGTCGTTGGCGCCGCGCCGGTCGATCTCCTCGGCGCTGACGGCGCTGGCGGTGGCCGCGACCTCGTCTTCGTTGGCCTCGACACGCGTGGCCGAGACGACGACCTTGGGCAGCGGCGCCTGGGCGAGAAGCTCGCCGCGAGGGGCGGTCTGGGCCTGAGCCAGGCTGGCGGCGAGCGCCGCGGCGGCCAGGCTCAGCGGCTGAAGGACAAAACGGCGCGCACGGCGCGAACCCTGGGGCTGTGACATGGTGGTCTTTCTTGTGTCATGGCAACGGGCTGGCGGCCGGCGCCCGGAGACGGGCGTGGTGGCTGGCGGTCGGAGGAAGAGCAGGGAGACGGGGAAACGGGGACTCAGGTCCCGAAGCGGCCCTCGGCGCGCCAGGCGCCGCCGCCGAGCGCGCGGCGCAGCGCGACGAGCTGCTCGGCCTGGCGGCGGTTCTCGCGCACCAGCTCGAGCCGGGTGCGCAGGTCGGGCGTCTCGACGTGCAGCAGCCGCAGCTCGTCGCGCAGCTGGGCGATCTCGGTGTCGCGGCGGATCAGCAACGCACGCAGGCGCATCGCGTCGGCCTCGGCGGCGTCGGCGCGGTGCTGCAGCGCGTGCAGCGCGGCGCCGGTTTCGGCACGCGCCAGCGCGTGCACGGCAGCGGTTCGCGGCAGCGGCGCGTTCATGCCTGCAGCTCCGCGTCGAGCTGGGCGACGAGGCGGCGCCAGCCGCAGCGCTCGCGGCGCGGGCCGGCGTCGTCGCCCAGGCGGGCGATCGGCGCGCCGGCGGCGTCCAGCAGCAGCAGCGTCTGGCGCAGCCCGGCCCGCGACGGACAGGCCAGCAGCCAGGCCTCGGCCACCGCGTCCTCGCGCAGATGCAGGCGCACGCCGCCGGC
>NZ_AEWG01000049.1 GCF_000190375.1 Rubrivivax benzoatilyticus JA2 = ATCC BAA-35
GGCACGCGCCTCGTGCGGCGTTCGTCGCTGTGGCGCAGCGCGCCGGTCGACGCCGCCGGCCCCGACTTCCACAACGCGGTGGCCGAACTGGACACCACGCTGGCCCCGGCCGGGCTGCTGGCCGCGCTGCACGCGATCGAGGCCGCGCACGGTCGCGAGCGCCCGTACCGCAACGCGCCGCGCACGCTGGACCTGGACCTGTTGTTCTACGGCGACGAGGTGATCGACACCGCGTCGCTGGTCGTGCCGCATCCACGCGCGCATCTGCGCGCCTTCGTGCTGCGGCCGTTGCTGGAGCTCGAGCCCGGCTTCGAGCACCCGCGCCTGGGGCCGCTGGTGCGCTGGTCGGCCGCCGCGGCCGACCAGGCGATCGAACGCCTCGACTGAAGGAGTACCGACGATGAACTCCCTGCCGGTGCCGGTGCAGACCTTCGCGCTGCTCGCGCTGTCCAACCTGTTCATGACGTTTGCCTGGTACGGGCACCTGAAGTCGCTGTCCGGCAAGCCGTGGATCGTCGCGGCGCTGATCAGCTGGGGCATCGCGTTGTTCGAGTACCTGCTGCAGGTGCCGGCCAACCGCATCGGCTACGCCGGCGGCATGAGCCTGGCGCAGCTGAAGATCGGCCAGGAAGTCATCACGCTGGCGATCTTCGTGCCCTTCGCGGTCTTCTACATGGACCAGCCGCTGAAGCTGGACTACCTCTGGGCCGGGCTGTGCCTGGTCGGAGCCGTCTACTTCATCTTCCGGTCATGAAACCGTCACCGTTCTAGAATCGCGGATTCACGATCCGGCCGGTGATCCCACCGGAGACCGCATGTTTTTTGGCAAGCTCCTTCCACGAGAAGGCAACTTCTTCGAACTATTCAACCAGCACGGCGCTTTCGTCGTCGAGGGCGCCCGGGCGTTCATGCTGCTGGTCCAGCACTATTCGGACCCCCTCGAGCGCGAGAAGCACAGCGCCGACGTCATCGCCGCCGAACGTGCCGCCGACAAGGTGACCGCCGAGGTCAACCGCGCGCTGCACCGCACCTTCATCACGCCGCTGGACCGCGAGCAGATCCACGCGCTGATCAACTCGATGGACGACATCGTCGACCTGCTGCAGGACTCGTCGGAAGTGATGTCGCTGTACGACCTGCAGCACGTCAGCGAGGACGTGATCCGGCTGACCGAGATCTCGGTGCGCTGCTGCGAGCGTGTGCAGCACGTCGTCTCGCTGCTGCCGAACCTGCGCGACCAGGCCACGTCCGAGTCGGCGCTGAAGACCTGCGAGGAGATCGACCGCCTCGAGTCCGATGCCGACCGCGTGATGCGCTCGGCGATGTCGCGCCTGTTCCGCGAAGAGGTCGACACGCGCGAGCTGATCAAGCTGAAGGCCGTCTACGAGCACCTGGAGTCGATCTCCGACCGCTGCGAAGACGTCGCCAACCTGATCGAAGGCATCGTCCTCGAGAATTCCTGACCGGTCGGACGTCCCTCACATGGATGCACTTCCGGTCGGCTTCTGGGTCGTGGCGATGCTCGTCGTTCTGGCGCTCGTCTTCGACTTCATGAATGGTTTCCACGACGCGGCGAACTCCATCGCCACCGTCGTGTCCACGGGCGTTCTCAAGCCGCAGCAGGCGGTCGCGTTCGCCGCGTTCTTCAACGTGCTCGCCATCGCCGTGTTCCAGCTCAAGGTCGCGGCGACCGTGGGCAAGGGCATCGTCGAGCCCGGCATCGTCGACCAGCACGTCATCTTCGGCGCGCTGGTCGGGGCGATCGCCTGGAACGTGATCACCTGGTGGTACGGCATCCCGTCGTCAAGCTCGCATGCGCTCATCGGCGGCATCGTCGGCGCCACCATCGCCAAGGCCGGCGGCGGCCCGCTGGTGGCCTCGGGCCTGATCAAGACGGTGGCCTTCATCTTCATCTCGCCGGTGCTGGGCTTCCTGTTCGGCTCGCTGATCATGGTGGCCGTGGCCTGGATCTGTCGAAGATCCTCGCCACTGAAGGTCGACAACACGTTCCGGCGGCTGCAGCTGGTCTCGGCCGGCATGTACTCGCTGGGCCACGGCGGCAACGACGCGCAGAAGACGATCGGCATCATCTGGCTGCTGCTGATCTCCTCGGGCTACGCGAGCGCCACCGACCACATGCCGCCGTCGTGGGTCATCTGGGCCTGCTACATCGCGATCGGCCTGGGCACGCTGTTCGGCGGCTGGCGCATCGTCAAGACCATGGGCCAGCGCATCACCAAGCTCAAGCCGGTCGGCGGCTTCTGCGCCGAGACCGGCGGGGCGGTGACGCTGTTCATGGCCACGGCGCTGGGCGTGCCGGTGTCGACGACGCACACCATCACCGGCGCGATCTACGGCGTCGGCTCGGTGCGCAGCGCGTCGGCGGTGCGCTGGGGTCTGGCCGGCAACATCGTGCTGGCGTGGATCTTCACGATCCCGGCGACGGCCTTCATCGCCGCCGTCTTCTACGCGCTCAGCAACTACCTGTTCTGAGCGGCGGGCACCGGCCGCGCCCGGGGCGCGTGCCGGTGTCGGCAGGCCGCGCCGGCGCGGCCTGCTTCTTCAGCCTCACTCGGGCGCGGTTTCCTCGCCGGCGCCCAGCGTGCGCTGCATCAGCGGCACGTCGAGCCAGCGGCCGTGCTTCCAGCCGGCCGCGCGCAGGATGCCGGCGGGCTCGAAACCCAGCGCCTGGTGCAGGCCGATCGAGCCGACGTTCTCCGAGTCGCCGATGACGGCGAGCATCTGGCGCGCGCCGGCGGCCTCGCAGCGTGCGATCAGCTCGGCCAGCAGCAGCCGGCCGAGGCCGCGGCCGGTCGCTTCGTGGTGGACGTAGATCGAGTCCTCGACACAGAAGCGGTAGGCCGGGCGCGGGCGGAAGTGGTTGGCGTAGGCGTAGCCGACGACGCGCCCGCCCTCGTCGGCGACCAGCCAGGGCAGGCCCTTGGCGGTGACGTCGGCGCGGCGACGCGCCATCTCGGTCTCGGCCGGCGGTTCGGTCTCGAAGGTGCCGGTGCCGTGCAGCACGTGGTGGGCGTAGATGGCGGTGATGGCGCCGAGGTCGGCGTCGGTGCTGGGGCGGATGACGATGGTGCCGGTGCTCATTCGGGGGCGGGGATGTGGCGGCGGCGCGTGGCGTGAACGGTGCCCGGAAGATGGTCTGCGCCGCAGCTTGTCGCTTCCGGTGCGGTCGAGTTTATAATGCGCGGTTCCCGGCGCCGGCTTCGGGCAGTGTCATGGTTCATGAGACTGGCGGCGCGTATCTACGGGCCCGAAGACGTACTCGTTTGATTGCCCGCGGCTGGACGTGTCCTCAGCGGTGTGGCGGTCGCCTCACACATCAGGAATTCCGACATGGTCGTGATCCGTCTGGCCCGTGGCGGCGCAAAGAAGCGCCCGTTCTACAACATCGTCGTTGCCGACGCGCGCGAGCGCCGTGACGGCCGCTTCATCGAGCGCGTGGGTTTCTACAACCCGATGGCCTCGGGTGGCGCGGAAGGTCTGCGCGTCTCTCTGGACCGCGTGACCTATTGGGCCGGCGTCGGTGCGCAGCTGTCGCCGACCGTCGCCCGTCTGGTCGCCCAGGCCAAGAAGGCGGCCTGAGTCCGCACGGCGTGGCCACCTCGACGTCACCGCTGACGGCGCCCGACGCGCCGCCCCGGCCGGCCGACGCCATCGAGGTGGGCCGCGTTCTCGGCGCCTGGGGCGTCAAGGGCGGGATCAAGGTCAAACCTTTCTCGTCCGACCCGCAGGCGCTGTTCTCCTCCAAGCGCTGGTTCCTGGAGCCGTCCGAGGCCAAGCCCGGGCACCAGGTGCCGCCGCTGCTGCGCGTGGCCTCCGCGCGCGAGCAGGGTGACGCCGTCGTCGCGACGATCCACGATCTGACCGACCGCGATCTCGCCCAGGCGCTGGCCGGTGCGCGCATCTTCATCGCGCGCTCCAGCTTCCCGACGCCCGACGAAGACGAGTTCTACTGGGTCGACCTGATCGGCCTGGACGCGCGCAACCGCGCCGATGTCGTGCTCGGCCGCGTCGTCGGCCTGGTCGAGACCGGCCCGCACTGCGTGCTTCGAGTCCAGCCCGCCGACGAGAAGGCCGACGAGATCCTGATCCCCTTCGTCGCCGCCTACGTCGACCGCGTCGATCTCGCCGGCGCCACCGTCCACGTCGACTGGGAAGCCGACTACTGACGGCGAAGCCGATGCGCTTCGACGTCGTCACGCTGTTCCCCGAACTGTTCGCCCCGCACCTGGCGGTGGGCATCACGCGGCGCGCGTTCACCTCCGGCCTCGTCGACGTGCGGCTGTGGCAGCTGCGCGACTTCGCCGACGACGCCTACCGCCGCATCGACGACCGCCCCTACGGCGGCGGGCCCGGCATGGTGATGCTGGTCGAGCCGCTGTTGCGTGCGCTCGACGCGGTGCGCGCCGAACGCGGCGAGGTGCCGGTCGTGCACTTCACGCCGACCGGCCGCCGGCTCGACCAGGCCGTCGTGCAGGAATTCGCCGCAGGCCCCGGCGCAGTGCTGCTGTGCGGCCGCTACGAAGGCATCGACCAGCGTTTCATCGACCGCCGCGTGACGCACGAGATCAGCCTCGGCGACTTCGTGCTCTCCGGCGGCGAGCTTCCGGCGCTGACGCTGCTCGACGCCGTCGCGCGGCTGCAGGACGGCGTCATCCCGGCGCCGTCGCACGAGCAGGACAGCTTCGGCGACGGCCTGCTCGAAGGCCCGTCGTACAGCCGCCCCGAACGCCTGGCGCTGGACGGCGACGAACTCGCGGTGCCGGCGGTGCTGCTGTCGGGCCACCACGGCGAGATCGCGCGCTGGCGGCGCGAGCGTTCGCTGGAGCGCACGGCGCAGCGGCGGCCCGACCTGATCGCCGCGGCGCGTGCCGCCGGGCGTCTTTCACGCGCCGACGAGCGTTTCCTCGCGTCCCTCGCGCTATAATCGAGGGCTTTTCGATCCTCTGCCGGGCAACCGGCGGGCCGGCCACGTGGCCCAGGCTTGCCGACATTCCGATCCACAACCCCCGCGCACGATCGCCATCGGAGAAAACCTTGAACCTCATCGAGACCCTCGAGCAGGAAGAGATCGCCCGCCTGGGCAAGACGATCCCGGCCTTCGCCCCCGGCGACACCGTCATCGTCAACGTCAACGTCGTCGAAGGCACCCGCAAGCGCGTGCAGGCCTACGAAGGCGTCGTGATTGCCAAGCGCAACCGCGGCATCAACAGCAGCTTCATCGTCCGCAAGATCTCCAGCGGCGAAGGCGTGGAACGCACGTTCCAGCTGTACAGCCCGCTGATCGCCTCGATCGAAGTCAAGCGCCGCGGCGACGTGCGCCGCGCCAAGCTGTACTACCTGCGCGAGCGCAGCGGCAAGAGCGCCCGCATCAAGGAAAAGCTGGCGTGATGCCTGGTCGTTCCGGCTGCGCCGGACGGCCCGATTGCCAGGAGGCGCCGCGTTGCGGCGCCTTTTTCGTTTCTGGAGCGCCGCGATGACGCCGCCGCGCATCCTGCACCCGCAGGCCATCCCCGTCGCCGGGATCGACGCCCATCTGCCGCCGGTGCCGGCCGCGCGCCTGACGCCGGCTGCGCTGCGCCGGCGTTTCGCCGCGCCGGGCACCTGGACACCCGAGTTCGCCGGCGACGGCCGGCCGACGGACGACCGGCCGTCGGCCGCCGCCGCGGTGCTGGTGGCCATCGTCGAGCGCGAAGCCGGCGCGACGGTGCTGCTGACGCGCCGCGCCGAGCATCTGCGCGATCATGCGGGCCAGATCAGCTTCCCGGGCGGCCGTGTCGAGCCGGGTGACACCGACGCCGCGGCCACCGCGCTGCGCGAGGCCGAGGAGGAAGTCGGCCTGGCACGGGCCCGTGTCGACGTCATCGGCCACCTGCCGCCCTACACGACGGTGACGCATTTCGTCGTCACGCCGGTGGTGGCCATCGTCACGCCGCCGTTCGAGCTGCAGATCGACGCCTTCGAGGTCGCGGCCGCGTTCGAGGTGCCGCTGGCCTTCCTGATGGACCCGGCGAACCATCGCCGCCACGTCTTCGAGGCCGGCGGCGCGCGCCGCCAGTTCCTGTCGATGCCCTGGGGCGATCACTTCATCTGGGGCGCCACGGCGGCGATGCTGCGCAATCTCTACGGCTTCCTCGCCGAGGACTGAGGCGCACGCCCCTTATCATCGGCAGCCGATGAGTTTTTTCGCTGTCCTGTTCGCGCTGCTGATCGAGCAGCTCAAGCCGCTGCCGAAGGACAACGGCATCCATCACGCGCTGGTCGGATGGGTGCGCTGGGCCAGCCGCAACTTCGACGCCGGCCGGCCGCATCACACGGTCGTCGTCTGGTGTGTCGCGGTGCTCGGGCCGACGCTGGCAGTGGCTGTCGCCTACATGGCGATCTGGCACTTCAGCCTGGTGCTGGCGCTGGTGTTCGACATCGCGCTGCTGTACCTCACGCTGGGCTTCCGCCAGTTCAGCCACTACTTCACCGACATCCGCGACGCGCTGGACCGCGGCGACGAGAACTTCGCGCGCCAGCGCCTGGCCGAGTGGCGCCATCTCGACGCCAGCGAGTTGCCGCGCACCGAGGTGCTGCGCCACGTCATCGAACACGCGCTGCTGGCCGCGCACCGCCACGTCTTCGGCGTCTTCTTCTGGTTCATCCTGCTGTCGGCGCTGGGCCTGGGGCCGACCGGCGCGGTGCTGTACCGGATGGCCGAGTTCGCATCGCGCTACTGGGCCTACCGCCATCGCACGCTGGAGGCGCCGACCAGCGAGAGCCTGATGAACCTGTCGCGGCGCTGGTTCGAGCTGCTCGACCACGTGCCCGCGCGCATGACGGCCTTCGGCTTTGCCGTCGTCGGCAACTTCGAGGAAGCCGTCGGCGGCTGGCGCCGCGACGCGGCACTCTGGCTGCATCCCAACGAGGGCATCATCCTCGCCGCCGCGGCCGGCGCCGTCGGCGTGCAGCTCGGCGGCAGCGCTGCGCCGGGCGTCACGCCCGACCGCTCCAAGACCTTCGCCGCCGGCACCGAACCGGGCACCGTCGCCGCCGAAGGCTCGACGCCGGGCGCGCCGCCGCAGCTGGGGCACCTGCAAAGCGTCGTCGGCCTGGTCTGGCGCTCGGTCGTGCTGTGGATGCTGCTGCTGGCACTGCTGACGCTGGCCAACGTCGTCGGCTGAGGCGGCGCACGCCACGGCCGAGGCCGTGGCACGAACTCGAGGGCCACGGCGGCCCGCCGTCACCAGCGTTTGGCCGACAGCTCGTCGAACAGCTCTTCGTAGATGCGGTAGCGCGTCGGCGCGATCTCGCCGCGCGCCAGCGCCGCGCGCACGCCGCAGCCGGGTTCGTGGCGGTGGCTGCAGTTGTGGAAGCGGCACTCGCCCAGCGCGGCGGCGAAGTCGGGCATCAGTGTCGCCAGTTCGGTGGGGGCGATCTGGCGCAGGCCGAACTCCTGGAACCCCGGCGAGTCGATCAGCGCGCCGCGGCGCGTGTCGTCCAGCCAGTACCAGCTGGTCGTCGTCGTCGTGTGGCGGCCGGCCTTCAGCGCCTTGGAGATCTCGCCGACCTGGGCCGCGGCCTGCGGCACCAGCAGGTTGATCAGCGTGCTCTTGCCCATGCCGCTGGGGCCCAGCACCAGCGTCGTGCGGCCGTCCAGGCGCGGCGCCAGCGTCGCGCGCGCCGCGTCGGGCGCGGCCTTCAGCGCCAGCTCGACGACCTCGACGCCCATGCGGCGGTAGGGTTCGAGCCGCGCGCGTGCGCCGGCGGCGGCCGGCAGGTCGGTCTTGTTCAGCCCGATCCAGCACGGGATGCCGGCCTGACCGGCGGCGATCAGCGCGCGCGTGAGCTGCGACTCGCTGAACATCGGTTCGCCGGCGACCAGCACCAGCACCGCGTCGAGGTTGGCGGCGAACGACTTGGTGCGCCACTCGTCCTGGCGGAACAGCAGGTTGCGCCGCGCCTCCAGGTGCTCGACGACGCCTTCGTCGCCGGCCGGCAGCCAGCGCACGCGGTCGCCGACGACGAGTTCGCTCTTCTTGCCGCGCGGGTGGCACAGCACGCGTTCGCCGTCGGGGGTCTCGACGACGACGTGACGGCCGTGGGCCGCCACGACCAGCCCCTGGTCCAAGGCCTCGAAGCTCAAGATGCGACCGGCTCCGGCAGGGCCGCCAGGCGTTCGCTGGCCGGCGGGTGCGAGTAATAGAATCGCGCGTACAGCGGGTCCGGCGTCAGCGTCGACGCGTTGTCCTCGTGCAGCTTCAGCAGCGCGCTGGCGAGCGCGCGGCCATCGGCCTGCTCGCAGGCGTAGGCGTCGGCCTCGAACTCGTGCTTGCGCGACAGCGCCGCGCCCAGCGGCGAGACGAAGAAGGTGAAGGGCGGCAGCGCCAGCATGAACAGCAGGAGCGCCAGCGCGTCGTTCGGCGCGCCCAGGCTGGGGCG
Organism: Rubrivivax benzoatilyticus JA2 = ATCC BAA-35; assembly: GCF_000190375.1. GTDB lineage: Bacteria > Pseudomonadota > Gammaproteobacteria > Burkholderiales > Burkholderiaceae_C > Rubrivivax > Rubrivivax benzoatilyticus. Next base: position 8,443 of record NZ_AEWG01000049.1, read on the forward strand.
CACACCCAGGCCGAGGTAGAAGGCCGGCAACGACGCCAGCCAGCCCAGCAGCGCCAGCCCGGCGAGGCTGAGGCCGAAGACCCCGACCATGCGCTTGACGACGTGGCGGCGCTTGAAGTGGCCGAGTTCGTGCGCCAGCACCGCCTCGACCTCGGCCGGCGCCAGGCGTGACAGCAGCGTGTCGAAGAAGACCACGCGCTTGGACGCGCCCAGCCCGGTGAAATAGGCGTTGGCGTGTGCCGAGCGCCGGCTGCCGTCCATCACGAACAGCCCCTTGGCGGCGAAGCCGCAGCGCTGCATCAGCGCCTGCACGCGGTGCTTCAGCGCCTCGTCGGCCAGCGGCTCGAACTTGTTGAACAGCGGCGCGATCACCGTCGGATACAGCACCAGCAGCGTCAGGTTGAAGCCGACCCAGGCGACCCAGGCCCAGAGCCACCACAGCCCGCCGGTGGCGCCCATGATCCACAGGATCAGCGCCGCCAGCGGCAGGCCGATCAGCGCGCCGACCGCCAGCCCCTTGGCCTGGTCGGCCAGCCACAGCCCGGTGGTCATGCGGTTGAAGCCGAAACGCTGCTCGATGCGGAAGGTCGACCACCACTCGAACGGCGCGTCGAGCAGCGCGCCGATCAGCACGAAGGCCGCCAGCAGCGCGAGCTGGTAGGCCATCGGCCCCCAAGCGACGCCGACGCTGCCGAGCAGCGCGGCGTTGAGCGCGTCCAGGCCGCCCAGCAGCGTCCAGCCCAGCAGCACGGCGGCGGAGAAGGCCGTGCTCAGCAGGCCGAAGCGGCCCTTGGCCAGCGTGTAGTCGGCGGCCTTGCGGTGGGCTTCGGCGGTGACGGTGCCGATGAAGGGCGCCGGCACCGCGTCGCGGTGGCGTGCGACGTGGCGCGCCTGACGTGTCGCGAGCCAGAACTTCAGGCCCAGCGAGGCCAGCAGCGCGGCCGCGAACGCGGCCGTGACGACGAGGGAATGCATGGGGCGCGAGTGTAGGCTTCGGCGAGAATCGCCGTTTCCCCTGAACACCCCCGACCATGAGCGACACCGTGCTGGCCCCGAGCGATCAGAACCTGATCTGGATCGACCTCGAGATGACGGGCCTGTATCCCGCCACCGACCGCATCATCGAGATCGCCGTCGTCGTCACCGATCCGCAGCTGACGGTGCGGGTCGAAGGCCCGGTGTTCGCGGTGCACCAGAGCGACGCCACGCTCGACGCGATGGACGCCTGGAACAAGGGCACGCACGGCCGCAGCGGCCTGATCGACCGCGTCAAGGCGTCCACGGTGGACGAAGCCGAGGCCGAGGCGCGCACGATCGAGTTCCTGCAGCGCTACGTGCCGCGCGGCAAGAGCCCGATGTGCGGCAACTCGATCTGCCAGGACCGGCGCTTCCTGGCGAACTACATGCCCAAGCTGGAAGCCTTCTTCCACTACCGCAACCTCGACGTCAGCACGCTGAAGGAGCTGGCGCGGCGCTGGAAGCCCGAGGTGCTCGACGGCTTCAAGAAGGCCCAGGCGCACACCGCGCTGGCCGACATCCACGAGTCGATCGACGAGCTGCTGCACTACCGCCAGCACTTCCTCCAGGCCTGAACTCAGGCTTCGCGCGCGGTGCCGCTGCGTGCACGCCAGGCCGCCACCAGCGCCCGCGCCTCGGCGTCGGGCCGCGCGGGCAGCTTCCAGTACTCGCTGCAGTCGCTCTTGCGTGCCAGCAGGCGGTGGTTGACGAGTTCGCGGCGCAGCGTGACGTGGTCGCCGAAGGCGTTGGCCGCCATCAGGATCGTGTTGACCTCGCGCTCGGTGTAGCGGCGGCGGCCGTCGAACAGCGTCCACAGCACCCACATCGCCAGGCGCTGCACGCTGAACTTGTGCGGCCAGCGCACGAGGCGGCCGCGGCTGTCGAACTGCATCAGTGCCTTGCGCGCGTTGGCCGTCAGCGGCAGCACCGGGCGGTCTTCGGCGGCCAGCGGGGCTGCCGGCAGCGGCCGCTCGGTGGCGGCGCGCAGGGCCTGCACGTTGCGGTGGCCGGCAGCGCGTGCGATCAGGTTCAGCAGTTCGACGTGGCCGGGCGGTTCGGCCGCCGGGCGGGTCTTCAGGGCCTGGCCGAGCGAACGGGCGAACGCGGACAGGTCGGGTGCCACGAAGGGCAGGGCTTCACGGGACATGAGAACTCCTCGCGAGCGTGGCGCCTTCCCCGAGGACGGGGTGCCGGGGGTCGCCGACTTGCCGGGCGGGCGCAGCTCGCGTGATGAAGCTGTCCTCGTCTGACGGTGATGAAGGGCAGGTTTAGCTCGCGGTGTGGGCCGCGCGGCGACGCCTGGGTGAACTGCCGACCACCCAGCAGTGTAGCGCGGCCGACCGTGAAGGTTCGAAATCCGCTACAATGCGGCTCCACGGCGTCCGTTGTGACGCCGTTCGTTCATCCCCTCTGACCTTTCGTCGAGCCGCGCCCTGCGGCCGCATCTCTCGGGTCGGCGGCGATGCCGTCGCCCCCTTGTTGGATGCGACTTCACCCTGGATGGTGAATCCCCTGGCCGCTGGCCCGGGGCGGCCGTCCTGTCTCTCGAAAGACGACGAATGAGTTTCGATACCCTGGGCTTGCCCGAAGCCCTGGCCCGTGCCGTGGCCGATGCCGGTTACACCACCCCGACCGAGGTGCAGTCGCGCGCCATTCCGCCGGCGCTGGGCGGTGCCGACCTGATGGTCTCCAGCAGCACCGGCAGCGGCAAGACCGCGAGTTTCGTGCTGCCCGCGCTGACGCGCATCCTCGCCGCGCGCGGCGACGGCAAGCGCCGCGAGAAGGGCGTCGTCAGCGGCCCGCGCATCCTGGTGCTGGCGCCGACGCGTGAACTGGCGATGCAGGTCGCCAAGGCCACCAACGACTACGGCCGCCACGTGCAGGGCCTGCGCGTGGCCACGATCGTCGGCGGCGTGCCCTACGGCGCGCAGCTGAAGGCGCTGCGCGGCCCGCTGGACGTGCTGATCGCCACGCCCGGCCGTCTGATGGACCACATGGCCAGCGGCCGTGCGGTGCTGGCCAACGTCGAGATGCTGGTGCTCGACGAAGCCGACCGCATGCTCGACATGGGCTTCATCGACGACATCCACCACATCGCCAGCGCGACGCCTGCCGCGCGCCAGACGGTGATGTACAGCGCCACCTTCGCCGGCCACGTCGGCCGCCTGGCCGAGGAACTGCTGCGCGAGCCGCAGCGCATCGAGATCGCCTCGCACACCGACGTGCACGCCGACATCGAGCAGCGCCTGCACTGGGCCGACAACTTCGCCCACAAGAACGCGCTGCTGGACCACATCCTGACCGAGCGCAGCGTCGAGCAGGCGGTGGTCTTCACCAGCACCCAGCGCGATGCCGACTGGCTGGCCGACCGCCTGGCCGAGATGGGCCACCACGTCGCCTCGCTGCACGGCGGCCACCCGCAAGGCCGGCGCAATCGCGTGCTGCAGGGCCTGCGTTCGCGCGACCTGAAGATCCTCGTCGCCACCGACGTCGCCGCGCGCGGCATCGACGTGCCGACGATCAGCCACGTCATCAACTTCGGCCTGCCGATGAAGGCCGAGGACTACGTGCACCGCATCGGCCGCACCGGCCGTGCCGGCCGCTCGGGCCTGGCGGTGACGCTGGCCGAGCGCGGCGACGCCGGCATGATCCACCGCATCCAGCGCTTCACGACGCAGCGCATCCCGTCGGCGACGATCGAGGGCCTGGAGCCCAAGATGCCCGAGCCGATGCGCGAGGCGCGTCCGCCGCGCGCCGGTTTCGGCGGTCGCCCGCAAGGCGGCAAGCCGTTCCACGGCGGTGGCAAGCCCTTCGGCGGCAAGCCGTTCGCCGGCAAGTCCTTCGGCGGCGGCGCTCCGGCGCGTGGCCCTGCCCATGAGCGCGACGGCGAACGTTCCTTCGCCCCGCGCGCCCACCACGACGAGCGTTTCGCCCCGGCGCGCCCGCCGCGTGGCCCGTTCGACGCCCCGGCACGTTCGTTCGGCGACCGTGCCGAACGTGGCGCGGCGCCCGGCAAGCCTTTCGGCCACGGCGCCGGCAAGCCCTTCGGCAAGCCGTTCGCGAAGCCCGAAGGCAAGTTCGGCGGCAAGCCGGCCGGCAAGTTCGGTCCCAAGCCGGGCCCGCGCCGTCCGCGCGAAGCCTGAGCCTCCTCAGCCATGAAAAAGGGCCGGCAATCGCCGGCCCTTTTTGTTGGGCTTGCGCTGTGGGCTCAGACGCCCAGCAGCTCGACCTCGAACACGAGCGTCGCGTTCGGCGGGATCACGCCGCCGGCGCCGCGCGCGCCGTAGCCCATCTCGGGCGGGATCGTCAGCACGCGCGTGCCGCCGACCTTCATGCCGGCGACGCCTTCGTCCCAGCCGCGGATCACGTGGCCGCGGCCCAGCGCGAACGAGAACGGCTCGCCGCGGTCCTTGCTGGAGTCGAACTTGCGGCCGCGGCCGTCGGCGGCTGCCGGGTCGTGCAGCCAGCCGGTGTAATGCACCTTGACGTGCTGGCCGGCGGTGGCTTCGGCGCCGCTGCCGGCGACGGTGTCCTCGATCTTCAGGCTCATGTTGTCTTCCTCGGTCGGTGTTCGAAGGCCGCGATGATGCCAGCCCAGGCGGGCACCGCGGCGGCGAGCCAGTCGTGCACGTCCTCGGCGGCCAGCGGCGGCAGGCCGAGCACGGCGCCGGCGGCGCGCAGCGCGGCCAGCGGGTCGGCCAGGTCCAGCGCCTGGGCGCCGTTCTGCTTGGACAGCTTGTGGCCGTCTTCGCCCAGCACCAGCGGCGTGTGCAGGTAGCGCGGCCGCGGCAGGCCCAGCGCGTGCTGCAGCAGGATCTGGCGCGGCGTGTTGTCGGCCAGGTCCTCGCCGCGCACGACGTCGGTGATGCCTTGCGCGGCGTCGTCGACGACGACCGCGAGCTGATAGGCCCAGAGCCCGTCGGCACGCTTGAGCACGAAGTCGCCGACCTCGGCGCCGACATCCTGCACCGCATCGCCCAGGCGCCGGTCGACCCAGCGCACGCGGCCGTCGGCGCGCAGCCGCCACGCGCGGGCCGGCTTGCCGTGCAGGCCGTCGCGGCAGGTGCCGGGGTAGACCCGTTCGGCGAAACGTTCGTGCATCACGCCGCGTGCCGCCAGCGCCTCGTCGATGTCGCGCCGCGTGCAGGCGCAGGGGTAGGCGCGGCCGGCGGCGACGAGCTGCTGCAGCGCGTCGGCATAGGCCTCGCCACGTTCGGACTGGCGCCAGGGCGGCTCGTCGGGCTCCAGGCCGCAGGCGGCGAGCTGCTGCAGGATGATGCGCTCCGCGCCGGGCACGCAGCGCGGCGTGTCGACGTCCTCGATGCGCAGCAGCCAGATACCGCCGTGCACGCGCGCGTCCAGCCAGCTGGCGAGCGCGGCCACCAGCGAGCCCGCGTGCAGCGGGCCCGTCGGCGACGGGGCGAAGCGGCCGCGGTACACGGCCTCAGTCCAATGGACCGGCGTGGCGTTCGAGCAGGGCGCGGCGCGTCGTCGGGCTTTCCAGCTGCCCCAGCCACCACTGCAGCGCGCGGCCGAGGCCGAGCGCGCCACGTTCGGCGCGCCAGGCGTAGTGCAGGCGTGCGGTGTGGCCGCCGCGCTGGGTCTGGCGCGCGACCAGGTGGCCGGCTTCGAGGTGGGCTCGCGCCATCGGCTCGGGCACGAAGCCGCAGCCCAGGCCGCGCAGCAGCGCGTCGAGCTTGGTGCGCATCGTCGACACCGTCAGCACGTCCTGGCCGGGCAGCAGGTTGACAGTGACCGGCGCCAGGCGCTGCGCGGTGTCGGCCACCGCGATCGCGCGCTGGTGCACCAGCTCGGCGTCGCTCAGCGGCTCCTCGCCGCGCGCCAGCGGGTGGTGCGGCGCGACGACGAAGACGAACTCCACCTCGCCCAGCGGCCGGATCTCGATGCCGCCCGGGTTGGCGTGGTCGCCGGCAATGCCGATCGCCAGGTCGACCTGGCCCGAGACCAGCGCCTCCCAGGTGCCGGCGAGCACGTCGTGGCGCAGCCGCAGCCGCGTCGCCGGGCCGCCGCGCGTGTTCTCGGGGCAGCCGTCGCGCACCTCGCAGAAGGCCTGCACCAGCTCGAACACCGTCGTCATCGACAGGATGTCCTCGACGCTGATCGCCAGCGTCGTCTCCCAGCCGCTGGCGACGCGGCGCACGCGGTTGGCGACGGCGTCGATCTCCTGCAGCAGGCGGCGGCCTTCGTGCAGCAGCTCGGTGCCGGCGGCGGTGAGCTGCGCCTGGCGCGAGCTGCGGTCGAACAGCAGCACGTCCAGCGAGTCCTCGAGCTGGCGCACGCTGTAGGTCAGGGCCGACGGCACCTTGCCCAGCTCGCGCGCGGCGGCGGCGAAGCTGCCGGTGCGCGCGATCGTGTCCATCATCTGCAGCGCCTCGGGGGTGAGGGCCTGACGTCGTTCTGCCATGGCTTCATCTTATTTGAACGGGACCTTCAAGCGCGGTCGCCCCGCCCCCGGGAGCCGGTGCCTACAGTGCATTCCATGATCACGCACCGCAAATCCTCCGACCGCGGCCACGCGGACCACGGCTGGCTCAAGAGCTGGCACAGCTTCTCCTTCGCCGACTACTACGACCCGGCGCACATGGGCGTGGGCAACCTGCGCGTCATCAACGACGACCGGGTGGCCTCGGGCACCGGTTTCGGCACCCACGGCCATCGCGACATGGAGATCGTCAGCTACGTGCTCGAAGGCGAGCTGGCGCACCGCGACAGCCTGGGCGGCGAAGGCGGCGTCATCCGCCCCGGCGAGGTCCAGCGCATGAGCGCCGGCACCGGCGTGCGCCACAGCGAATACAACCACGCCGAGAGCACGACGCACTTCCTGCAGATCTGGCTGCTGCCGCGCACGACCGGCATCACCCCGGGCTACGAGCACAAACGTTTCGACGACGCCGACAAACGCGGCCGGCTGCGCCTGGTGGCCTCGGAAGACGGCCGCGAAGGCTCGGTGACGGTGCATGCCGACGCGGCGATCCGCGCCGGGCTGTTCGACGGCGACGAACGTGCCGAGCTCGAGCTCGACCCGCAGCGCCTGGCCTACGTGCACCTGGCGCGCGGCACGCTGCGTGCCAACGGCGTCGTGCTCGCCGCCGGCGACGCGCTGACGCTGGACGGCGAGACCCGCCTGGTGCTCGACGGCGGCAGCGCCGCCGAAGTGCTGGTCTTCGACCTGGCGCGCTGAGCGGGGCGCCGCGGCGCGTGTCGCCGCGGCCCGGTACAGTCGGCCGCCGATGGATGTCCTGAACAAGCTGCTGCGCGAGATGCCGCCCGCCGACTGGGCGGCGCTGGCCTTCTACTTCGTCGCGTGGGTCGGTTATGCCGTCTTCGCCCGCCGCCGCGCCCGCCACCGGCCCTCGGTGCTGGGCGCGACGAACCGCGAACGTGCGCGCTGGATGACGCAGATGGCGCGGCGCGACAACCGCATCGTCGACGCCGGCGTCGTGCAGGCGCTGAGTTCCAGCCCCTCGTTCTTCGCGTCGACGACGATCCTGATCATCGGCGGCCTGTTCGCCGTGCTGTCCAGCGCCGAGCGTGTCAGCGACCTGGTGCACGAGATCCCGTTCGCCACCCACAGCACGGTGCTGATCTTCGACCTGAAGATCCTGCTGCTGCTGGCGACCTTCGTCTACGCCTTCTTCCGCTGCACCTGGAGCCTGCGCCAGTACGGCTTCGGCGCGATCCTCGTCGGCGCCGCGCCGCTGCCCGACCAGTTCGCCGACGACGGCGAGCGCGAGGCCTACGCGCAACGCGCCGGCCGTGTGATGGGGCTGGCCGCCGAGTCGTTCAACGACGGCCTGCGCGCCTACTACATGAGCTTCGCGGCCTGCGCCTGGTTCCTGTCGCCGTGGGCGATGATCGTCGGCATGCTCGGTGTCGTGACCATCCTGTTCCGGCGCGAGTTCAAGTCCGAGGTGCTGGCCGAGCTCAACAAGCCGCCGCTGGGCCCTCGGGCCGGCTGAGCCCGTCGAGAAAGGCCTTGCAGCGCGCGAGCTGCGCCAGCGTCGCACGCCCAGCGTGCGCAGGGGGCGGCGAGGGTCTCGACCAGCGCCAGGGTGGGGCGCTCGCTGACGGTGTCCAGGCGCACCAGGCGCCGGGCCCGTTCGAGGCCTTCATCGGAAGGTGGCCGCAGGGGAGGGCGTCGGGTCACGGTACCCGCGTGCCGGCGCCGGGCGCGCGCCATGGCTAGCATCGGCTGATGCAGATTCCGACCCGAGACGACATCGCCGCCGCTGCGGCCCGCATCGCGCCCGACGTGCGTCGTACGCCGCTGTGGCGCCTGCCGGGCTCCGCGCTGGGGCTGGACTGCGCCGAGGTCTGGCTGAAGCTGGAACAGCTGCAGCTGTCGGGCAGCTTCAAGGCACGCGGCATGTTCAACCGCCTGCGGTCGCGGCCGGTGCCCGAGGCCGGCGCGATCGTCGCGTCGGGTGGCAATGCCGGCATCGCGGTGGCCGCCGCGGCGCGTGCGCTGGGCGTGCGCTGCGAGGTCTTCGTGCCGGAGGTGAGCAGCGCCGCCAAACGCGCCGCGCTGGCGGCGCTGGGCGCGCGGGTCGTCGTGCACGGCGCGGCCTATGCCGACGCCTTCGCGGCCAGCGTCGAGCGCCAGCGCGAGACCGGCGCGCTGGTCATGCACGCCTACGACCAGCCCGAGGTCGTCGCCGGCGCCGGCACGCTGGCCGCCGAGATCGAGGCCGAGGCCGGCGTGCCCGACCGGCTGCTGGTCTCGGTCGGCGGCGGCGGGCTGGTGGCCGGCCTCGCCGCCTGGTTCGAGGGCCGCACGCGCATCGAGGCTTTGGAGCCGGCGCGGGCGCCGACGCTGAACGCGGCGCTGGCCGCCGGCGAGCCTGTGGACGTCGAGGTCGGTGGCGTGGCCGCCGATTCGCTGGGCGCGCGCCGGCTTGGTGCCATCGCCTGGCAGGTCGCCCGGCGCCATCCGGTCGTCTCGACGCTGCTCGACGACGAGGTGATCCGCGCCGCGCAGCGGCGCCTGTGGCGCGAGCTGCGCCTGGCGGTCGAGCCGGCGGCCGCGCTGCCGCTGGCGGCGCTGTGGTCCGGCGCGGTGAAGCCGGCGGCGCACGAGCGTGTCGCGGTCGTCGTCTGCGGCGCCAACCTGGACCCGGCGACGCTGGCCTGATCAGCCCAGGCCGAGGAACTCCAGCACCGGCGCCACGGTCTGCGCCGGGTCTTCCTCGTGCGGCACGTGGCCGAGCGCGGGGAAGACGACGAGCCGGCTGCCCGGGATGCGGCGCGCGAAGTCCTCGCCGGCCGACGGCGGGATGATGGTGTCGCGGCCGCCCCAGAGGATCAGCGTCGGCAGGCGCAGCGTCGAGATGCGGTCGGCGTCCTCGCCCGAGCGCGCCGACCGAAGGCGTTCGACCAGCGCGCGGCGGTTGCCTTCGCGCAGCGTCAGCTCGAAGTAGCGGTCGACGAGTTCGGCCGTCACGCGCGACGGGTCGCCGTAGGCGCTGGCGACCCCCTGGCTGACGGCGGTGCGCGGCAGCACCCACTCGAACGCGCGCCCCAGGCCGGGCACGCGGGCGAACTGCCAGGCCAGCGGCATGCCGCCGGACGAGAACACGGTGCCGCTGGCATCGACGAGGATCAGGCGCTCGACGCGCTGTGGCGCCATCGCCGCCAGCCGCCAGGCGACCTCGCCGCCGAGCGAGTTGCCGCCGACCGCGAAACGCTGCACGCCCAGCCGGTCGAGCAGTTCGAGGACGAAGCGCGCCAGCGTCTCGCCGTCGTAGCGCTGGCCCGCGTAGCGCCCGGCCCAGGGGCCGGTGAGGCCGAAGCCGGGCAGGTCCAGCGTGATGACGCGGCGTCCCGGCGCGATCGAGCGCACCCAGCCTTCCCAGGTGTGCAGGCTGGACGAGGTGCCGTGCAGCAGCACCAGCGGCACCTGGCTGCGCGGCCCCTCGTCGCGCAGGTGCACGAGCTGGCCGCCCAGGTCGACGAAGTCCGACGGCGGCGGCGCCCAGTTGGCGACCAGCGACTCGACGCTGCGGTCGGGCGCACGCGACATCGCGAGCAGGACGGCGGTCAGCATCAGCAGCAGGCCGAGCAGGCGGAGAACGAGGCGCATGGTGGTGGCGTGACGCCGTGTGACGAGTTTGCGACGCGGCGAACACTCGAGGCGCACGAAGCGGGAGGCCGCCGCCGAAGGCGGCAGTATCGTCCACGCCTGTCGCCCCCACGGGGCCGCAACACAACCCATGAGAACCTTTGTCATCACGCTTGCCGGCGACGACGCACGCCGCGCGCCCTTGCTCGCCGCCTTGTCGGCCCAGGGCCTCGACTGGGAACTGATGCTCGGCGTCGACGGCCGCCGCGGGCTGCCCGCGCCGCTCGAGGCCGAGGTCGACCGCGCCGCGGCGCGTACCCGCAGCGGGGCACCGATGACCGACGGTGAACTCGCCTGCGCGCTGTCGCATCGTGCCGTGTACCGCCGCATCGTCGACGAGGGCCTGGACGCGGCCCTGGTGCTCGAGGACGACGCGATCGTGCATCCGCGCCTGGGCGAGTTCCTCGCTGCCTGGGACCCCGCGGTGGCCGACCTGCTGCTGCTCGACCACTCGCGCGCCTGGGGCGAGAAGCGCCCGCGTTTCGTGTCCGGCGCCTTTGCCGTGCACCGGCTCGGGCTGCCGTACTACAACCCGTCGTTCGCCACCGGCTACGTGCTCACGCGCCGCGGCGCCGAGCGCCTGCTGCAGGCCTGCAGCCCGGTGCGTGCCGTCGCCGACTGGCCGGTGCACCTGTACGACTTCGGCGCGATGGCGGTCACGCCTCGCCTCGTCGACCACCAGGATCCGGACACCGGGCACTCCAACCTGCGCGTGGAGCGGCAGGCGGCGGGCCTGCTCGGGGCCGGCAAGCCGAAGGACGCCTGGTGGCTGAAGCTGCGCATCAGCCTGGCCAAGCGCCTGTTCGCCAAATCGCTGTCGGTCTCCGACCGGCGATGAAGACGCTTACTCTCGAGCCGCTGCCACCCGAGCGCCTCGGGCCGCTGCTGCGCTGGTCCTGCGATCTGCACCGCAGCGGTGACGGCGAGGCGCCGAGCCGCCAGCGGCTGTGGTTCGAGAGCGCCGCTGACCAGGGCGCGACGCTGGCCGACGACGATGCCGAGCCCTATCTGATCGCCACGCTGATGCTGGCGATGCAGGAGGGCCGCACGCTGGTCGTCGGCGGGCGGGTCTCGCGGCTGCTGCTGGCCAACCTCGAGGAGTACCAGGCCTTCTGGCATGCCACGGCGCCTCGTGCCTACCGGCGTGTGCAGGTGATCGTCGCCCCCGGCTGCATCGACGACGCCCCGGCGCTGGTCGACCCGGCCGGCGAGGCGATCGCGGCGTTCTCAGGCGGTCTCGACGCCTCGTTCCTCGCCTGGCGTCACCACGCCCGCCTGGCCGGGGAGCGGTCGCGCCGGATCCGCTTCTTCGTCATGCTCGAGGGCTTCGACATCCGCACCCGTGACGCCGCGCACGCTGCGCCGGCGATCGCTGCGGCGCGCGAGACGCTGGCCGACCTGGGCGGCGAACTGCGCGTTCTGCGCACCAACTTCCGCGACGTCGTGCCGGTCATCTGGAACCATGCCCACGGCAGTGCCCTGGTCGCCTGCATGCACTTCTTCAAGGCGCATGCCGGCACGGTGCTGGTGGCGAGCTGCGAGAAGTACGACGACCTGGTCATCCCGTGGGGCATGTCGCCGATCAGTGACCCGCTGCTGTCGTCGGCTGCGCTGCGCGTGCTGCACGACGGCGCCGAGTGCAGCCGCTCCGAGAAGGCCCGCGCGCTGGAGGCCTGGCCGGCCGGCAAGGATCGGTTGCGCGTGTGCTGGGGCACGGAGAACCCGGGCGGCAACTGCATGCGCTGCGAGAAGTGCCTGCGTACCATGGCCAACTTCGCCGCCCAGGGCCTGGCCGTGCCGCGCAGCCTGGGGGGCTCCGAGACGGCGCTGAACCGTGGCATCGTGCGCATCAAGCTGCGAACGCTGGCCCAGGAGTCCGAATGGCGCTCGATCGCGGCGCTGGGTCGGGGCCGGCCGCGCCGCTTCTGGCAGCGCTGGATCCCGGTGCTGCTGGCCTTCGCGAGGCTGCGACGCGCCTACTACGTGACGATCGGCCGCCCCGACCGGGCCGGCATGAACAGCTGATCGAGCCTCCCGAGCAGGCGCTCGCGTCCCGCCTGGAACGAGCATGACCAGGGCGCGTCCTCGTCGGCCAGCCGCTGCCAGCCATGCAGCATCGGTTCCAGGTCCTCGCGCCAGCGCGGCGTCCAGTCCAGGTGCATGGACTGCAGGCCGAGCATGTCGAACAGCAGCCGCTTCTTGTGCTGGTTGAGCGTGCCGTCGACCCGCGTCTCCGGTGTCGTCACGACGAAGGCCGGCGTGCCCACGCTCATCGAGCATAGGCTGAAGTGGTAGATGTCAGTGAGGCAGAAGTGCGCATGCCTTGCCCAGCCCAGGCGCCACGCGACGCGGGCCCCGAAGGTCACCCGCGGGCCTTCACGGCCCAGCCAGGACACGGGCACGCCGCGCAGCCCGGTGTGGCGCTCGGTCTCGGCGACCAGCGCTGCCGCGTCTGCCGGCGGCAGCCCGCGCCCGAAGCCGTGCACGAAGAACGGGCCGCGCCGCGCGGCCTTTGGCGCCACAGCGGGCGGGGCCAGCGCCGCGCAGTCGAAGCCCAGCTGCACACGTCGATCCGGGCCCAGCCACTGATGGACCTCGGCGACGCTGCCCGGGTCGCGCAGCACGAGGGCGTCGGCGCTTTGGAGGAAGCCGCGGTAGGCCGCGGCCAGCTCCGGGTCGTCGCGGCAAGCCGCGGCGCCGAGTGCGCAGCCGCCTGCGACGATGACACGCAGGGCCGGGTGGCGCTGCTTGGCCTCGAGGTAGAGCGATCGCCACTCGTCGACACTGGACACGCTGCCGTCCGGCCGCTGGCGGCCGGCGTAGTCGCGCAGCCCCCACAGCGGGTTGTTCAGGAAGTCGCCCCAGTAGACGACGCGGTCGTAGGCGCCGAGCTGCTCGACATCGCGCAGGAAGTCGAAGCGCAGCGTGCCGATGCCGGTCCTGCCCTGGGTGACGAAGAGGTCGGCACGCAGACCCCGGGCCTCGAAATATCGCCGGGCCGCAAGATCCACGCGGTACATGCCGGCGTTCTTGGGGTTGTGGGCGCAGATGACGGCGATCGGCCGGTCGGGCATCTGGACGGTGGCGGGTGAGGCGTCGGACGAGTATGACGGCTCCGTGACAGGGGTGCGCAACCATGCGTTTCTACAATCCCCCCATGCCCTTCGTTCACCTGCGGACGCACACCGAATATTCCGTCGTCGACGGCACGCTGCGCATCGACGACGCGGCCGGCGCCGCCAAGGCCGACGGCCAGCCGGCGCTGGCCATCACCGACCTGTCCAACCTCTTCGGCGCGATCAAGTTCTACAAGGCCTGCCGCGGCGCGGGCGTCAAACCCATCGTCGGCGTCGACGTCTGGATGGACCCGCTGCCCGACGCCGCCGAACGCCAGCCCACGCGCCTGGCGCTGCTGGTGCAGGACCGCGGCGGCTACCTGAACCTGTGCGAGCTGCTGGCGCGCGCCTGGACGAAGAACGTGCAGCGCAACCAGGCCTGGGTGAAGTGGGAGTGGCTGCACGAGCTGTCGGGCGGGCTGATCGCGCTGTCCGGCGCCGACATGGGCGCGGTCGGCCAGGCGCTGCTGGCCGGTGACGAGCAGCGCGCCGCCGCGGCCGCGCGCGAGCTGGCCTCGATCTTCCCGGGCCGCTTCTACCTCGAACTGCAGCGTGCCGGCCTGCCGACCCACGAGGCCCATGTGCGTGCCGCGGTGCCGCTGGCCGCCCGGCTGGGGCTGCCCGTCGTGGCCACGCACCCGATCCAGTTTCTCGAGCCCGACGACTTCGAGGCCCACGAGGCGCGGGTCTGCATCGCCGAAGGCGAGACGCTGGCCAACCCCAAGCGCATCAAGCGATTCACGCGCGAGCAGCACTTCAAGACCGCGGCGCAGATGGAGTCGCTGTTCGCCGACGTGCCCAGCGCGATCGCCAACACCGTCGAGATCGCGCGCCGCTGCAGCCTGACGCTGGTGCTGGGCAAACCTCGCCTGCCCGACTTCCCGACGCCCGACGGCTCGCCGATCGACGTGTACTTCCGCAAGGCCTCGCACGAGGGCCTGGAGAAGCGCCTGGTGGCGCTGTTCCCGAAGGAGGAGGAGCGCGAAAAGCGCCGCCCCGAGTACGTCGAGCGCCTGGAGTTCGAGCTCGACACCATCCTGAAGATGGGTTTCCCGGGCTACTTCCTGATCGTCTCGGACTTCATCGTCTGGGCCAAGGCCAACGGCTGCCCGGTCGGCCCGGGGCGGGGTTCGGGCGCCGGCTCGCTGGTCGCCTACGCGCTGTTCATCACCGACCTCGACCCGCTGCAGTACAAGCTGCTGTTCGAACGCTTCCTGAACCCGGAACGCGTGTCGATGCCCGACTTCGACATCGACTTCTGCCAGGGCAACCGCGACCGCGTGATCCGGTACGTGAAGGAGAAGTACGGCCGCGACGCGGTCGGCCAGATCGCGACCTTCGGCACGATGGCCGCCAAGGCGGCGCTGCGCGACGTCGGCCGCGTGCTCGGCATGGGCTACGGCCACGTCGACAGCATCGCCAAGCTGATCCCGGCGCCGCCGGGCAAGACGGTGACGCTGGCCAAGGTGCCCGAGAAGCCCGACCCGGGCATCATCTACGCGCGCCAGGAAGAGCCCGAGATCGACCGCCGCGAGGCCGCCGAAGAAGAAGTGGCCGAGCTGCTGTCGCTGGCCACGCGTGTCGAGGGCATGGTGCGCAACATCGGCATGCACGCCGGCGGCGTGCTGATCGCGCCGGGCAAGATCACCGACTTCTGTCCGCTGTACCAGCAGCCCGGCAGCGACAGCGCGGTCAGCCAGTACGACAAGGACGACGTCGAGGCCATCGGCCTGGTGAAGTTCGACTTCCTGGGCCTGGCGACGCTGACGATCCTGGAGCTGGCGCGCCAGTTCATCGTCGCGCGGCGGCCGAACATGAAGGACTTCAGCTACGAGACGCTGCCGCTGGACGACCAGCGGGTCTACAAGCTGTTCTCCGACGGCCTGACCGAGGCGGTGTTCCAGTTCGAATCACGCGGCATGCAGGGCATGCTGCGCGAGGCCAAGCCCAGCCGGCTGGAGGACCTGATCGCGCTGAACGCGCTGTACCGCCCGGGCCCGATGGACCTGATCCCGACCTTCGTCGCGCGCAAGCACGGCAAGGAGACGGTGGAGTACCCGCACCCGCTCTTGGAGACCGTGCTCGGCGAGACCTACGGCGTCATGGTCTACCAGGAGCAGGTGATGCAGACGGCGCAGGTGCTGGGCGGCTACTCGCTCGGCGGCGCCGACCTGCTGCGCCGTGCGATGGGCAAGAAGAAGCCCGAGGAGATGGCCCAGCACCGCGTCATCTTCCGCGAGGGCGCGGCCAAGAAGGACATCCCCGAAGCGAAGGCCGACGAGGTCTTCGACTTGATGGAGAAGTTCGCCGGCTACGGCTTCAACAAGTCGCACGCGGCCGCGTACTCGCTGCTGGCCTATCACACGGCCTGGATCAAGGTGCACTGCACGGCCGAGTTCTTCGCGGCCAACATGACGATCGAAGCCGACAACACCGACAAGCTGAAGGTGCTGCTGGCCGACGCCAAGCTGTTCGGCATCCGCTTCGATCCGCCCGACGTCAACACCGGCACGCTGCGTTTCGAGCCGATCGAGGACAAGCGCATCCGCTACGGCCTGGGCGCCGTCAAGGGCACCGGCGCCGGCGCGATCGAGGCCATCGTCGCGGCGCGCGAAGGCCGCGCCGGCGACGGCGGCGGCCCGTTCCGCAGCCTGTTCGACTTCTGCGCCCGGGTCGACCGCCAGCGTGTCAACAAGCGTGTCGTCGAAGCGCTGATCAAGGCCGGCGCCTTCGACTCGCTGCACGCCGACCGCGCCGCGACGCTGGCCAGCGTCGGCCTGGCGTTCGAGTGGGCCGACACGCAGGCCGCCAACAAGGACCAGGGCGGGCTGTTCGACTTCGGCGACGCGCACGGATCGAGCACGCAGGAACCGGCGCTGGTCGCGGTGGAACCGTGGTCGGTGCGCGAGCGGCTGATGCAGGAGAAGATCGCCATCGGCTTCTACCTGTCGGGCCATCTGTTCGATGCCTGCCGCGACGAGGTGCGCAAGTTCGTGCGCCGCGACATCGTCGAGCTGGTCGACTCGCGCGAGCCGCAGTCGGTGGCCGGCATCGTCTCCGAGCTGCGCGTCATCAACGGCCAGCGCGGGCGTGTCGCGATCTTCAAGCTCGACGACGGCAGCGAGGCCATCGAGGCCGTGGCCAACGAGGAGCTGCTGGACGCCAGCCGCGAGCTGCTGCGCGAGGACGAGCTGGTCATCGTCGTCGGCAAGCTGCAGCCCGACCGTTTCTCGGGCGGCCTGCGCCTGAACGCGCAGCAGGTCTGGGACCTGGCGACGGCGCGCGCCCGTTACGGCCGCTACCTGTCGGTCGAACTCAACGGCGGCCTGCCGCCGGTGGCCGACGTGCTGAAGCTCTGGCCGGCGCGCCGTGTCGAGACCGAGGAAGGCGAGACCCAGCAGGGCCTGGCGGTGCGGCTGAAGCTCAAGCGTGCGACGGCCGTCGGCGAGCTCGACCTCGGCAGCGACGCCCGCTTCTGGCCCTGCGACGAGGCGCTGGCGCGCTGGAAGACGATCGCCGACCAGGGACGCGCGGCCATCGTCTACGAATGAAAGGGTTTGTTTCGCGCGGCCTTGTCTGACATCCGCCGTGCGGCAGGCAGCGTTAGGTTCTCGTGAAACACTGTCTGGAGATCCGATGAGAAAGACGATCGCGAGCGCCTGCCTGAGCATCCTGGCGCTGGTGGGCGCACCCGCCCAGGCCACCAATGTCGGCGTGTCGGTCGAGATCAGCCAGCCGGGCATCTACGGCCGCGTGGACATCGGCCGCTATCCGCAGCCGGCGGTCATCGTCGCGCAGCCGGTGATCATCGGCCGGCCGGTCGCCGTGGCGCCGCAGCCGGTCTACATGTGGGTCCCGCCGGGCCACCGCAAGAACTGGCGCAAGCACTGCCGGGACTACGGTGCCTGCGGCGTGCCGGTGTACTTCGTCGACCACCGCTGGTATCGCAGCCATGTGATGCCGGCGCGCGAGGTGCGTTACGAGCGGCGCGACGACCGGCGCGATGACCGCTACGAGCGCCGCGACGATCGCCGTGACGACCGCTACGACCGCCGTGACGATCGCCGCGACGACCGCCATGACCGGCGCGACGACCGCCGCGGCCCGCCCGGGCCCCGCGACGGCCATCGCGGCCCGCAGGGCTGACCCAGGCGGCTCCGCCAGCGCGTGCGGTGCGGCACGCGCCGGCACTTCTTCACTTCGCCTTCGCCGGCTTGGTGTCCTTGGCATCGCCACCGCTCCAGCCGGCGCCGGCCACCGTCAGCCCGGCCTGCGAGAAGCGTGCGGCGTTGCCCGCGCCGATGCCGGGCACGCGGTCGACCATGTCGGCCCAGCTCTTGAACGCGCCGGCCATGCGCGCCTCGAGGATCTTGGCCGACAGGCCCGGGCCGATGCCCTTGACGGTTTCGAGCTCGGCCTGACTGGCCTGGTTGGCGTCGACCGCGGCATGGGCGTTGAAGGCGAAGGCCGCGAACAGCAGTGCGGCGGCGGGACGCAGGAATCGCTTCATGGAGGGCTCCCTCGGCACCAGGTGCCGTCGTGGCCCGCCGGCCCCATGCCGACGGTGCACGGGGCGCATTCTTCGGAGCCCGCGGGGGGCGCGCATCCCTCCGCGGGGCGCCTCCGAGCGGTGCCCCGTGCAGGGCGATCGCTTGCGCCGCGGCACCCCGCCGGCCGGGGGTGGCCGGCTATAGTCTCCGCCGCCGCCGCGCACCGCGGCGCGAGACGGTGAACCTCCCGAGATGACTTCCCTTTTTGCCCATAACCTGGCCGAGCACCGGGCGCTGTTCGCTCGGCTCGACACGCTCGACGCCGAGGTCGAACGCGCCGGCGACACGATCGCGCGTGCGCTCGAGGCCGGCGGCAAGCTGCTGATCTGCGGCAACGGTGGCTCGGCCGCCGACAGCCAGCACATCGCCGCCGAGCTGACGGGCCGCTTCATCCACGACCGCCGGCCGCTGGCGGCGATCGCGTTGACGACCGACACCTCGGCGCTGACCAGCATCGCCAACGACTACGCCTTCGACGACGTGTTCGTGCGTCCGGTGCGCGCGCTGGGCCGTGCCGGCGACGTGCTGCTGGGCCTCTCGACCTCGGGCAACTCGGCCAACGTGCTGCGCGCCGTGGACGCTGCGCGTGAACTGGGCCTCACGACGATCGGCCTGCTGGGCCGCGACGGCGGCGCGCTGCGCACGCGCTGCGACCAGGCGATCGTCGTGCCGAGCACGACGACCGCGCGCATCCAGGAAGCGCACATCCTGATCGGCCACACGCTGTGCGGGCTGGTCGAACAGAAGCTGGGGCTGGCATGAGCCCTCAGGACTTGTCCGGGGCTCATTCCCGCTCGGCGGGACCGGCCGCCAGTCCGAAGGGTGCCCCAGTGAGCCCATCAGTGAGCGTCACCGCCACCTGGCCGCGTCCGGCGCGCGAGGCGCTGGCGGCGTGCCGCGTGCTCGTCGTCGGCGACGTCATGCTCGACCGCTACTGGCACGGCGCCGTCGACCGAATCTCGCCCGAGGCGCCGGTGCCGGTGGTGCGTGTCAACCGCGAGGAGGAGCGCCTGGGCGGCGCCGCCAACGTCGCGCTGAACGTGCGTGCGCTCGGCGCGCAGGCGACGCTGCTGACCGTCGTCGGCGACGACGAGCCCGCGCGCCGGCTGCGCACGCTGCTCGAGGCCCAGGACGTTCGCGCCGTGCTCGGCGCCG
The DNA here is from genome assembly GCF_000190375.1 of Rubrivivax benzoatilyticus JA2 = ATCC BAA-35. Lineage (GTDB taxonomy): Bacteria > Pseudomonadota > Gammaproteobacteria > Burkholderiales > Burkholderiaceae_C > Rubrivivax > Rubrivivax benzoatilyticus. The sequence goes on from NZ_AEWG01000049.1 coordinate 27,420, forward strand.
ACGCCCAGCTGCGCACCATCGTCAAGCTGCGTGTCATCGGCCGCCAGCAGCAGCTGGTGCGCATCGACTTCGAGAACCAGCCGACGCACGAGGTGCTGGCGCAGCTGCTCGACGACTTCGAGCGCGAGCTGCCCGGCCACGACGCGGTGCTGTTCTCCGACTACGGCAAGGGCGGGCTGGCCCACGTCGGCCGCATGATCACGATGGCGCGCGAGGCCGGCAAGCCGGTGCTCGTCGACCCCAAGGGCAGCGACTTCTCGCGTTATGCCGGTGCCGACCTGATCACGCCGAACCGCGCCGAGCTGGCGCAGGTCGTCGGCCATTGGGCCAGCGAGGACGAGCTGCGCGAACGCGCCCGTGCGCTGCGCGAGCGCCTGGGGCTGGCGGCGCTGCTTCTGACGCGCTCCGAAGAAGGCATGACGCTGTACGACGCCCAGGGCGAGCGCCACGTCGACGCCGACGCCCGCGAGGTCTTCGACGTCACCGGCGCCGGCGACACCGTCATCGCGACGATGGCCGCGCTGATCGCCGCCGGCCTGCCGGCAAGCGACGCGATGCCCTGGGCCAACCGCGCCGGCGGCATCGTCGTCGGCCGTTTCGGCACGGCCAGCGTCGGTTACGACGAGCTGTTCGCATGAGCCCACAGGACTTGTCCGGGGCTCAGTCCCGCTTGGCGGACCGGCCGCAAGGCCGAAGGGTGCCCCGATGAGCTTCATGGACAAGCTCTGCGCTCGCGCCGACGCCCCGGCGCGGCTGGCGGCGCTGCCGCGGCCGTGGGTGTTCACCAACGGCGTCTTCGACGTGCTGCACCGCGGCCACGTCAGCTACCTGGAGCGTGCGCGTGCGCTCGGCGGCTCGCTGGTCGTCGGCGTCAACAGCGACGTCTCGGCGCGTGGTCTGGGCAAGGGCCCGGACCGGCCGCTGAACGGCGAGCAAGACCGCGCGCTGGTGCTGGCGGCGCTGGAATCGGTGTCGCTCGTCACCTGGTTCGACGAACGCACGCCGGTGGCGCTGCTGGCCGAGCTGCGCCCCGACGTCTACGTCAAGGGCGGCGACTACGACATCGAGACGCTGGAAGAGACGCGGCTGGTGCGCGGCTGGGGCGGCACGGCGCTGGCGCTGCCCTTCGTCGACGGCTACTCGACGACGCGGCTCGTCGAACGCATCCGCGCCGGCACATGAGCCCGCAGGACTCGTTCGGGGCCCATTCCCGCCAGGCGGGACCGGCCGCCAGGCCGGACAGTGCCCCACAGCGCGCGCGCGCCGTCTTCCTCGACCGCGACGGCGTGGTCAACGTCGATCACGGCTACGTCGGGCGCTGGGAGGACTTCGAGTTCGTGCCCGGCGCCGTCGACGCGATGCGCCGGCTGCACCAGGCCGGCTGGCAACTCGTCGTCGTGACCAACCAGTCGGGCATCGCGCGGGGCTATTACACCGAGGCCGACTACGAGGCGCTGACGGCGCGGATGAAGGCCGAACTCGCCGCCGCCGGCGCGCCGCTGGCCGGCGTCTACCACTGCCCGCATCACCCGAAGGGCTCGGTCGCGGCCTACGCGCGCGACTGCGACTGCCGCAAGCCGGCGCCGGGGATGATCCTGCGCGCGGCACGCGAGCTGACGATCGACCTGGCGGCCTCGGTGCTGGTTGGCGACAAGGACTCGGACCTGCAGGCCGCCGACGCGGCTGGCGTCGGGCGGGCCATCCGGGTGCTGGCGCCAGGCGAGGCGTACAAGGGCGCGGGCGTGGTTGCGTCGTCGCTGGCGCACGCCGTTGAATCGGGCCTGATCACCCCGGCGCGCTGAACCGGGGCGTCAGATCGCCTCGGGCGTCGCCATTCCGCACTCCCGGTCCTGCGTGCAGTGATCGGCCTACGACGGACTGTGCATCCGACATGTGCGAACACGCGCGTACACGCCCAACACCAACGGCAAGGCCGAGTGCTTCGTCCAGACCACTCCGCGTTCAACCGACGGCGACCCATGAGCCGCATCCCGGCCATGAGCAACCTGTTGGAACTCGACAGCTAGCGGCCGTTCCACTCGCGGCGCAGCCGTCTCCAGGGCAGATAGCCGGCGCCGCCGAGCGGCAGTTGCGGCAACACGACGCGCAGCAGGTGGTACGGCCAGCTGAGCGCCACGTGCGGCTTGGGCCGGCCGTGGAACTTGACGATCAGCGCGCCGGCGAAGGCGCGCTTGGCTTCGCCGGGGCGGCGTCGGCCGAGGCGGCGCAGTGTCTTGTAGCTCACGATGTCGGCGGCATCGAACAGGCCCACCCGGGCCGACAGGCCGTGGGCGGCGACCGCGGCGTGGATCTGGTCCTGGTCGCCCGGCACGCGGGCCGGGTGGCGAACGCCGGCGGCGAAGTCGTCGAACACCGCCCGCATCGCACCGGGGCGGATGCGCATGACGCTGGAATTGTAGCAGTCGTAGTTCCAGTCGTCGACGATCAGCAGGTCCTCTGCGCGGCCGAGCGAGCGGGCCAGCCAGTCGTCGAGGTCCTGCTGGACGACGATGCTCAGGTCGAGGTAGAAGAACTCCGCTAGGCCGACCAGTTCCGGCGCGAACAGGCACAGCTTGTGGCAGGTGACGTGGTCCGACGGGCCGACGAAGCGCCGCCATTCGCTGCAGTCGTGCAGCACGACGCCTGGCGGCACCTGCCGCGCCACGTCGCTGAAGCAGTGCAGCGTGAACGGCCGATGCACGTGGCGCTGCAGCATGCCGTGCAGCCGCGACAGGTAGAGCTCGGCCATCCCGTCCATCCGGCCGATCGTCACGCAGACGAAGTGCACCGGCGCCGTCATGCGGTGCCCTCCAGCGGCTCGAGCCGCACGCCGAGTTCCAGGAAGGCCTTCGTCATCGTCTTGCGCTCGTCGGTCGACTTGAACTGGATGCGCTCCCAGCCGAAACCCACCACCACCGTCTCGGGGCCGTAGATCTGGCGCGCGAACAGCAGGGCCGTCGAGCGCGCGCCGACGACCGCCGCATAGCGGTGCGACTGCATCCACTCCTCGATCGTCCGGTCGGTCGCGAGCAGCGCGTAGTCCGGATGGAACATCTCGCGGTGCGGATCCTTGGGATGCGGGCGGTAGTCGACCGCGTCGAAGCCCTGACGCTGCAGCCATGCGTGGATCGCGGTGGCGAGGCGCTCGCCATCGGCCGCGCTCATCAGCCCGGCGCCGACGACCGGCTGCCCGACGACCAGCGCGCGGCGTGGCGCGGCCTCGTCCGAAGTGGCGCGCCCGACCAGTGGATCCAGCACCACCACCTTGTCGGCCGGGTACTCGTGTGGCAGCCCCGGCAGCACGTAGATGCGGTCGCAGAACGGTGCGTCCGAACCGATGCGGTCGCCGCTGAAGGTGCGGTAACGCAGCTGCGGGGCGATCAGGCCGCGCAGGCGGCGCAGGTGCTGCAGCAAGCGCTTGCCGCCGCTCAGCGGGTAGCGGCGCATGCTGATGACGCCATCGGGCAGGATGCGCGCGTGCATCGTGCGCGCGCCGCACAACCGAGGCAGCGCGTGCAGGAAGTAGTTGATCGCCTCGGTGTCGAAGACGGCGCTGTGCAGATGCAGCTCGTCGCAGCGGCCGACGAGCGCGGCGACCTCGCGCAGGTTCGCCAGCAGCCGCCGATGGGCGCCGAAGGCCCCCGGCAGCGGCTCGATGCGCGGCCACGGCATGTAGGCCGCGGCGTCCCAGTCGGAGGCGACGACCACCGGGCCGACGCCGGGCTTGTACCAGACCAGCACCTGGCGCGCGTCGGCTTCGTGCCGGGCGGCGATCTGGCGTGCCGCCAGATACTGCAGCGGCGAGGCGACGAAGTAGACGGCGCAGCGTGTCATCGTGCGGCGATCTCCCGGTAGACCTGCAGGTTGCCGCGCACCATCGCCGCCACCGAGAAACGCGCGACGACGTGCTCGCGCCCGGCCGCGCCGTAGCGCGCGCGCAGCGCGGCGTCGCCCAGCAGCGTGTTCAGGTGGCGCGCCAGCGCGGCGGTGTCGCCCGGCTCGATCAGCTCGCCGTTGACGCCCGGCAGCACGATCTCGGGGATGCCGCCGGCGCGGCCGGCGACGATCGGCAGGCCGCAGGCCGCGGCCTGCAGCAGCGCGACGCCCAGGCCTTCCATCTCGGCCGGGTGCACCAGCAGGTCGAGGTTGGGCAGCACGCGCGGCAGGTCCTGGCGGAAGCCCGGGAACAGCACCCGGTCGACCAAGCCGGCGGCGCGCGCCTCGTTCTCGATCGCCTCGCGCAGCGGCCCCTGGCCGAAGATCAGGAAACGCGTGCGCGGGTGCGCCGCCAGCACCGCCGGCAGCGCCGCCAGCAGCGTGCGGTGGCCCTTGCGGGCGATGAACTGCGCGGCCATGCCGACCGCCAGCTCGTCCGGCGCGAGGCCGAACTCGGCCTCCAGCCAGGCGCGTTCGCCGCGGCCGGGCCGGTACTGCTCGACGTCGACCGAACTCGGCACGCAGCGCAGCTTGGTGCGCGGCACGCCCTCTGCCTCGAGCACGCGGAAGATGCCCTCGGAGATCGTCACGACGCGGTCGTAGAGCCGGTACTTGAGGCCGACCCAGGCGCGCGGCTCGGGGTTGTCGACACGCCGGCTCAGCACCACCGGCACGCCTTCCAGGCGCGCCGCCAGGCCGCCCCAGAGGTCGCTGCCGCGGCGGCTGTGCAGGTGCACGACGTCCGGGCGCTCGGCGCGGATCAGGCGGCGCAGGCGGCCGAGCATGCCGACATCGGCGTCGCCGCCCATCTCGATCTGCACGACGCGCGCGTGCGGCGCGGCCGCCTCGGCGACGGCGCTGCCCAGCGGCGCGGCGAGCACGTTGTCGACGCCCTCGGCACCGAGCCCGCGCACCAGGAACACGACCTGCAGCGCACCGCCGTACAGGTGCTTGCCGGCCTCGACGTGGAGAACCTTCATGAGACGGGGAGGATCGGGAGGGTCGGGGTGCCGTCGGCCAGCCGCGTCGCGGTGTCGAACACGCGCTGCACTTCCAGCGAGCGCATGCAGTCGAAGCGGCCGGCGCAGCTCGGGCGGCGGCGGCAGGGCGAACACGGCAGCGCGTCGTAGAGCACGACGGTGCGCGGCGTGGCCGCGTCGAGATAGGGCCGGGTCGAGCCGAACAGCGCGACGGTCGGCACGTCCAGCGCCGTGCCCATGTGCGTCAGGCCGGTGTCGACGCCGACCAGCAGCGCGGCCTCGGCCAGCGCGGCGACGGTCTCGTCGAGCTTGAGCCGGCCGGCGAGGTTGGCCGCCGCCGGCGCCAGTGCGGCGATGCGCGCCGCGGCGTCCACGTCGCCCGGGCCGCCGACGATCACCGGCTGCAGGCCGCGCGCCGCGAAGGCCTGGGCCAGCTCGGCCCAGCGGTCCTCGAACCAGTGCTTCTGCGGCCGCGTCGTGAACGGGCACAGCGCGACCCAGCGGCCGGCGACGCCGGCCTCGGCGAGCGCGGCGCGCGCGCGTTCGCGCGGGGCCGCGCCGACGGCGAGGTCCAGGCGGAAGTCGGACTCGGCAGCGCCGAGCGCGACGCCGAGCGCCCGGTACTCGCTGCCGATGCGGCGGTCGGCGCCGGCGGGTGGCGACACGCGGTGGTGCATCAGGTGCTGGCTGCCTTCGTGCGAACGCAGCCCGACACGCTGCGGCGCGCCGGTCAGCCAGGCGCAGAAGCCGCTCTTGAGCAGGCCCTGGGCGTCGAGCACGAGGTCGTAGCGCTCGGCACGCAGCCGGCGGCGCAGGGCCAGCACCTCGCCGGCCAGCGCGCCCAGGCGGCGCTCGCGCCAGAGCTGCTGCAGCACGGCGCGCGGCATCGTCTTGACGCCGTCCAGGCGCGGGTTGTGCGCCAGCAGCGGCGCCGCCGGCGGCTCGACGAGCCAGTGGATCGTCGCGTCGGGCCAGCGTGCACGCAGCGAACGGATCAGGCCCGAGGCCATGACGACGTCGCCGATCGCGCTCAGGCGCACGATCAGGATGCGCGGCGGGCGGCCGGCGGGCAGCTTCAGCGGCAGCAGCCGGCTCATGCTCGCTCTCCTCGGACGGCACGGTAGACCGCGATCGTGCGCTCGGCCATCTTCTCCAGGGTCATCGCGTCCTCGTAGCGGCTGCGGCCGCGGCGGCCCATCGCCGCGGCATCCGTGGGCGTGGCGGCGAGCGCCGCGAGCGCATCGGCCAGCGCCGATGGGTCCTCGGCCTGCACCAGCCGTCCGTTGTCTCCGTCGTGCACGATCTCGGGCACGCCGCCGACCGCCGCGGCGACCACCGGCAGGCCGGCGGCCATCGCCTCGACGATGGCCAGCGACAGCGCCTCGCGGCGCGAAGGCAGCACGAAAGCATCGAAGGCCGCCAGCAGGTCGGGTGCGTCGCCGCGGTAGCCGGCGAAGTGCAGCCGTGGGTCGCCCGCCGCCTGTGCCTGCACCTGGCGGCCGAACTCGGTCGAGGGGTCGCCGATCATCACCAGGTGCAGCTGCGGAGGCAGTCGGCGGAAGGCCTCGACCAGCAGGTCCTGGCCCTTGTCGCGGACGAAGCGGCCGACGTGTACGGCAGCGAAGGCGTCTTCCGGCACGCCGAGCTCGCGTCGCAGCGCCGCACGATCGGGCCGCCGCACGTCGGGCACGCCGTGATGCACCACCGACACCGCGTCAGCGGCGTGGCCGCCGGAGACGACGTTGTCGCGTACCGCGGCGGAGACCGCGATCACGTGCCGGCAACCGCCCATGTGCTTGCGCGCCGTGGTCGCGTGCGCGGTGCAGACGGCGACGCAGCCGCGGTGGCCGTGCTGCGCGCGCGCCGCGTAGGCCGCGCCGCGGATCAGGTGGCCGTGCACGATGTCCGGCGCCAGCCGCGCCACCAGCCGCCGCAGCCGCCAGTGAGAGACGAGGTCGTAGAGCCCGTGCATCGCGACGTGGTGCGCGGGGATGCCGGCCTCGGCGCAGGCGCGGCCGATCCAGGAATCCAGCGGCCCGGCGAACTCGACTTCGTGGCCGGCGGCGCGCTGGGCGCGCATCAGCATCAGGCAGTGGTTCTCGGCGCCGCCGTAACCGTGGCTGTGCAGGACGTGCAGGATGCGCATCGGGGCGGTGTTCAGTCGTGCTTGAAGTGCAGCTTCCAGGCGAAACCGAGCAGGTTGTCGCCCCAGGAAATCGCCTTGCGCGGAATGTCGAACGGCGAACGTGCGCCGTTGGCCTTGCCGCGGATGCAGGTCAGGCCGGTGCGGTAGCCGGCCTCGCGCACGTAGTCGCGTGCGCGTTCGTCGTAGTCGCCGTAGGGATAGCAGAAGTCGGTGACCGCCTCGCCGAGCAGGTCCTCGAGCGCGGCCTTGCTGTCGAAGATCTCGGCGCGCATCTGCTCGGGGGCCAGGCGCGACAGGCGCGGGTGCGTCAGCGAGTGCGAGCCGAAATGCACGCCTTCGCGGCGCAGGCGGCGCAGCGTCGGCGCGTCCATCAGCGGCGGCTGCTCGGCAAAGCCCTGCAGCCACTCCGACTTGCGCCCGACCAGCGAGGTGACGATGAACACCGTCGCCGGCATGCCCTGCGCCTGCAGCGCCGGCCAGGCGTGGTCGGCGAAGTTCTGGTAGCCGTCGTCGACGGTCAGCACGACGCCGCGCCGCGGCAGCGCGGCGCCCTCGAACAGCGCTTGCCGCGCGGATTCCAGCGACATCACGTCGAAGCCCATGCGGCGCAGATAGGCCAGTTGCGAACCGAAGCGCGCGCTGTCGCAGAACTGCGCGCGATGCGCCTTCGGTCGGGCGAAGTGGCCGAACTGGTGGTACATCAGAACCGACAGCGGCGGCTCGGCCGGCGGCGTCTTCAGCGGGGCCGTGTTCATTCGGAGATCTCGCTCTGGCGGTGCTGCATCAGGTGCAGCTTGTGGTACAGCCCGCCGCGGGCGAGCAGTTCGTCATGCGTGCCGACTTCGGCGACGCGGCCCTGGTCCATCACGATCACGCGGTCGGCGTTGGCGATCGTCGACAGCCGGTGCGCGATCGTCACCGTCGTGCGGCCGCGCTTGAGGTTGTCGATCGCCTGCTGGACGATGCGTTCGCTCTCGGTGTCCAGCGCCGAGGTGGCTTCGTCGAGCAGCAGGATCGGCGCGTCCTTCAGCAGCGCGCGTGCGATCGACAGGCGCTGGCGCTGGCCGCCGGACAGGCGGGCTCCGTTCTCGCCGATCTGGGTGTCCAGGCCCTGCGGCAGCTCGCGGATGAATTCCATCGCGTGCGCGGTCTCGGCGGCGCGTTCGATGTCCTCGCGGGTCGGCTCGCCGGGCGCGCCGTAGGCGATGTTGGCGGCGATCGTGTCGTTGAACAGCACGACGTGCTGCGTCACCAGCGCGATGTTGGCGCGCAGGTCTGCCAGCCGCACCTCGCGGGTGTCCACGCCGTCGAGCAGGATGTGGCCGCCGTCGGGCGCATAGAAGCGCGGGATCAGCGACATCAGCGTCGACTTGCCGCTGCCCGACGCGCCGACCAGCGCGACGGACTCCCCGGCGGCGATCTCCATCGTCACGCGGTCGATCGCGTTGCCTTCGGTGTTCGGGTAGCGGAAGACCACGTCCTCGAAGCGCAGGTGCCCGCTGACGCGGCCCAGCGTGCGCGTGCCCTCGTCGCGCTCGGGTTCGGCGTCGAGGATCTCGAACAGCGAGGCTGCCGCCGCGAGGCCGCGCTGCAGCGTCTCGTTGACGTTGGACAGCCGCTTCAGCGGCCCCAGCAGCAGCGCCATCGCGCCGAAGAACGAGACGAAGCCGCCGACCGTCAGGTTGTTGCTCTGCGAGGCCAGCGTCGCGTAGTAGATGATCCCGGCCAGCGCCAGCGAGGCGATCAGCTGCACCAGCGGGCCGTTGGCCGCCGAGGTGCGCACCGACTTCATCGTGTAGCGGCGCAGCAGGCCGGCGACCTGCGCGAATCGCCGCTGCTCGTAGTCCTGACCGCCGAAGACCTTGATCTCGCGCTGGGCGCCCAGCACTTCGTCGGCGACGTGCGACAGCGCCCCCACCGAGTCCTGCTGCGCGTGGCTGTAGCGGCGCAGCCGGCGGCCGACCGAACGGATGACCCACCCGATCGCCGGCAGCACGGTGAAGAACAGCAGCGACAGCTTCCAGTTCAGCCACAGCATGTAGCCGAGCAGGCCGACGACGGTCAGCGAGTCCTTGACGATCGTGATCAGCGAGATCGTGATGATCGGGCTGACCTGCTGCGCGTTGTGCGTCAGGCGCGACATCAGCACGGCCGAGGGCTGGCGGTCGAAGAAGGCCAGCGGCAGGGTCAGCAGGCGGGCGAAGACCGCGTTGCGCAGATCGAGCACGACATGCGTGGCGACGCTGTTGAGCGCCACCGTGTGGGCATAGTCGGACAGGCCGCGCACCGCGAACAGCGCGACCAGCGCCAGCGGCATCACGTGCGCGAGCTTCGGGTCCTTCTCGACGAAGCTGCCGTCGATCAGCTGCTTCAACAGCGCCGGGACCGAAGCCTCGGCGGCGGCGTTGACGACCATCGCCAGCACGCCGAGCACGAAGACCTTCGTGTAGGGCCGGACGTACTGCAGCAGCCGCCGGTACAGCGCGAACGAGTTGTCTTGGTTCATGGGCTCAGCTTTCGTCGACCCGCCGCGGCGGGTAGCTGTCCCAGCTGAGGCAGCCCGGGCACTGCCAGAAGTACTGGTGGGCCTCGAAGCCGCAGGCCGCGCAGCGGTAGCGGTGCAGCGGGCGCGCGGCGCGCGCCAGCGCCTGCTCGACGAGCTCCAGCGCCGCCGGGTCGCCGGCCGCTGGCTGGGGCGGCGTGGCGAGCAGCGCATGCGCCGCGGTCAGGCTCGGCTGCTGGCGCAGGCTGTCGGCCAGGCGGCGCGGCTGGCTCGCCGGGTCGAGCCGGCCCAGCGCCTGCAGCACGTCCAGGCTGGGGCTGCGCTCGAGCGCCTTGGCGAGCTGGTCGCGCACGTGCTCGAGCCGGCCGCAGGCCTCGCC